>NZ_JBWKPK010000033.1:0-61528 GCF_059418205.1 Caulobacter sp. GW821-FHT09B11 | reverse complement strand
GAGAGGCCCCCTCCGGCCCTCCGGGCCACCTCCCCCAGAGGGGGAGGATCTAGCTCACAGCCCCTTCGCCACGCCCTCGCGACGCGGATCCGCGCCGCCTTCGAGCACGCCCCCCGCCTGCACGATCACCCCGTGCAGGCCCGAATTCTCGTTCTGGCCTTCCTTGACCAGCACGCCGCGCGCTTGCAGCGCCGCCGTCAGCTCCGGGCCGAAGCGATCGACCTCGCCCGAGAACACCTCGCCGCGCGCCACCAGGTTGGGCAGAGCCACGGCGTCCTGCATCGACAGGCCCCAGTCGAACACCCCGACCATGGCCTTGAGGTTATAGGACAGGATCGCCGAGCCGCCCGGCGAGCCGACGGCGGCCAGGAACTTGCCCTTCTTGTCCAGGACGATCAGCGGCGACATCGACGAGCGCGGGCGCTTGCCGCCGGCCACGGCGTTGGCGCCGGGCAGGCCGTCCTTGTCGATCGGCGCGAAGTTGAAGTCGGTCAGTTGGTTGTTGAGGAAAAAGCCGCCGACCATGCGGCCCGAGCCGAAGATGCTCTCGACCGTGGTGGTCATCGACACCACGTTGCCGGCCGGATCGACGATGACGAAGTGGGTGGTGCCGCCCGGCTCGACGGTCGAGTCCGGGCCGACCTTGGGCGCGCCCTTGGGCAGGCCGAAGGTCGGGACCGGGCCGGCCGTCTCGCCGATCAGCCTGGCGCGTTCCTTGACATAGGCCGGTTCCAGCAGGCCCTCGACCGGCACGGTCACCTTGCCCGGATCGCCGACATAGCGGTCGCGGTCGGCGTACATGACGCGTTCGGCCTCGGCGATCTGGGTCCAGGCGATCGGGTCCTTGGGGCCGCGCTTGTCGATGTCGGTGTGCTCGAGCATCAGCAGGGCCTGCAGCAGCGACACCCCGCTCGACGACGGGTTGGGCACGCAGACGGTGTAGACCTTCCACGGCCGGCAGAGGGCGTCGGCGCTGCGCGGCTTGTAGGCGGCCATGTCGGCCAGGGTCATGGTCGAGGGCCGCTCGCCCTCGTGCAGCTTGGCGACGATCGCCTGCGCCAGCGGGCCTTCATAGAGCGCCGAGGGCCCTTCGGAGGCCAGGCGGCGCACGGTGGCGGCGTAGGCCGGGTTCCTCAGCGTCTCGCCGGCCTGGTAGCGCTGGCCGTCGGGCTTGGTGAAATAGGCGGTGGCGTCGGCCGTCTTCCCCTGGGGCGAGCGGCCGTTGATCATCGAGGCCAGGCGCGGGCTCACCGTGAAGCCCTGGTCGGCCAGTTTCTCGGCGTCGAGGAACAGGCGATCCCAGGCGATGGCGCCGTGCTCCTTCTGGGCCTGGGCCAGCATGCCGACCGCACCCGGCACGCCGGTCGAGCGGCCCGAAAGAACCGCCGAAATGAACGGCACGGGCTTGCCGTCGTCGCCCAGGAACAGGGCCGGCGTCGCGGCCGCCGGGGCGGTCTCGCGGCCGTCATAGGCCGTCACCTTGCCGGTCTTGGCGTCGTAGACCATCAGGAACGAGCCGCCGCCCAGGCCCGAGCTCTGCGGCTCCACGAGGCCCAGCACCGCCTGCACGGCCACCGCCGCATCCACGGCCGAACCGCCTTCGCGCAGCACTCGCAGGCCCGCCTCTGTGGCCAGCGGATTGGCCGTGGCGACCATGCCGCGCGGGCTGTAGGCCGCCGCCGCGCCCGCCGTAACGGGGGCCGGCCTGTCCTTGGCCACGGCCGCCAGCGTCGCACAGCCGGCGATCCCTCCGCAAGCGGTCAGGACGGCGAGGGCGGCGAGAACGGGCAGACGCATGGGCGGATCCTCGAAACGGGCGCGAACAGGCTCCGAAAGCCGGCCTAAAGCCGACTCGCGAGACGGAGATTCGACGAACCATGCCCCCGCCGCCGCCACCGCGCTCGCAAAAAACGCCTTCCCGCGCCCCTGCGACATCTTTTTCAGCCGCGCAAAGCCTTGCCCGAAAAGGGATTGCGCACTTATCCACCAAACTCGGCGACTTTCTTGCGACAAGACGCTTGCACACCCCCAGGGTCCGGGCTATTTCCCCCGCCTCGCCGCAAGGCAGTGCGCGCCCGTAGCTCAGCTGGATAGAGCATCAGACTACGAATCTGAGGGTCGGACGTTCGAATCGTTCCGGGCGCGCCATCTCCCCAATTAAGGGGAAATTCTCACTCAAGATATTGAAGGGTAAGGACGTTTTCGGCGTTCGAAAGCCCTCTTTTCGGTTGTACCGAAGCTCACCTGGAAAGGTGAGTTTTAGGGTAGCCCGCTGATCCTCAAGCTTGCCGGAACACCATAGATTCCAGGGGTTTGCGAGAAAGCTCATCGCCGTTCGAAAACTCTCCTCATAGCCTTTCAAAGGCTTGCCGCATCTCTCCATTTTTTCTGCCACCAAGAGCTTCTGACGGTCGAGTTCGTCTATCCGCTTTTCGAAGGCAGCAATGACCGTCTTGCTCTCTGCCTCGACAATCCGATCAAGGTACCCGCTGGGCACGCTGGCGGCCTTCTCGGGCGAGGTGAACGACAAGGATCTGGGCGAGGTCAGCGAGACCAGCCACACGCTCAATCCCGGCCTGAACGGCCGCGACATCCGCGACGCCTTCAAGGGCGAGGCCTTCCATCTGCTGCTGGTGGCCAACAAGTTCCAGACCGGCTTCGACCAGCCCCTGCTGTGCGGTATGTATGTCGACCGGCGGCTGGCCGGCATCCAGGCGGTGCAGACCCTCTCGCGCCTGAACCGCGCCCATCCAGGCAAGGACACCACCTACGTCCTCGACTTCGTCAACAGCTCCGACGAGATCCTGGCGGCGTTCCGCACCTACTACGAGACGGCGGAGCTGGAGAGCGCCACCGATCCGAACCTGATCTACGACCTGCGCGCCAAGCTGGACGGCAGCGGCCATTACGACGACTTCGAGGTCGAGCGGGTGGTGAAGGTCGAGCTGAACCCGGTGGCCCGCCAGTCCGACCTGATCGCCGCCATTGAGCCGGTGGCGAGCCGCATCGTCCACGCCTTCAACGCCGCCAAGCAGGCCTGGACGCTGGCCGACGCGCAGGGCGACGAGCGCGCTAAGGGTGACGCCAAGGACCACATGGACGCCCTGACGTTGTTCAAGGGCGACATGGGCACGTTCGTGCGGCTCTACAGTTTCCTCAGTCAGATCCTCGACTACGGGAACACCGAGATCGAGAAGCGCGCGATCTTCTATCGCCGCCTGCTGCCGTTGCTGGAGTTCGGCCGCGAGCGCGAGGGGATCGACCTGTCGGGCGTGAAGCTGACGCACCACAGCCTGAAGGCCGAGGCCAAGCGCGACCTGCTCTACGGCGGGGGCGACGCGCCCAAGCTGCCGGGCATGTCCGAGACCGGTTCGGGCAGCCTGCAGGAGAAGGACAAGGCGCTGCTCAACGAGATCATCGCCCGGGTGAACGACCTCTTCGAGGGGCTGCTCTCAGACGATGATCAACTGCACTACGTCAACGGCTTCCTGAAGAGCCACATGCTGGCGTCCGAGGAACTGCAGGAACAGGCGATGGCCAACACGCGGGCGCAGTTCAGCAACTCTCCCACGCTGCAGAGCCAGCTTCTCGACGCCGCCATGGACAGCGACGACGCCTTCACGTCCATGAGCCGTCAGGTGCTCGCGTCGGAGCGCATCCGCGATGAGCTGCTGAAGATCCTGCTGGGGCCGGGCGACCTCTACGGGGCGTTGCGGCGCGCCGCCGGGGCGAACGAGACCGAGGCTTAGGCGGTCTCCGTCTTGCCTGTGCCTGGGAACTGCCGCACCTCGGCGTCCATCGGACGCTTCTTCATCGCCTCGCGGATGCCCCGGCGGTTCTGCTCCTGAAGCTCGCGCAGCCGGGCGTTCTCGGCGGCATGCACATACTTCATGGACGTGGCGATGTCGGCGTGGCCCGCTGTGTTGCGGATGTCGATGGCGCTGGCGCCGCTCTCGGCGAGCCGGGTCAGGAAGGTGTGGCGGAACGAGTGCAGCACGCCGCGCGTCAGCTTGGCCTTCTCCTTCGCCCGCGCCCACGGCTTCTGCAGGCTCTCCTTTGGTCCCATGCCCTTGATGTTGGGGAACACCCAGCGCGGCGAAAGGAAGGGCGCGTTGGCCCGCCAGTCGCGCAGCAGGGCGACGGTGTCAGCGTCCAGAGCGTAGGTGTGGGCTTTGCCGCCCTTCATCCGCTGGGCTGGCATGCGCCAGGTCGGGGCGCTGTCGTCGAGATCGAACTCCGACCACTCCGCGCTCAGAATCTCGCCGTGGCGCGCGCCGGTGACCATCATCAGGGTCAGGGCCGTCCGTGCCCAGCTCTCGGGCTCCTGCTCGATGGCGGCGGCGATCCGCCCGAGTTCGTCGTCAGTGAAGGCGACGTCACGGGTGTTCTCGCGGTGCTTGCGGACGCCGGCGGCGGGGTTGTCGGCGCGTAGTTCGTTCTCGATGGCGAAGTTGAACATCACCGACAGCAGGGCCACCACGCGGTTGGCGGTGGTCTTCTTGCTGCCCATCCCGGCGACCACGGCGTTGATCTCCTTCCGGCCGACCTCGACGACCTTCAGGCGGCCTAGCAGCGGCTGGGAGTGGGTCTTCCAGTTGCGCACATACTCGGCGACCGTCCGCTCACGGTTCTTGATCTTCAGCCGCTCACGCTCGTAGCGCTCCCAGAGGTCGTCCATGGTTGGGGCGGCGATCCAGTCCTGGCGAGCCTTGCGCGGATCGGCCCCGCCGCCCACGGCGATGAAGTGAGCTTGAGCCGCCTTGCGGGCCTGATCTGGCGTGAGTTCGCTCACCTTGCCGAGTGTGAGCACGGGGCGGCTGCCGTCCGGCCGGCGGTATTGGAAGCGGTAGATCATTTCGCCGCGCTTGGTGACGCGGACGTGGAAGCCACGCAGTTCGCGGTCGCGGACATCGAAGTCATCGCCGTTCGGCTTGATCGCCGTCACCGTCCGCGCCGTCAGTTTGGCCGTGAAGCTGCCCGCCATCTGTTGTCCTCGCCCAATCCTGTGGTGCTGCCGTGGTGCGCCGTGGTGCCGCAGCGCTGCGTATCTATGCGGAGCGGGATTTGCGGTCAATTATGAAAAACGCAGTAAATACGGCATGTTGTTAGGCATGATAGTAACGGCGCGGATTGCTGCGGATCTCTATTGGCAGACTGCGAATCTGAGGGTCTGACGTTCGAATCGTTCCGGGCGCGCCATTTTCTCCAAAATCAGAAAGCCGCCGGCCTCCCTGCCGCGCCGTCGTTCGCGTCAGCGGCCGGACAGCGCCGATTCCAGGCAGCGGATCAGGCTTTCGCCGCTGAAGGGTTTCTTCAGGAAGCAGGTGGCGCCGAGGGCCAGGCCGCGGGTGCGGGCGCGGGCGTCGTCGAAGGCGGTGATCAGGATCACGGGGGTGGCGAGGCCGCGTTCGCCCAGGGCCAGCTGCAGGTCGAAGCCGGAGAGGCCGGGCATCTGGACGTCGCTGATCAGGCAGTCGGCGGCGGACGAGACCTCCGAGGCCAGGAAGGCGGCGGCCGAGGCGAAGGTGGCGACGCGGTGGCCCAGCGAGCGGATCAGGGCTTCCAGGGAAGCCCGGACGGCTTCATCGTCGTCGACCACGGCAATCAACGGGGCTTGCGACACCTACTCGTCCCTTCCGGTCCCGCCGGAGCCGCGCGAACAGGCGGCGGGCGACGGGTGGGACCTATCTGCCCCAGACCGGCCGCCGGCGGAATCATACTCGGGTGTATGGCGTCATGTCGCAGGGGCGACGCCGAGCAGCTCGGCCATGCGCACGAACTCCAGCATCGAGCGGGCCTCCATCTTACGCATGGCCGAGCCGCGGTGGATCTTCACCGTGATCTCGGACAGCCCGATCTCGAAGGCGATCTGCTTGTTCATCAGGCCGGCGGCGACCAGGGCCATGACCTGGCGCTCGCGGGCGGTGAGGGTGTCGTAGCGCCGGCGGGCCTCGTCGAGCCCCGAGCGCTCGGCGCGCTGGGCCTGGTCGCGGCCGATGGCGGCGGTCACCGCGTCGAGCATGTCCTGGTCGCGGAAGGGCTTGGCCAGAAAGTCGACGGCGCCGGCCTTCATGCCGCGCACGGTCATCGGGATGTCGCCGTGGCCGGTCATCAGCACCACCGGCATGCGGATGTCGGCGGCGTTGAGCTGGGCCTGGAAGTCTAGGCCGCTGACGCCCGGGAGCCGTACGTCCAAGACGAGGCATCCCGCGTCGTGCGCATGTCCGGAGCGAAAGAAGTCCTGGGCGTTGCCGAACAGGCGGGTCTCCAGCCCGACCGAACGGAACAGGCTGTCCAGGGCTTCGCGTATGGCCCCGTCGTCGTCGACAATGTGCACCGTCGGAACCGACATGAGGGCGATAGCTGGACCAACCACTGCGCGCCGTCAATAAAGGGGCGCAACCTTCGGTGATCTCGATGCGCGACCACCCCGACGTCTTGAACGTTTCGACCGAATCCCTGCTCGGCCTGCTGGCCGCCGCCCACGAGCCGATCCTGGTGCGCGACCTGGAGGGGCGGATCCTGTTCTGGAACCAGGGCTGCGAGGCGCTGTACGGCCATGGCCGCGAGGCCGTCCGCCAGGCCGGCGCCGCCGACCCGCTGGCCACCGTCTTTCCGGCGCCGCTGGAGGAGATCAACGCCCGCCTGCTGGACGAGGGGCAATGGCGGGGCGAGGTCACCCGGCGGCTGGCCGACGGCCGCCAGGCGGTGATCGACCTGCGCTGGTCGCTGCGCCGCGACGCGGCGGGCGCGCCGATCCACATCCTGGAGACCGGCCGCGACGTCACCGAGGCCCGCAAGGCCGAGGAGGCCCTGCGGCGCAGCGAATACCGTTTCCGCAACGTGTTCCACGCCATGAGCGTGTCGTTCTGGGAGCTCGACTTCTCGGCCCTGGCCGGGATGTTCGGGGCCCTGCGCGCCAAGGGGGTGACCAGCCTGAGGAGCCACATCGCCGAGAACCCGCGCTTCGTGCGCGAGATGATGGAGGCCAGCCAGGTCGTCGACGTCAACGAGAAGTCGCTGCAGCTGTTCGAGGCCACGCGCGAGCAGCTGATCGGGCCGGTCGACCGTTTCTGGCCGCCGAGCAGCGAGCACGTCTTCGCCGCCAGCGTCGTCGCCGCCCTGGAAAAGAAGCCGCACTACGAAAGCGAGGCGCGGTTCCGCACCTATGACGGCCGCGAGTTCGACGGCCTGTTCACCTGCTGCTATCCGCGCGAATACCTGCCGCAGGGGGCGACCCTGGTCGGCGTCATCGACATCACCGACCGCCTGCGCGCTCAGGAGGACCTGCAGAGGGTGCAGGCCGAACTGGCCCACGCGGCGCGAATTTCGACGCTGGGCGAGCTGACCGCCTCGATCGCCCACGAGGTCAACCAGCCGCTGTCGGCCATCGTCACCAACGGCGAGGCGGGGCTGCGCTGGCTGAAGCGCGAGACGCCGGACCTGGAGGAGGTGCGCAAGGCCTTCGACCGGATGATCGGTGAGGCCAACCGCGCCTCGGGCGTGATCGGCCGCATCCGCACCATGGCGGTGAAGGGCGAGCCGGAGACGACGCGGCTGGCGCTCGGCGCGCTGGTCGAGGACGCCGTGCTGCTGGTGCGGCGCGAGCTGACGGCCCACGGGGTGGCCCTGCGCGTGCAGGTTCCCGCCGACCTGCCCGAGGTGGAGGGCGACCGGGTCCAGTTGCAGCAGGTGCTGGTCAACCTGATGGTCAACGCCGTGCAGGCGATGGCCGAGGGCCTGGAGGACGAGGGGGCCGAGCGGGTGCTGACCGTGCGCGGGGCCGTGGAAGGGCGAGGGGAGGGCGAGGCGGTGGTGCTGTCGGTGGCCGACACCGGGCCGGGCGTGGCGCCCGAGCGCCTGCCGCAGTTGTTCAACGCCTTCTACACCACCAAGTCCGAGGGGATGGGCATGGGGCTGTCGATCTGCAAGACCATCGCCGAGGCCCATGGCGGGACGATCGTCGTGACGTCGCAGCCGGGGGAGGGGGCGCGGTTCGATCTGCGATTGCCCCTGGCGGCCGACCCGCAAGAGATTGATTGATGAATTTTGCTCATCGAGCCGTGAAAGACTGAGCGGCTAATTTTACGATCGCGCGCGCGCTAGATTGGCTGTGCGAGGCCCCGCGGGGGGTCTCCTCCTCCCCCAAAGCCAATCGGAATATCCTGCACATGGCCATCAAAGCCTATGGCGCCTTCGCCGCCGACAAGCCGCTGGAAGCGATGGACATCACGCGCCGCGCCGTCGGCGCGCACGACGTCCAGATCGAGATCGCCTATTGCGGCGTCTGCCACTCCGACCTGCACACCGTGCGCTCGGAATGGGCCGGCACCCTTTTCCCCTGCGTGCCCGGGCACGAGATCGTCGGCCGCGTCTCGGCCGTCGGCGGTTCGGTCAGCCGCTTCAAGGAAGGCGACGTGGTCGGCGTCGGCTGCATGGTCGACAGCTGCAAGCACTGCCACTCGTGCGACGACGGCCTGGAGCAGTTCTGCGAGAACGGTTTCGTCGGCACCTATAACGGCCCGACCGAAGACGCCCCCGGCCACACCCTGGGCGGCTATTCGCAGCAGATCGTCGTCAACGACGGCTTCGTGCTGAAGATCAGCCACCCCGAGGAGCAGCTGGCCGCCGTCGCCCCGCTGCTGTGCGCCGGCATCACTACCTGGTCGCCGCTGCGCCACTGGAACGTCGGTCCGGGCAAGAAGGTCGGCGTCGTAGGCATCGGCGGCCTTGGCCACATGGGCGTCAAGCTGGCCCACGCGCTGGGCGCCCACGTCGTGGCCTTCACCACCTCGGAAGCCAAGCGCCAGGACGCCCTTGACCTGGGCGCCGACGAGGTCGTGGTGTCGCGCAACGCCGATGAGATGGCCGCCCACGCCAACTCGTTCGACTTCATCCTCAACACCGTCTCGGTCAGCCACAGCCTCGACGCCTTCACCGCCCTGCTGAAGCGCGACGGGACCCTGTGCCTGGTCGGCGTGCCGGAACACGCTCACCCGAGCCCGGACGTCGCCGCCCTGATCTTCAAGCGCCGGTCGATCGCCGGTTCGCTGATCGGCGGCATCGCCGAGACCCAGGAGATGCTCGATTTCTGCGCCGAGCACGGCATCGTCTCCGACATCGAGATGATCAAGATCCAGGAGATCGAGACCGCCTACGAGCGCATGCAGAAGAGCGACGTGAAGTACCGCTTCGTGATCGACAGCGCCTCGCTGGCCGAGGGCTGAATCTACCCCGGCGATCGCCCCTCATCCGTGTGTCCCCGCGAAGGCGGGGACCCAAGCTGACTCCCAGGCTGTGGCGCGTTCGGCGCGAGCCGGCCGACTCGGCTTGGATCCCCGCCTTCGCGGGGATGCACGGAAAAAGGGGACGGTCTGTCCGCGAAGGTAGCGATCCCATACCTGGGTATGAGGCCGTCAAACCCTGGGACTGCGACGATAAGCGCAGGTGCGATGGCGACGGGCGGCGCGGTCGCAGAACAATGATCCTCGAAAACGAAGGGGCCCGTCGGGGCGCCCGCAGTCAGGGATCGAAACCATGTCCTTCCTCGCTCCGTCATCCTTCTCCGACGCCGCCCCCTCCAACGGCCTGCTGGCCGCGCGGGAACTGGCGGGCGAGCCCCGCAGCTTCGCCGACCTGCGCGAGGTGCTCGGCGCCCTGGAACGCTCGCTGGAGCGATCGGTCGAGCCCGAGGCGGCCACGGCCCGGGCCCTGGTCGCCAAGGCCTCGGCCCTTGTCGTCGGCGTTGGCGTCGTCGGGGTCGCCGCGCCGCAGGTCGCGCCGGCGGTGCAGGGCGGCCTGGCCCCCTGGCAGGCGCGCAAGCTGCGCAAGCACATCGACGAGGGCCTGGAGGGCGATCTCAGCACGGCGGCCCTGGGCGCCCTGGTGGCGCTCAGCCCCAGCTATTTCGGCCGCGCCTTCAAGGTCACCTTCGGCCAGACGCCGCACGCCTATGTCACCCGCCGGCGGCTGGAGGCGGCCCAGCACATGATGCTGACCACCCGCGAGCAGCTGAGCCAGATCGCCTATCTGTGCGGCTTCGCCGACCAGTCGCACCTGTGCCGGCTGTTCCGCCGCGCCATGGGCGTCGCGCCCCAAGCCTGGCGCCGGGCGCATCGCCTGGCGGCTTGAGCGGCTCCATTTTCTCCCGTCATTCCCGCCCTTGTGGCGGGAACCCCTGGTTCAGCCGACACGTGAAGCGCCAGCGGACCGCCTGCGGTCCGCCTCATCCGTCCTTGCGGCGGACGGAGGGTTTCCCGCCACAAGGGCGGGAATGACGGGAATAAGGATAGGCTGGCCCGCTCTCCACTACGCGACCGTTCCCGCCGCACGCCGCGCGTGCACCGCCGATCCAGGCCACACCTCTCCCGGGAGACTTCCAGGAGAGACGGCCATGGCGAAGTGGTTGAAGAGCGGGGCGGATGCGGGGGTTGTTGCGGCGGCCGACCGGGCGGTGCGCGAGACGGTGGAGGGGATCCTCGCCGACGTGGCGGCGCGGGGCGATGCGGCGGTGCGCGAGCTGTCGACGAAGTTCGACGGCTGGGACCGCGAGAGCTACCGCCTGTCGCCGGCCGAGATCCAGGGCTGCCTCGACCAGCTGTCGGATCGCGATCTGAAGGACATCGAGTTCGCCCAGACCCAGGTGCGCAACTTCGCCCGGATCCAGCGCGATAGCCTCAAGGACGTCGAGGTCGAGACCCTGCCCGGCGTGATCCTGGGCCACAGGAACCTGCCGGTGAACGCCGCCGGCTGCTACGTGCCGGGCGGCAAGTATCCGCTGCTGGCCTCGGCCCACATGTCGGTGCTGACGGCCAAGGTGGCCGGCGTGCCGCGGGTGGTGACCTGCGCCCCGCCGTTCGGCGGCAAGCCCGCGCCCGCCATCGTCGCCGCGCAGGCCATGGCCGGCGCCGACGAGATCTACTGCCTGGGCGGGGTGCAGGCCGTGGCGGCCATGGCCCTGGGCACCCAGACCATCGCGCCGGTCGACATGCTGGTGGGCCCCGGCAACGCCTATGTCGCCGAGGCCAAGCGCCAGCTGTTCGGCCGGGTCGGCATCGACCTCTTCGCCGGTCCCACCGAGACCCTGGTCATCGCCGACGACAGCGTGGACGGCGAGCTTTGCGCCACCGACCTGCTGGGCCAGGCCGAGCACGGCCCCGACAGCCCGGCCATCCTGCTGACCACGTCGCGGAAGCTGGCCGAGGACACCATCGCCTGGGTCGAACGCCTGCTCGAGATCCTGCCGACCGCCGCCATCGCCCGCCGGGCCTGGGAGAGCTTCGGCCAGGTGATCCTCGCCGACAGCGACGAGGAGATGGTCGAGATCGCCGACCGCATCGCCTCCGAGCACGTGCAGGTGATGACCCGCGACCCGGACTATTTCCTCAAGCACATGACCAACTACGGGGCGCTGTTCCTGGGGCCGCGCACCAATGTCTCGTTCGGCGACAAGGTGATCGGCACCAACCACACCCTGCCCACCAAGCTGGCGGCCCGCTACACCGGCGGCCTGTGGGTGGGCAAGTTCATCAAGACCTGCACCTACCAGAAGGTGCTGACCGACGAAGCGTCGGCCCTTGTCGGCGAGTACTGCTCGCGCCTGTGCGCCCTGGAAGGCTTCGCCGGCCATGGCGAGCAGGCCAACATCCGCGTGCGCCGCTACGGCCATCGGGAGGTGCCCTATGCCGGGGCGGCCTCGCCCGTGCTGGCGGCGGAATAGGGGGCGGGTAGGGCGATGGAACTGCCGCGCACGCCGTCGTTCCGTCTGGACGGCCGCCGGGCCCTGGTCACCGGGGCGGGGCGAGGCATCGGCCTCGCCGCCGCCGCGGCCCTGGCCGACGCCGGCGCGACGGTGACCCTGGTCGCCCGCTCGGCCGGCGAGATCGAGGCGGCGGCGCTGGCCATCCGCGAGCAGGGCGGGGCGGCGGAGGCCCTGGCGCTCGACGTCGGCGATGTCGCGGCCGTCCGCGCTGCGCTGGGCGCGCGCCCGGCCTTCGACATCCTGGTCAACAACGCCGGCACCAACCGCCCCAAGCCGTTCGGCGAGGTCACGGTCGACGACTACGACGCCGTGCTCGACCTCAATCTCAAGGCCGCCTTCTTCGTCGCCCAGGCCGTGGCGCAAGGGATGGTGGAGCAGGGGAGCAAGGGCTCGATCATCCACATGACCTCGCAGATGGGCCATGTCGGCGGTCCCAACCGCACGCTCTACTGCGCCAGCAAATGGGCGCTGGAGGGCCTCTCCAAGGCCATGGCGCTGGACCTCGCCCCGCACGGGATCAGGGTCAACACCATCGCCCCCACCTTCATCGAGACGCCGCTGACCCGGCCGTTCTTCGAGGACCCGGCCTTCCTCGAAAGCGTGCTCGCCAAGATCAAGCTCGGCCGCCTGGGCCAGGTCGAGGACCTGATGGGCGCCATCGTCTTCCTCGCCTCCGACGCCAGCGCCCTGATGACCGGCTCCTCGCTGGTGGTGGATGGCGGCTGGACCGCCGATTGAGGCGCTAGACCAGGCGCGAGATCTCGTCGACGCGCTCGGTCGGCACCAGGAAATAGTCCCAGCAGTAGCGCGCCTTGGCGCCGTCCCACAGCTCGCGCGAGCCGATGTCCTTCAGGAACGGGTCGTGGATGCGATAGCCGACCGAGGCGGCGTAGTCGTAGAGGCTGTCCTCGCGGTGGCCGTAGGCCTTGTAGGCCTGGCCGCCCCATTCGACCGAGATCATCGGCCGAAACCGCCCGACCGTTCCAGCCCCGCCCGCCAGGGCGTCCAGCTCTCCGCCCTCGATGTCCATCTTGACGTAGGCGACGGCCGAAATGCCGAGCCGGCCGGCCGCCTCGTCGATGGTCGTGGCGCGAACCTCGATCGTCTGCGGCGTCACCCGGTCGGGGTCGTTGTATTGGCGCACGCGCAGGCCGCTTTCCGACAGGCTGCCGACGGCGCGGACGAACCGCACGGTGGTGTTCTCCAGGCGTCCGAGGGCGACCTTCTCGACCTGGAGATTGGGATGGCGGGCCGCGAGCTGATCCAGCACGACGCCCATTTCCGGCAGGGGTTCGAACGCCGCCACGCGTCCGTCCGGACCTACCGCCGCGAGGAATTGCACCGTGTGCAGGCCGTTGTGCGCGCCGACGTCGAGAACGGTGTCACCCGCTTTGAGGAAGCGCGTGTAGGAGGCGGCCAGCACCGCTTCGTAGTCGATGGTCCGGAAATCGACAGGCGCGCCGGTCATGGACGGTTCTTCCCCACGGGAGACGCGGCCACGAACGATCGCCGCCGAGGACGGGTTCTCGGCGGGCGCGATCGGTCCTGGGTTTTTCTCTCCCTCTACCGATAAGCCTCCGATTGTGTTTCGGTTCCACCCTCCCCATGCAGCGAGCGCCGACCTGGGGGCTCGACGACCCTGCGCGGCTAGGCTAGGCCAGGGTCACCAGCGCGCGGGCATGGCGAAACTGGTAGACGCAGCGGACTTAAAATCCGCCGGCCGCAAGGCCTTGCCGGTTCGACCCCGGCTGCCCGCACCAAGCAATTTCAATGACTTAGATAGATTTCGGAGGCCAGCCGCCGATAAGTTGTGTTTTTCGATAATGTTGTTGAATTTATTCTATTTTCCAGGCTCTCCCAAGCGTTGAGCAGGCTCGCGAGCGGCGTGAGGCCGGAACAAAACGGCTGGGCAGCGCTGCTGATTGGCGTGAGCGGGATGACCCTTTGCCTAACTCATAGGCAACATTTCGTAGCTGACGCGCTAGATTGCCGTTTGCAACTTGTCCGTCTACGGTTCCAATCCGCGCAGCGTGATCAAAAAGATCGTGCTTTGGCTTGGGGGAGCCTTTGGACGATCGGCCGAACATTGAGCTTACTGTTGTGGCTCCAGCCCGCATTGGGATCCTCAGAGACGCGCTACCCAAAACCTCCCAATTTCTCGAAGATCTTCATGACGCCGTTGTGAAGACAGACGCTCGAGTTTTAGTCGATCTCTCTGGTTGCGAGCATATATCGCGATCGGGGTGTTTACTCCTCACGGCGGAAATGGAGAGGTGCGCGAAGTTGGCGAAGCGCACAATCTACGGGCATTTCCCTTTGTCCGAAGCTGTTTGCCGAACCCTAGAAGCGTTTGGCTTCTTTCGGCACTTGCGGATCGTTTCGCCATTCACTGGCCGTAAGCGCACGCGCGATAAGAGCGTTTTGCTGGTCAGATCGGGTGGGCCGACCGATGTGCAGGACCGCCTCAGCGAGGTGGCGCACGTCACACGTCAGTTATTCGATGACAACGCTTATGCAAACGATGTTGAGGTCGCTCTTCAAGAGGCGATGACCAACGTCATTAGCCATGCGTATGATGGTCCTAACGCCAGCGACAAGGCGCACCTCCCGCATCGGTGGTGGTTTGCTGGGGTCGTGGATCACAAACGACGCGACGTGTTGTTCTACGCCCTTGATCATGGGGTCGGAATCCCGACGCGAGCCCCTCAGACAATGCCAGCGGTGATCGACGCATATTGGTCGGGCAAATCAGACGCTCCGATAGTCCGTAGGGATAAGCACGTGTTGGAGGCTGTGGTGCGGGCGCGAAGGGAGGGGATCGCTCCCGAGCGGCATGGCAATGGCCTGCCGCAGATGATCGCGCTAGTGGAGCAGTCGTCTGTTTCCGGCGCGCTGCAGATCATCAGCGGCAAGGGGGGGTATCGCTTCACGAAAACGGCATCACATGAGTCGGCAGCGGAGCCTCGCGAAGCGTGTTATGGGTTTCGGAAGAATTTTCCTGGAACCTTGGTCGTATGGCGCTTGTCTGGTCCGCTAAAGCAGTCTCAACGGTGAACTGATGGACATCCTCGTCGCGCGCGATTTTCACTCCAAACCGTTTGGCCGTTTTCCTGAGCATAGCAAGGATGCCAATGGTCAGAAATTTCGGCGAGAATTCCTCGTGCCCGCACTGAAGCGAGGCGACCGGGTGTTTGTCGATTTTGACGGCACCGGTGCCGTCGCCCCATCGTTTCTTGAAGAGGCTTTTGGTGGCCTGATAGAGGAGGGCTTTGACGAGGCGACGCTTCGCGCGTTGCTGACCGTGCGCTTTCCCAACAACCGAGAGCGTGAGGAAGAAGTCTGGGTCAAGATAGCTATCGCGGCCCATAAGCATCGCGCCCTTGCCCACTAATTCTAGCATTCTTACAGCTCTACTTCCGCTCGCTGGCCCGCTAGTCGCCGCGCTAGGTATCGGCGGTATCGTGACAGCTCTCGTCACACCGATGGCGCTGTCGCATTCACGTCGCTGCAGTCGGGCTCTGGAGGCAGTTGACGATTGCAAAACATCGACGTTGACAGGGATACATCGAGCTGCACGCGGCGAGCAAAACCAAGCGGTCTCCTCTGAACCTTTCGTGAAGCTATCAATTCTTGAGAATCGTATCGCGGAGGCGTTCTCAAGAGGTAAAGACTACCAAATGATTGCTGTAGCGCTGGGATCATTCACCAAGGCAGTCGTGCCATCGGATTCCTTCTCTTCTGAGGCGGCCACTGCGGAAAATCTCAATGCTTGCTGTGCGGCGCTGGAATCCGCGCGTGATGAGCTTCGCCGTGTGATGTTGTTGTCCGCCAATCGCGATCCAATCTTTCGCCATGTGGGGGTTCATAAAAAGGCTGATTGACCTGCTTAAGGGTTGAAAGCGTGTGGGCCATTGCTCGCTTGGGCGATGTCGAGTTCTGCCCGCACCAGCTGTTTCGGCGATCTTGGGCCGCGTGTGCGTCAGCGCACAGATGGCGGCGGCGACTCCGGCGAGTGCGGGGGCGCGTTCGTCTTCCACTCCACACTGCCGGACGCCGGCCGGCTCGCGCGTCCCAGCCCGGGCCGGCCACCTGTCTTCAGCGGCGGGCCTGTTTTCTCTGTCGCCAGGCCAGCGCCGCCAATCCGACCGCGAAGGCCACAAGCTCGGCGTAGCTCCACAGGTAGTAGGCCGAGAAGAAGCCCCACTGCATCAGCGAGCGGTCGAGGGCGAAGGCGACGTGGGTCAGCACGATCAGCAGCTGGAAGGCGGCCATGAACAGCAGCCAGATCCGGCGGTCGAAGAGGGCCACGCTGCCCAGCACGCCGAGATAGACGAGGTCGACGGCGAAGATGCCCCACTGGGGGATACGGTGGTCGTCGATCTCCAGGGCGGCCGAGCCGACCCAGGCGATGATGGTGGCGATGGCCAGGCCGCGTTCCAGCCGGCCGCCGATCCACAGGGCGATCCCGCAGATGACGAACATGGCGCCGGCGCCCAGCTGGGTCGGCAGGATTGAGAACAAGGCGGCCCCCGAACGTGTCCGGGGGCCATTGTCGCGATGACTCGCGTGATTGGGAAAGGGCGGAGGTCGGCGCGGGGCCTCAGGCCGACTTCACCACCTCGAGCCGGCCGCGCGTGGAGTCGGGCTCCTCCTTGTCGCCGCCGCCGACCAGGGTGACGCGGCGCAGGCCGATCTGGTCCTTGGCGTCGGCCAGGGCGCCGTGGGCGGCGATGAGGGAGCGGCGGACCTCGGCCAGGCCCGAGGCGGCCTCCATCACGTGGTCGACGGCCAGCTGGCCGACCCCGGCGGCGATCCTGGCCTGCAGGCGGGCGCGGGGCATGGCGGCGATCAGCTCGCCCATGGCGGCCAGGGTGTTGTCGACGGCCTCCTCGGCGGTGAACAGGCGGGTGGCGAGATGTTCGGCGACGATGCGGCGGTTCATGTGGAGTTCCCCTCGAGAGATCCGGCGGCTTCGGCGGGCGCGGTCCGGACGTTGAGCGAAGGCGCCGGCGGGCGCCTTCTGGGGAAAGGCGGCCTCAGCCGTGGCGCAGGTTCTGGAAGAGCTCGACCACCTGGCGCGCGCCGAGCAGCCCGCCGATCAGCATGGCGAAGCCGAGCGCGATGGCCAGGACGGCCAGCAGGCGGAAGGCGGGGGTCAGAGCATGGTCGAATCCTCCGCGCATTTCTCGCGGAAGCCCTCGTCCAGCACCGTCGCGGTGATGGTCAGGATCTCCCTCAGCACCATCTCGGGCGGCTTGGCGGCGGATTCCTTGCGGATCGCCGAGACCAGGTCGGTCACCAGCGGGGCCAGTTCGGGCGGGGCCAGGTCGGTCAGCTGGCGTTGCAGTTGCGACCAGCCGAAGGGCGGGACCGGCGGCTCGGGGGGCAGGGGCGGCCAGGCCTGCTCGAAGGCGCTCACCGCCTGGCGGATCTGGCGGGCCTTCCACACCAGCATGCCCAGGCGATGTTCCTGCAGGCTGACTGGAGCGGCTGTCTTCTGATCGGTGGTGTCGGATGTCACGGTCGTCGTAAGCCTCGGTTCTACGCAAGGCCGACGGTGGCGAGGACGGCGGGGCGCCCGCCAGTCCGATTGGGTCGGGGTGGGATCGAATCCCATAGTCGGCGGCGACGGCGCCTGTGGGATCGATTCCCCGTTCGTGCTCGCTCAGCACCCGCGCCGCGGCCCGGCGCCCGTTGACGCCCAGCTTGCGGCAGGCGCTTTCCACCAGGGCGTCGGCGCGCGACTTGGAGACCCCCATCAGCGGGCCGATCTCCTTGGAAAGCCTGTGTTCGCTGACCAGGCGCAGGGCTTCGCGCTCGCGTTTGGTCAGAAGTTCGAGGCCGGCGGCGGGGTTGGAAGGCGTGTCCATGGGGGCGAGCGAATCGGCTCCACTCGATCTAGGGATGAAGTGCGTTGCGGCGCGGGGCGGCCACGCCGATAGATAGCCGAGTTCTTCGATCTTCGGACATGCCTAGATGACGACAGCCGGCCCGGATCCCATCGACCTCGCCGTCGGAACGCGCATCCGTATTCGTCGTCGCTATCTGAAGATCAGCCAGGACGAGCTGGCCGAGGCGCTCGGCCTGACCTTCCAGCAGATCCAGAAGTACGAGCGCGGCGAGAACCGCGTCTCGGCCTCGATGCTGGTGCGCATCGCCGCCCGGCTGGAGACCACGGTCGCCACCCTGGTGGGCGAGGACGCCCCCGCCGAGGAGAGCGCCGGCATGCTGGCGGCCCTGACCCTGCCCGGCGCGCTGGACCTGCTGAACGCCTACGCCCAGGCCGGTCCCAAGACCCAGCGGGCGATGGTGGGCCTGGCCCAGGCGATGATCGAGGCCGGCGAGGAGGATTAGAGTTTCGACCTGATTGCATCAGGTCAGAACTAATTCTTTGTTTTAACGCATTTTCTTCACGCGAAGCGGAATCCGCTTCGCATCGAAAATGCTTCAGGCCTCCAGCCGCTCCACGCCCGTGACGCCGAGGTCGGCCAGGGTTTTCTCCAGTTCGACCGCGGCGGCCTCGACCTCGGCCGGGTCGCGGCCGCGGATCACGAGGCTGGCGCCGTAGACGTCCGGCGGGGCGAAGAACGGGTAGCTGCCGATCGACAGGTCCGGATGGGCCTTGGCGACGGCCTCCAGCGGCGCGGCGATCGTGCCCTCGCCGGTGCCGGTGACGCGGACGGTGGTCGCCACCACCACGGCTCCGGTGCGCAGGCGCGGACCGACGTCGTCGAGCATGCCGCGCATGATCGCCGGCACGCCGGCCAGGACGAAGACGTTTTCCTTCTGGAAGCCGGGCGGCCCCTGGACGGGGTTCTTCACCAGCGTCCCGCCTTCCGGCACATGCGCCATGCGGCGGCGGGCGGCGTTGGGCTCGCCCCAGCGCTCGCGCAGCAAGGCCATGATCTCGGGGTGCTCGGGGGCCGTGACGCCGAACGCCTTGGCCACCGAGTCGGCGGTGATGTCGTCGTGCGTGGGGCCGATGCCGCCGGTGGTGACGACGTAGTCGTACTTGATGCGCAGGGCGTTGACGGCCTCGACAATCTCCTGCTCGACGTCGGGCACCACGCGGGCCTCGGCCAGGTCGACGCCATAGGTCGCCAGGTACTTGGCGATGGCGTTGAGGTTCACGTCCTGGGTGCGGCCCGACAGGATCTCGTCGCCGATGATCAGGACTGCGGCGGTGACACGATCGACCATGCGGCGAAACTCCCTGGAACGCTTTCGACTTAAGGCGACGGCAGGCGCGTCGCAACCGTCATCGCCCTTGTCCTGGTCGGCGCCGGGGCTCGCGTCAGGGAACGGCGGCGAGCGTCGGGGCCGGGGCCCGCAGGTGCGCGTCGAGAAAGGCCTCCAGCGCGCGCAGCATGGCCAGGCGATCCTTCTGCCGCGACAGGCCGTGATCGGCCAGGGGCAGTTCGAGATAGTCGACCGGCTTTCCCGCCGCCTTCAGGCGCGCGACCATGGTTTGCGACTGCTCGACCGGCACGGCCTGGTCGACGTCGCCATGCACGATCAGTATGGGCATGGCCGCCGCGGCGGCGCGGCGGGCCGGCGACTCCGTCACCAGACGGGCGCGATCACGCCGGGCGTGTCCGATCAGCCGACGCGTGGCCAGGTCTCCGCCATAGAAGCGGCCCTGGGACTCGATCAGGTCCGGAAGGTCGGCGACACCGGCGATCGACGCCGCGCACTGAAAGAGGCCTGGGTCGGGATCGGTCGCCGCGGCCAGGGCCAGGTAGCCGCCGAACGACCAGCCGGCGACGCACATCCGCCGCGGATCGGCCAGGCCCGACTGGACCAGCCAGCGTCCGCCGTCGATCACGTCCTGATAGACGGCCGCGCCCCAGGCGCGCTCGCCGGCCTTGCGGAAGGCCTCGCCGTAGCCGGTGGAGCCCCGGAAGTTGGGTTGCAGCACGGCGTAGCCGCGGGTGGCCACGAACTGGGCCCACCAGTCGAAGCCGATGTCGTCCCGCGCCTCCGGACCGCCATGGGGCATGACGACGAACGGCAGGTTCCGCGCCTGGTTCAGGCTGGCGACGCCAGGCGGCAGGGTGACGTAGGCGGGGATGTCCATGCCGTCCCGCGCCTTGAAGCGCACGGCGAACTTGCGCCCCAGCGCCGCGCCGTCGAGGGCGGGCTGGAAGCGCGCGAACGGTCGCGTCTCGCCGGTCTTCAGGTCCATCCAGACCGAGGCGACCAGCCGTTCCTGCTCGACGACGCCGGCGACGACGAAGCGGCCGTCGCGGCTCTGGTCGTGGACGAAGACGTTCTCCGATCCGGCCAGCTGCGCGATGCGCGCGGCCCGCGCCTTGGCTTCGGGATCGAAATAGACCGTGCGGCGGCCGTCGGCCACGTATCGGGCGCCCACCACCCGCCGGCCGTCGGGAGAAAAAATCGCGCCCCCGACGTCGTAGCGCTCGTCCTTGAACAGCCGGCTCAGGAAGCGCTTCTGGGAAAGGCTGTAGACATACAGCCCCTCCACGCCGTTCTCGTGGTCGGACACCACCACCAGGCGGTCCGGGTCGCCGTCGAAGCCCAGGGCGGCGATGTCGGTCGTCTCGTCGGTGGCCGGGGTCAACGCGCCGTCGGGCGCCAGGTTGAACAGCCGCGACTGGTCGCGAACGCTGTCGCCCACGCCCAGCCGCGGACGGCCGTCGGCGTCGACCACCCAGCCGACGATGTTCTTGTCGCGATCGAGCACGCGGGTCGCTTCGCCGGTGCGGACGTCGAGGCGCATGAGGCCCGGATGCAGCGGATCGACCCAGTCCACGGCCACCAGCACGCCGTCCGGATCGGCGGGAAGGAAGCTGGCGATCCGGTCCTGGAACTGGGGCGTGTAGATGACGTGGCGGGGGCGTTTGACGAGGTTGGTGAAGGCCTGCAGCCGCTCGTCCGTGGAGAACAGGCGCGTCCGCATGGACAGGATGTTGGTCCGGCCGCGCTCGGGCATGCCGACGCCGAACAGCAGGCGTTCGCCCTTCCAGGCGGCCCACTCGGCGGTGCGGGCCGCGCCCAGGGCGTATTCGGCCGAAGGGCCGTCGGCCAGCCGGTCGGTGTGATAGACCCGCAGGACGTCGAGGCTGTCGCGCTGGGAGACGACCGCGATGCGCGCGCCGTCCTCGGAAAGCGAGATGCTCGCAAAAGCGTCGGGCCGCGCGAAGCGTTCGGCGTCGATACGCTCGTCGGCGCGGCTTGCGCCGGCCGCCAGACAGGATAAAGCCGCGGCCAAGGCCGCAACGAAAACACGCAAGATCAAGCCCCCTCGCCCCGATCGACCGTTACTCGCCCCATGGTGGTTCGTCAAAGGGCGTTCGCGTTCAATTCCGGATCCCTCGCGCCCATGCTGCTTCCTTCACCGCTGACCCACGGACGCATCGTCCAGCGCTACAAGCGCTTCTTCATCGACCTGGTGCTGGACGACGGGCGCGAAGTGACCGCGCACTGTCCGAACTCCGGGGCGATGCTGGGGGTGAACCTGCCGGGGCAGGGGGCGTGGGTGTCGTTCTCCGACGATCCCAAGCGCAAGCTGGCCTGGACGCTGCAACTGGTCGAGGCGGCCGGGCCGGACGGGACCGGCCTGGTGGGCGTCAACACCATGCTGCCCAACAAGCTGGCGGCCGAGGCCCTGGCCAATGGGGTGATCCCCGAACTGACCGGCTACGCCAACGTGCGGCCGGAGGTGAAGTACGCCGCCGCCAGCCGGGTCGATTTCCTGCTGACCGATCCGGACCGGCCGCCGTGCTGGCTGGAGATCAAGAACGTCCACCTGTCGCGCTCGCCGGGCCTGGCCGAATTCCCCGACTGCAAGGCCGCCCGCTCGGCCCGCCACCTGGAGGACCTGGCAGCCCAGGTCGCCGAGGGGCACCGTGCGGTGGCGCTGTTCGTGGTGCAGCGCGAGGACTGCGAGGCCTTCCAGGCCTGCCGCGAACTGGATCCGGCCTTCGCGCGCGGGCTGGACGTCGCGGCCGAGGCGGGGGTGGAGATCATGGTCTGGGCGTGCGCGATGAGCACTGAAGAGATCCGGATCGCGCGGCCGATCGTCTGGAAGCGCTAGGGGCTCCATCCCCTTGATGGGCGAAGGGAGCACGCGGTGCGCCGGTTGAACTTCCGTGCTATAGTCGCGACATAGGTCCGACCGACATTCCAGTTCCGGCGCTCCCTCGCGAGACGCGCCCCGTTTGAGATTGAGCCGCCCATGACCCTCGACGACGCCTTTGAGATCGAGACCGAAACCCGCACGGGCCAGATCAAGATCCACAAGCCGGAAGACTTCGAAGGCATGCGCAAGGCCGGCCGCCTGGCCGCCGAGTGCCTGGACATGCTGATCCCGCACGTCACGCCCGGCGTCTCGACCGACCACCTGGACACGCTGGCCCGCGAGTTCATCCTCGACAACGGCGCCCTGCCGGCCTGCCTGTTCTATCGCGGCTATCCCAAGACCGTCTGCATCTCGCGCAACCACGTGGTCTGCCACGGCATCCCGGGCGACTGGACGCTGCGCGAGGGCGACATCGCCAATATCGACGTCACCGTCATCGTCGACGGCTGGCACGGCGACACCTCGCGGATGTACGGCGTCGGCGAGGTCGGGCCGCGCGCCCGCCGCCTCGTGGACATCACCTATGAAAGCCTGGCCCGCGGTCTGGCGGCGGTGAAGCCGGGCGCGACCCTGGGCGACATCGGCCACGCCATCCAGTCCTATGTCGAGGCCCAGCGCTGCAGCGTCGTGCGCGATTTCTGCGGCCACGGCCTGGGCAAGGTGTTCCACGACTCGCCCAACATCCTGCACTTCGGCCGTCCCGGTCAGGGCGCGGTGCTGAAGGCGGGCATGTTCTTCACCATCGAGCCGATGGTGAACCTGGGCAAGCCGGCGGTGAAGGTGCTGGGCGACGGCTGGACGGCCGTGACCCGCGACAAGTCGCTGTCGTCGCAGTGCGAGCACTCGATCGGCGTGACCGAAGACGGCTGCGAAGTGTTCACCGCCTCGCCGACCGGCCTGTTCCAGCCGCCGATGCAGGGCGCCTGATCGGGACCCTGCGTGGTCCTCGTCGAGGACGAGGTTTTCGCCGCGGATCTGGACGGGGCGGCGCCCACGCCCGCACCCTTACGGGTACGTAGCCTCTAGGCGAAACTGACATTTCAGCTTACCTATCAGTCCGAAGACAACCTTCGGGAGCGGTTTCGTGCGCCAGCCTTCGCCCTTGCGGGCCCCTGACGACGGTGTCGCCGGCGGCGCGCGTTCGCGCATGCTGGTGCTGGACGTCTGCTCGTCGTCGGGTCTGGAGGACTGGTCGCCCGACCTGCAGAAGGCCAAGGTCTACGAGAAGATCCTGCTCGACCTGATCCTGGGCGAACTGCCGCCGGGCGCGCGGCTGGACGAGCAGTCGCTGGCGGCGCGCTACGACGCCGGGCTGGCCGGGGTGCGCGACGCCCTGGGGCGGCTGGCGCTCGAGGGCCTGGTCATCCGCCGGGCTCGCTCGGGCACCACGGTGGCGCCGCTGGATCTGGTGGACCTGCGCCAGGGCTACGAGGCCCGGGCCCTGATCGAGCCGCACTGCGCGGGCCTTGCCGCCCGCCACGCCTCCAAGGCCGACGCCGCCGCCATCAAGGCCGTGTTCGACGGTGCCGAGGAGGCCGCCCGCAACCGCGACCTGCCGGCCCTGGTGGCCATGGACCAGCGCTTCCACGCCGCCGTCGCCCGCGCCTCGGGCAACCTGGCTTTGGCCCGGATCCTGATCCCGCTGCAGCACAAGGCCGCCCGCTTCTGGGTGTTCTCGTTCGGCGGGGCCACCGAGGCCGAGCTGATGGCCGACATCGAGCAGCACCGCGAGGTCGCCGACGTCATCGCCAGCGGCGACGTCGAGGCCTCGAAGGCGGCGATGATGCGGGTGCTGAGCGTGACGCCCGAGGCCGTGCAGCGGCCGCAGGTCGAGGCATGACCTCAAGCCCTCCCCCTCGATGGGGGAGGGTTGGGTGGGGGTGGTCGCGGCGCTGGCCGCCGCGCACTGCCGTCGGCTCAGCAGGTCACCCCCATCCCCGGCCCTTCCCCATCAAGGGGGAAGGGGGCTTTCAGGCGCGCCTCTTCCACTAAGTCCAGATCTGGACTATATTCCGATCTGGATGGAGGCCCGCATGTCCGTCGCCAAGCGCAAACCCGTCGAAGTCGTCGCCGGTTCGGCCGAGCTGGACCTGTCGCGCTTCTCGCCCGCCAACCGTCGCCGGCTGAGCGGGCCGGGCTTGCGCACCTTCCTGGCCATCGCCGACCTGTGGGACCTGTCCGAAGACCAGCGCCTGCTGGTGCTGGGCCTGCCGTCGCGCTCGACCTACTACAACTGGGTGAAGGCGGTGCGGGAGCATCGCGACGTCACGCTGGATCTCGACATGCTGACCCGGATCTCGGCGGTGCTGGGCGTGCACCAGGCCCTGGGCGTGCTGCACGCCAGCGAGCGGGAGGCGATCGCCTGGCTGCGGACGCCGCATACAGCCCCGCTGTTCGGCGGCCGGCAGCCGCTGGAGGTGCTGACCTGCGGAACCCAGGACGGCCTGATCAGCGTACGCCGCTTCCTCGATGCGGCGCGGGGCGGGCTCTACATGCCGCCGGGCGATCTCGACCGCGACTTCCGCCCCTATGACGACGCCGAGATCGTCTTCTCGTGAGCGAGGCCTACGCGCCGGCGCCGCAGCCGAGCTACCGGCTTATCCCGTCGCGCTTTCCGCCGATCGGCCTGTTCGACACGGTGGCGACGGCGGCCGATCTCGACGCGGTGATGGACCTGGCCGGCTGGACCAACGACCGCCTGGTGGCCGAGCGCGTGGCGCGCCTGCCGATCGGTGAGCGGGTCTATGGCCGGACCAACGCCAGCATCGTCATGGCGTCGTTCCTGCACGTCGCGCCCGGCGGCATGCGCTTCAACGGTCCGGATCTCGGCGCCTGGTACGCCGCCGCCGAACTGACGACGGCGGTGGCCGAGGTGGCCCACCATCTGCGGCGCGAGGCGGTCGCCACGGGCGCCCGGAGCCTGTCTCGCCAATACCGGGTCTATTCGGCCAGGCTCGAGGGCGACTATCTGGACATCCGCGGCCGGCAGGCGGCGCGGCCCGAGGTCTATGCCAGCGACGACTATGCGGCCGGCCAGGTGCTGGGCGAGGCGGTGCGCGCTTCGGGCGGGGCGGGGATCCTGTTCGACAGCCTGCGCCACGCGGGCGGGATCAATGTCGTCGCCCACCGTCCCCGCAACGTCCACGACGTGACCCAGGGCGACCACTACGAGCTGCGGGTCGAGGCCGGGTCA
This sequence comes from Caulobacter sp. GW821-FHT09B11, assembly GCF_059418205.1. Lineage (NCBI taxonomy): Bacteria > Pseudomonadati > Pseudomonadota > Alphaproteobacteria > Caulobacterales > Caulobacteraceae > Caulobacter > Caulobacter sp. GW821-FHT09B11. The sequence goes on along the minus strand of NZ_JBWKPK010000033.1, from coordinate 36,472 downwards.
CGCCGGATCGAGGCCCGGCGCCTGGCCTCGTGAGATCCTGTGGCCGGCGCGCGACAGCCGGCGGAACGTCTCGCCAACTGTGAGGCTTTCGCGACACAGGGTTCTGGCAATTCGTTCTAAAATGTCAGAAGAGATTTTGACGAACGTCAAGCCATCCCCATTTGGTGCGGCGAGGCGGGGCCCAAGGCGCCGCTTCCCGGAGCCTGCCGCATGTCCCGTCGTCTCGTCCTTCTCGCCAGTGTCGCCTCCATCGGCGTCTTCGCCGGCCTCGCCGCCGTCTCCTCGGCGCGGGCGGCCGACCAGCTGACGGAAGTCGACGCTGTGGTGGTGACGGCCCGCGACCGCAATGCGGGCCTGCTGGAAAAGCAGCCGAACGACACGGTGTTCGGCCTGGACAAGCCGCTGATCGAGACCCCGCGCTCGGCCAGCTTCGTCTCCGACCTGACCCTGCAACGCTATGGCGTCGAGACCATCGACGACCTGACGGCGGTGTCGCCGGGGACCTACACGGCCAGCTTCTACGGCGTGCCCGGGGCGCTCAACATCCGCGGCACCCTGGCGGAAAACTACTTCCGCGGCTTCAAGAGGGTCGAGAACCGCGGCACCTATGCGACGCCGATCGGGGCCGCCGAGCAGATCCAGATCGTGCGCGGCCCGCCGACCCCGATCTACGGCTCGGGCAAGGTCGGCGGCATGCTGAATTTCATTCCGAAGTCCGGAAAGGGCGAGGGCGGCTATCTGGAAAAGCCCGAGGGCGAGATCACCCTCACCTACGGCAGCTACAACAAGAAGGACGCCACGGCCCAGGTCGGGCTGCCGGTCGAGGTCGGCCAGGTGATCGGCGGGGTCCACCTCTATGGCGAGGTCGAGGACAGCCACAGCTTCTACCACGGGATCTATCCCAGGCGGCAGACCGGCCAGGTCTCGGCCGATTTCGACCTGGGCGGCGGCTGGAGCGTGGCGCTGGGCGGCATGATCTATCGCTCGCAGGGCGACGTGCAGACCTCGGGCTGGAACCGCCTGACGCAGGACCTGATCGACAACGGGACCTATGTCACCGGCCGAGATACGAGCCTGGTCGACAGCGACGGCAACGGTCGGCTGACGCCTGGCGAGATCGGTTCCTACCCCTACGCCAGCGCCCTGTACCTGGCCTATTACGGCTATCCGACGACGGACGCGGCCCACACGCTGGACACCGGGGTGGGCGCGACCAGGCTGTCGCCGCGCACGGTTTACGTCTCGGCGGCCGACTTCTCGAAGACGGCGACCGACACCCTCTATTTCGACATCGGCCGCAAGCTGTCGCCCGACAGCTCCATCAAGCTGCAGCTGTTCTACGACGCCCTGGAGAACAAGCGCTTCGTCTCCTACGGCTATCCGGCCTGGTTCGACAGCGACGTCTGGGAGGCGCGCCTGACCTGGGACTTCCGCAACGAGGCCTTCGACGGGGCGGTGCGGGCCCAGTCGTTCGTCGGCGCCTCGTATCGGGCCTTCGACGGCCGGCGGCGCGAAAGCTTCAACAGCGGCCTGATCGCGCTGGATCGCCGCGACCTCGCCCACGGCGCCACGGCGACCGACATCATCGGCAGTCCGTTCAATCCCGGCGACGGCGTGGCGTGGGAGAACGACAACCACTCCAAGTGGACGCAGGCCGGCGTGTTCTTCACCACCGACATCTCCCTGGGCGAGCGCCTGAACCTGATGCTGGGCGGCCGCTATGACGACTACGACGTCACCTCGGAGGACGTCGGCTATCTCAGCTACACCGTCGCCGGCGTGCAGAAGGCGGCCAAGGGCAAGGGGACCTATACGGCCAGCGTCAGCTACAAGGCGCCCTTCGGCCTGATGCCCTACGTCACCTATGCCGAAGCCTCGGCCCTGGAGATGAGCCAGGCGGGCGACATCGCGCCGGGCCTCGTGGCCGACGCCAGCGACGCCTGGCTGTCGGACAGCGATCTGGCCGAGGCGGGCGTCAAGTTCCAGTGGCTGAAGGGCACGCTGATCGGCTCCCTGGCCGGCTATCGCCAGAACCGCACCCAGCTGACGGGGATCAACGCTGCGCCGACCGGCACCCGCGCCAAGGGCGTCGAGTTGGAAGTGCGGTGGCTGGCCAGCGACCACTTCAGCTTCACCTTCTCGGGCAACAGCCAGCACACCACGGTGAAGGGCCCCGACACCTCGTTCCAGTACATCCCGACCTACACCGCCGGGGTCAGCGGCGCGGACGGCTATGGCGGGGCCTATGTGGTGTGGAGCTTCGCCAGCATCCGGCCGGGCGACTACGACTACACCCTGATCCCCAAGTCGGTGGTCAGCCTGTACGGCGCCTACGCCTCGGACCAGCACGACTGGGGCAAGGTCTTCGCGACTCTGGGCGTGACCCACGTGACCAAGACCTCGGGCACGGTGCCCGGCGCGCCGGTCTATCCGGCCTACGCCGTGGCCAGCGGCTCGGTCGCCTACGAGTACGGCCCCTATACGGCCACGCTGAACATCGACAACCTGTTCGACGAGCTCTACTTCACGCCCGTCGCCGACACCTACGCCAACCTCGCCGCCCTGCCCGGCAAGGGGCGGGAGTGGCGGGTCACCCTCGCGAGGCGCTTCTGATGGCCCATGTCCGGATCCAGCATCGCCCCTGGCTGCTGCTGGGCGCCTTCAGCTTGCTGCTGTTCCTGATCACCGCGGCGACCTATTCGTCGCTGGGCGTGGTCATTCCGGCCATGGTTCCCGAGCTGGGCTGGAGCTGGGAGCACGCGTTCCTAGGCTTCTCGATCATGGGCGTGGCCACCGGCGCTTCGTCCTGGCTGCCGACCCTGCTGATCCGCCGCTGGGGCGTGCGCGCGACCCTTGTGGCGGGCGCGGCGGTGATGGCCGGGGGACTGGCCCTGATGGCCAACATCCACGGCCTGCCGGCCTATTTCCTGGCCACGGCCCTGCTGGGCGTCGGCTTCCAGGCCGCGGCCCTGATCCCCGGCACCTATGTGCTGTCGGCGATCTTCCGCCAGCGGGCCATGCCGTTCGGCATCTACTTCACCTGCGGCGCCCTGGGCGGCGTGGCCGGGCCGCTGATGGTGCTGGCCAGCCAGAGCGCCTTCGACGGCCACTGGCGGGTCTATTGGGCGCTGCAGGCGCTGGCCATCGGCGTGCTGGGCCTGCTCTGCGCGGCCGTGGTCGGCGGCCCCAAGTGGCTGGAGGAGGCGGGCCGGGCCATGGACCGCCTGACCGCCGCCGACGCCAAGGCCGCCCCGGCCCATCCGCGCGTCTTCCGCACCGACCATGATTGGAGCGTCCGAGACGCCGTGCGCACCCCGCAGTTCGCCATACTGGTGGCGGCCTATTTCAGCCACCTGCTGGCCGGGGTGACCGCCGCCAGCCTGACCCAGGCCCACCTGACCCAGCTGGGCGTGGCCGGCGTGGTGGCGGCTGGCGCGCTGAGCGCCGAGGGCCTGATGCAGGTCGCCGCCCGCCTGGCCGGCGGGGCGGTGGGCGACCGGGTCGATCCGCGCTGGCTGCTGGCCCTGGCGCAAGGCCTTCTGGTCGTTGGCCTGCTGGCGCTGTCACGGGCCACGACCCTGCCGCTGCAGGCGCTCTACGCCGTGGGCGTGGGCCTGGGTTTCGGCCTCACCGTACTGGCCGTCAGCCTGCTGCTGCTCAACTATTTCGGCCGCAGGAACAACGTCGAGCTCTTCTCGCTGGTCTGCCTGGTGGGCGCGGTCTCGGCGGCCGGGCCGTTCATCGGCGGCTTCATGCGCGATCGGCTGGGCGGCTTCACCCAGACCTTCGAGCTGTTCGCCGCCCTGACCGCGGTGGTGTTCGTCGCCGCCCTGCTGATGCGTCCGCCCAAGCCGCGCGTCGCGGCCGTGGCGGAGGCCGAGGCCGCCCCCACGCTCTGAGGTCTTCCCCCGGGTCTCCCTCAGGGTCTCCCAGCGTCATCCTTTTGGTCTATGGTCGCGCCGACTCGCCGGCAGGGCGAGCGACAGGGAGGCGACGATGGGGCACCAGGACGGACGCAAGGCATTCGGCGTCTTCCTGCCCGTGGCCAATGGCGGCTGGATCGTCTCGAAGACGACGCCGCCGCTCGACGGCCTCTACGCCCAGAACCGCGCCGCCGCCGTGCTGGCCGACGAGATCGGCCTCGACTTCATCATGTCGATGGCCAAGTTCCGCGGCTTCGGCGGGCAGACCGACCACTGGGGCTCGGCCCTGGAGTCGGTCACCCTGATGGCGGCCCTGGCCGAGGCCACCAGCCGCGTGAAGATCTGGGCCACCCTGCATCCCCTGCTGCAGAACCCGGCCGTGGCCGCAAAGATGATCGCCACCTTGGATCACATCAGCGGTGGTCGCGCGGGTCTCAACATCGTCGCCGGCGCCTATCGCGACGAGTTCGCCCAGATGAGCGCCTGGGACGACACCCTCAGCCACGACGACCGCTACGAACTGGCCGAGGAGTGGACGCGCCTGGTCAAGCGGCTGTGGGCCGAGGACAGCGTAACCCACGAGGGACGGTTCTTCTCGCTGCAGGACTGCCGGTCCAAACCCAAGCCGCTGTCGCGTCCGCGGCCCGACCTGATCTGCGCCGGGGTGTCCGAGCGCGGCTTCTCCTTCGCCGTGGCCGAGGCCGACGCCTGCTTCATCGGCGGCGAGGACGAGGCGGCCCTGCGCGACGCCAGCCGCCGGGCCAGGGCGCGGGCGGCGGAGCTGGGCAAGGCCGTCCGCACCTACGCCATGTGCACCGTGGTCCATGCCGACACCGACGCCGAGGCGCAGGCATTGGCCGATCGCTATCGCGACGGGGTGGACATGGCGGCGGTCACCACCATGTTGTCGAACTGGGGCGTGCCGCCCGAACGCCTGGCGCAGACCGCCGCGCGCCAGGGGGCGTTCATGACCCGCACCGTGATCGGCGCGCCGGCGACCTGCGGCGCGCGGATTCGCGACCTGGTCGAAACCTGCGAGCTGGACGGGCTGATGCTGATCTTCCCCGACTACGAGGCCGGTCTTTCCATGTTCGGCGCCGAGATTCTGCCCGGCCTGCGGGAGGCCTATCCTTGAACGCCGCCCCCTTCCGCGCCGACGACGGCCTCTCGACCTGGATCGCCCCGGCGCGCACGGCGCTGCTGGTCGTCGACATGCAGGTGGACTTCGCCGCGCCGGGCGGGGTGATCGGCCGGTTCGGCGTCGACCTGTCGTCGGCCGAGGCCGCCCTGGTCGTGGCCGGGCGCCTGGTCGAGGCGGCGCGGGCGGCGGGCGCGCCGGTGGTGTTCGTCGGACTGGAGACGAGGCCGGAAAGCGACTCTCCGATCATGCTGGAGCGCATGCGCCGACGGGGCGGCGATCTGGAGATCGAGCGGGCCATCTGCCGGGCCGGAACGCCGGGGGCGGACTTCTACGGTCCCGTCCCCGCGCCGGGCGAACTGGTGGTGCGCAAGCCGCGCTACAGCGCCTTCATCGACACCGATCTCGACGCGCTGCTGCGGGCGCGGGGCGTCGACACCCTGCTGGTCTGCGGCCTGACGACCGAATGCTGCGTCGACAGCACCGTGCGCGACGCCTTCCATCGCGACTACCACGTGTTCGTCGTCGGCGACGCCTGCGCGGCCTACGAGCCCGACCTGCACGAGGGGGCGCTGAAGAGCCTCAGCCTGTCCTTCGCCCTGCTGCTGGACGCGGCCGAGGTCGAGGCGGCCTGGGCCGGCTAGGCCGGGAAACAGCCAAAGAAAAAGCCGCCCGGGCGAACCCGGGCGGCTGATCTTCGTACCGAAGAAGCGCTGCTTAGAAAGCGGCCTTCAGCGAGACGACGACGCGCGAGCTGTAGATGTCGCCGTAGTCGTGCTCGTCGGTGTCCCAGTAGCGGACGTCGACGGCCAGCTTGTCGGTGAGGGCGTAGCCGGCGCCGAGGTTCCAGGTGGTGTAGTCGGTGCCGACGCCCGAGAAGTAGCCGTCGGTGTCGACGGTCTGGTAGCCGACAGCGCCGGAGACGGTCAGCTTGTCGCTGATCGGCAGGGCGCCGTTGATTTCGACGTACGAGGCTTCACCGCCGTTGCCCGGGAATTCCGGCGACCAGTAGCCGGCGAGGCCGAGGTTCAGCTTGCCGAAGGGCTTCGACACGGCGGCCTTCAGTTCGGTGTAGCTGTACTTGCCGGGCAGGCCGTTCTTGTCTTCGACGTAGCCGTAGTACAGCACGCCGAAGTCGGTCGAGATGTCGCCGAAGGTCGGCTTGACGCCAGCGTACAGGTCGACTTCCACCGACGGGTCATCGGTGCCGAAATCGACGTTCGAGGCCCAGACGCCGGCGTAGCCGATGCCGTAGCCGACATCCACGCCGCCGAACACTTGCGGGTCTTCCTGGGTCTGGCTCACGCCGCGGAACACATAGTCGCTGGCGATGCCGACGTTGTACGAGAGGCTGACTTCCTGAGCCATGGCGGCGCCGCCCAGGGCGACCGTCGCGGCGGCGGCCGCCAGCGAAAGCTTGAAGAACTTCATCCGTGCTATCCCCTTTTCGTTAGCCCGCCGGGAGTTTGCTCCCAACATGTGCGGCGCCTGCAAGCGCGTCAGTTCACAGCCGGGATTAACTGCGGGCCGTGCTCTAGTTGCAATCAGCAGGGCGACAGCGCCAGCGATAAGAACAGAGGTCGTTTAAACTTTGGGCATGTGTGACGAATTTGCTGCATAAGCGGCGTCCGAGGCCACAGTTACCGCAGAACGAACATTTCCGGCTTAGCTGAGGCTTCAGCGCATCGCCATCGTCGCCGCGCCCAGGTGCAGGCCCGCGTCCACCAGCAGGGTCTCGCCGGTGACGTGGCGGGAGGCGGGCGAGGCCAGGAACACCGCCGCGCCAGCCACGTCCTCGGCGCTGGAGGCGACCTGCAGCGGCGTCGCCGCCGCCGCGCCGGCCCGAAGGCGCTCGATCTTCTCCTCGTCCATCGCCTTGCCGAACCACGGCGTGTCGATGAAGCCCGGGCAGACCGCATTGACCCGGATCCTGGGCGCCAGGGCGCGGGCCAGCGACAGCGTCATGGTCGTCATCGCGCCCTTGGAGGCGGCGTAGGGCACCGACGAGCCGTTGCCCATGACGCCGGCGATCGAGCTGGTGTTGACCACGGCCCCGGGACGCGACGCGGCCTCCAGCAGGCTGCGGGCGGCGCGGACCATCTGGAAGGCCCCGACCACGTTGACCGAATAGAGCCGCAGGAAGTCGTCGGCGCTGACCGCGTCGAGATCGGCGTGGCGCGGGGCGAACTTGGTCACGCCGGCGTTGTTGAACAGGGCGTCGATCCGGCCCGAGGGGGCGGCGGCTTCGACGATGCGCCGGCAGTCTTCGTCGGAGGCGACGTCGCCGCGGGCCAGCACGGCCCTGGCGCCCTCGGCCTCGACCTGGCGGGCGGTCTCCTCGGCCTCCTGGGCGCTGCTGGCGAAGTTGACGACGACGAGCGCGGCGCCGCGACGGGCGGTCTCGACCGCCATCGCTCGGCCCAGGCCCGTGGACGCGCCGGTGACAACCACCGTGAAGCCGTCGAAGTCGCGACCCGTCATCCGTTTCCTCCTGCGTTCGAACGCTTGTTTGCGACACCGTAGCCGGGGCTTCGGCGCTTGTCTCGCCGGGAGCGCGGGCCTAAATCGCGGCCATGACCGAACTTTCCGTGACCCAACTGGGCCAGACCGTCTCCGCGCCGGAGAGCCCCGAGGCCGCCGTGCTCGAGGCCGTGCCCAATCCGCAGAACGACGTGCTGTACCTGGCCCGCTTCGTGGCCCCCGAATTCACCTCGCTGTGCCCGGTGACCGGCCAGCCCGACTTCGCGCACCTGGTGATCGACTACGCGCCGGGCGACTGGCTGATCGAGAGCAAGTCGCTGAAGCTCTACCTGACCAGCTTCCGCAACCACGGCTCGTTCCACGAGGACTGCACCGTGAAGGTGGGCCGCAAGATCGTCGAGGTCGCCAAGCCCCGCTGGCTGCGCATCGGCGGCTACTGGTACCCGCGCGGCGGCATCCCGATCGACGTCTTCTGGCAGACCGGCCCGGCGCCGGAAGGCCTGTGGGTGCCCGAGCAGGGCGTGCCGGCCTATCGCGGCCGGGGGTAGTTTCACTCGTTCCCTCTCCCCTTGCGGGAGAGGGTGGCCTCCCGGAGGGAGGTCGGGTGAGGGGTTGCACGAACAGAAACGCCACGACAGCTGATCGGCTGTCGCGGCGTTTTGCGTTTGAGAGACCCCTCATCCGTCGGCTTTCGCCGACACCTTCTCCCGCAAGGGGAGAGGGACTCTACTCGCTCCACTCGCTCGTGATCGCCGCGACGTCCGGCCGCACGCGTTCCTGCGGCTGTTCGGCGCTCGTGCCGATGTAGAGGAAGCCGGCGACCTGCTCGCCCTCGGCGACGCCGAGGATCTTCAGCGCCCGCTCGTCGAAGCTGTACCAGTCGGTGATCCAGTTGGCGCCGTAGCCCATGGCCGAGGCGGCCAGCAGCAGCTGGGTGCAGACCGCGCCGGCGCTCATCACCTGCTCCCATTGCGGCACCTCGTGCGGGACGGGACGCGAGATCACCGCGATCGCCAGCGGCGGGGTGGTCAGCTTGCGCATGGCGGCCGTCGCCTTGGTCGGATTGGCCTGATCGGCGGCCAGGGGCGCGATCTTCGCGGCGAAGGCGGCCTTGGCCTCCCCGCGCAGCAGCACGAACCGCCAGGGCGAAAGCTTGCCGTGGTCGGGCACGCGGGCGGCCAGGCGCAGCAGGTCGAAGATTTCCGCCTCGCTGGGGCCGGGCGCGACCAGCGCCATCGCCGAGGCCGAGCGGCGGCGGGCCAGGAAGGCCAGCACCTCGGGCGCGGGCTCGATCGCGATGGGCTCGCCGAATTCGGGGGCGGGGGGAACGGAACCGGCCAAGACGATCTCCTGAAAGCGCGCTACAGAAACGTCACCTATGGCCCCGCCCTGGTTCAGACAAGTCGAGAGCCCATGTCCGACGATCCAATCTGGCTGAAGCCGCACGGAAAGCCCTGGGGCGTGACCAGCGCCAAGGTCGTCTACGGCAATCCCTGGATCGAGGTGACGGAGTACCAGACCGTCGCACCGACCGGCCGCCCGGCGCTGTACGGCAAGGTGTCGTTCAAGAACCAGGCGATCGGCATCGTGCCGCTGCACGCCGACGGCACGGTGACCCTGGTCGGCCAGGCCCGCTTTCCGCGCGGCAACTACAGCTGGGAGATCCCCGAGGGCGGCGCGCCGATGCACGAGAACCCGCTCGACGGGGCCAAGCGGGAGCTGGCCGAGGAGGTCGGGCTGGTCGCCGCCGACTGGCGGCTGGTGCTCAAACTGGAGCTTTCCAACTCGATCAGCGACGAGTTCGCCCACGGCTTCCTGGCGATGGACCTGTCGCCGACCAAGACCGCGCCCGACGACACCGAGGACCTGGCCGTGGCCCGCGTGCCGTTCCAGGAAGCGCTGAACGCGGCGGTCACTGGGCGGATGCCGGACTCGTTGACGGTGGCGTTACTGCTCCGGGTGCACCATATGGCGTCCGTGGGCGAGCTGCCGGCCGATCTGGCCGCGCGCGTCCTCCAGCCCTTTCCTTCGGAAAGAGCTGGCGATCTTTGAGTTCGGAGCATTTCCCTTGGAAATGCTCCGGGGCGCGTTAAGCACACGCCGTCCGTCCGGCTGGAGCGTTTTGAATAAATATGCTCTAGTCTCCGCTGGGAAGGGAGAGCCCCGTGGCCAAGCATCTTGAAGTCGTGACCGAGCGCGCCGCGCCGCCCGTGTGGGCCGCCCTGCGCAATCAGGCCGAACACGCCGCCAAGGCCGAGCCGGCCCTGGCGTCGCTGCTCAACGCCGTGATCCTCAGCCACGACAACCTGGCCGACGCCCTGACCTTCCAGTTGGCCCGCAAGCTCGGCGACCAGGAGATGCGGGCCATGACCGCCCGCGAATTCGCCGCCGAGGCCTTCGAGAGCGATCCGGCCCTCGTCGCCGCCGCCGAGGCCGACCTGCGCGCCGTGTTCGAGCGCGATCCGGCCACCAAGGGCTATGTCCAGCCCTTCCTGTTCTTCAAGGGCTTCCTGGCGCTGCAGACCCACCGCGTGTCGCACTGGCTGTGGAACAACAACCGCGAGACCCTGGCCTTCTACCTGCAGAGCCGCGCCAGCGAGGTCTTCCAGGTCGACATCCATCCGGCCTCGCGCGTCGGGGCGGGCGTGTTCATCGACCACGGCACCGGCATCGTCATCGGCGAGACGGCGGTGGTCGGCGACGACGTCTCGATGCTGCACGGCGTTACCCTGGGCGGCACCGGCGCCGAGCGCGGCGACCGCCATCCCAAGATCGGCAAGGGCGTGCTGCTGGGCGCGGGCGCCAAGGTGCTGGGCAACATCACCGTCGGCGAATACGCCAAGGTCGCCTCGGGCTCGGTGGTGCTCAAGCCCATTCCCCCGCACTGCACCGCCGCCGGCGTGCCGGCCCGCCTGGTCAACTGCCCCACCTGCGAAGAGCCGGCCCGGACCATGGACCACACCCTGGCCGACGTGGTGTACGACTACGTGATCTGAGGGCCCCAACCCTCCGTAAAATCCCCGCGAAAGCGGGGACCCAGGCTTTTTCCGAAAGGCTTGGCGCTCAACGATAAAACACCTGGACCCCCGCTTTCGCGGGGGTTTTGCGGTTAAGGGGCGAGCCTCAGCGGCAGGCTGTCAGCTGCGCCGTCTCCGGCCTCGGCGCCGGCTTGGCCGTCATGCCGTAGATCGCCAGCGCCCAAAGGGCCGCGACCGCCGCCCATTGCGCGGGCGTGACCCGCGACGATGTCCGCTGCCTGTCCATGCCTGCGCTTATCCGGCGGTTGCGTCCGCGCGGCTAACGACTTATCGGTCGAGCTCTGTGAGGTTTCGTCACATGGCTCGACGCCCGCTGCCGCCGCTGAACGCCCTGCGCGCCTTCGAGGCCTTTGGCCGGCGCGGGCGCATGACCCTGGCCGCCGACGAGCTGTGCGTCACCCACGGGGCCGTCAGCCGCCAGATCCGCCAGCTCGAGGATCACCTGGGCGTCGCCCTGACCGAGGGGCCGCGCAATCGCCTGGTGATGACCGAGGCCGGTCTGAAGCTGGCCGAGGGGCTGACCCGGGCCTTTGACATCCTCGACGAGGCCGTGCCGCGTCCGCCCGAGGACGAACCTCGGCCGACCGTGGTCTCGTGCCTGCCGACCTTCGCGATGAAATGGCTGATCCCGCGCCTGCCGGACTTTCTGGAGCGGTTTCCCGACACGCCGGTGCGGGTGGCCGAATCCAACGGGCCGTTCGACTTCCGCGCCGACGGCGTGGACCTGGCGATCCGGATGCGCGAGCCCGACGCGCCGTCGTCGGCGGACGCCGAGGCGACGCCGTTCCTGGAGACCTTCGTCGGGCCCGTCGTCGCGCCGGAGCTGGCCGCGCGCGTCCGGACGGCGGCCGATCTGGCCGCCCTGCCGCGCCTGCACACCCGCACCTATCTGCACAGCTGGGACCAGTGGGCGCGGGCCGCGGGTCTCGACCTGCCGGCGCCGGGCCTGGTGCGGGAGTTCGACCACTATTTCTACATGATCGAGGCCGCCGCCGCCGGCCTGGGCGCGGCGGTGGTGCCCTACGCCTTCGCCGAGCGGGACCTGGCGGCGGGACGCCTGGTGGCGCCGCTGGGCATGGCGGCCGAACCGACGCTGCTGTGCGCCCTGACGCCCAGGACCGGCGCCTCGCGCGGGGCCCGGCGCTTTCGCGACTGGCTGGTGGCGCAGGGGCGGGCGACGGCGCCGCCGCCGTTTTCTCAACAGGCCTGAGCTCGCCCCTGCGCAAAAGGCCTTACACTTTGCGCCCGGGACCTCTAGTTTCCCGCCATTCCGCCCCACGGGGGCGAAAGCCCAATAACAAGATCAGGAGCCCCCCGTGGACGCCGCCGCCATCGCCAAGCTCGAAGCCCACCTGAAGCGCACCTTCGGCAACCCGCACATCGCCGTGAAGGCCCGTCCGAAGCAAAAGGACTCGGCCGAGGTCGAAGTGAAGGGCGAATTCATCGGCGTCGTCTTCCAGGACGAAGACGAGGACGGCTCGTACATGTTCGAGATGGCCATCCTGGCCGAAGACCTCGAATAGGCCTGCTGCGCTCCGTCGCTTTGAAAAAATGACCATCCTGGCTATCTTGTCGGGGTGGTCATTTTTTTATGGCGCGAGGGCGAGATGGCTGACGGGACCTGGAGCCTGGCCGAAGCCGAAGCCAAGTTCGGCGAAGTGGTCGAACGGGCGCGCACTCATGGGCCTCAGCACCTGACCCGGGATGGTCGGGACGCCGCCGTCGTGCTTTCGGCCGAGGAATACGAGCGATTGCGGGAGGCCGCCCCCCGGAAGTCGCCATCCTGGATGGATGCCAAGCACCGCGTCCTCAGCGACGAAGAGCATGCCGAACTTTTCGCCCGTGACCAGGATCCCGGGCGGATTATCGAGTTCTGATGTTCCTGCTCGACACCAACGTACTTTCCGATGCGACAAAGCTGAGACCGCACCCAGGCGTTTCGCAGTGGCTGGCGGACAAGCCTGCGTCGATGCTGTTCATCAGCGTCATGACTGTGGCTGAGGCCGGTTATGGCGTTGAGCGGCTCGCGCCTGGTCAGAAGGCGGGCAAGCTGCGGGACTGGCTGGACGAGGTGATCGCCGAGTTCGGCGAGCGCATTCTGCCTGTCGATGTCGAGGTCGCTAAAGCCCAGGCCCGCATCCGTCGCACCGCAGAGAGCGCCAAGCGGACCATGCCACAGATCGACGCCTTTCTTGCCGCCACCGCCGAGGTCCATGGCCTGACCCTGGTCACCCGCAACGTCCGGGACTTCGAGGCCTGGGGCGGCCCGGTGCTCGATCCCTGGAGCGTCTAGGCCGTCATCGCCTTCACCTCGCGGCGGATCAGCAGCGAGGCGCCCGCCGCGATCAGGCCGGCGACGCCGGCGATGACGAAGGCCTGGACGTACTGGCCCTGGGCCGCGCGGATCAGGCCCGCGCCGACGGCCGCGGTGGCCGCGCCCAGCTGGTGGCCGGCGGCGATCCAGCCGAACACGATCGGGCCGTCGCGGTCGCCGAAGGCCTGGGTGGCCAGACGCGCGGTCGGCGGCACGGTGGCGATCCAGTCCAGGCCGTAGAACACCGCGAACACCGACAGGCTGACGATCGAGAAGTCCGAATAGGGCAGGTAGATCAGCGAGAGGCCGCGCAGGGCGTAGTAGACGAAGAGCAGCTTGCGCGGGTCGTAGCGGTCGGTCAGCCAGCCCGACGCGGTGGTGCCGAAGAGGTCGAACAGGCCCATCAACGCCAAGAGGCCGGCGGCGCGGACCTCGGGCATGCCCCGGTCGCCGCAGAAGGCGATCATGTGCACGCCGATCAGGCCGTTGGTGGTCAGCCCGCAGATGAAGAAGCCGAGAAACAGCAGCCAGAAGGTGCGGGTCTTGCCGGCGCGGGCCAGGGCCCCGAAGGCGCCGGCCAGGGCGTTGGACGCCGAGCCGCGCGGCGGCTCCACCCAGTCCTCGCCCGCGCCGAACGGCTTGTGGCCGATGTCGGCCGGGCGCTCGGGGATCAGCAGCCAGGCGATCGGGGCCATGATCGCGGCGACGCCGGCCACGGTCAGCACCACGGGCCGCCAGCCGCCGTGCTCGGCGATGAAGGCCATGGCCGGGAGGAAGATCAGCGATCCGGTGGCCGTGGCGGCGGTCAGCAGGCCCAGCATCAGGCCGCGCCGTTCGACGAACCAGCGATTGACGATGGTCGCGCCCAGCACCATCGCGACGGCGCCGCTGCCGAAGCCCGCCAGCACGCCCCAGGTGGCGACGTAGTGCCAGCTCTGCGTCATGAAGGCCGAGAGCCCGGTGGAGACGGCCATCAGCACCAGCGACAGGGCCACCGTGCGGCGCACGCCGAACGACTGCATCAGCGCCGCCGCGAACGGTCCGGTCAGGCCGTAGAGGAAGATGCCGATGGCGGCGGCCAGCGAGATCGAGCCGCGATCCCAGCCGAAGCTCTTTTCCAGCGGCAGGATCAGCACGCCCGGCGCGGCGCGCAGGCCGGCGGCGGCCAGCAGGGCCAGGAAGGTCACGCCGGCCACCACGAAGGCGTAGTTGCGGCCGAAGGGGCGGCGGATCGAGGCCATGCGCGTCTCGCGAGGTTGAATGTAACCGATCGGTACGGGTCTTGATGGCGTTGTACGTACCGGTTAGTAACATCGTCAAGAGGCCTTCTTTACGATGACGAAAACCGACGCCGACCAGCCCCTCCACCTCCAGCCCTACGCGCCGGCGGCGCGCGCGGCCGAGAAGATCTTCGAGACGGCCCGCGACCTGTTCTATCGCGAGGGCATCCGCGCCGTGGGCGTGGACGAGATCGTCAGCAAGGCGGGCGTGACCAAGCCCAGCCTCTATCGCAGCTTCAAGTCCAAGGACGACCTGGTCGCGGCCGTGCTGCGCGAGGTGGAAGAGGGGTTCTGGGACCGGTTCAAGTCGGCCGAGGACGCCTTCCCAGGCGATCCCAAGGCCCAGATGGTCGCCTATTTCGAGGGTCTGGCGGCGCGGTCGGTCGGCGACGACTATCGCGGCTGCGCGCTCAGCAACGCGGCGGTGGAGTATCCCGACCGCCGGCATATGGGCCGCATGGTCTCCCAGGCCCACAAGGAAGACCTGCGCCGACGCCTTCGGGCCAAGGCCGGCGAGATGGGCGCGCGCGATCCCGCCGCCCTGGGCGACGCCTTCCTGCTGCTGATCGAGGGGGTCTTCACCTCCAGCCAGATGTTCGACGGCGACGACAAGCCGGCCATGGCCAGCGTCGGCGCCGTCAAGGCCCTGATCGCGGTCTATTGCCCGTGAACCATCCCCTCGACCGTCCCGTCTGGTCCAGCCTGACCGGCCGGCAGGCGCATCTGGCGATCGCCAGCGGCGGAGCGCTGCGGATGGATCCGCGCTTCGGCCTGTTCGCCGCCGTCGCCGAGGAGACGCCCGACAGCCTGGCCGCCCTGGGCGCACTCGTTGGCGAGCACGGAAACAGCGGCCTGGTCGAGCTTTCCCCGCCGCCGCCGGTTCCCGGGACGGCGGTGGTCTCCAGCGCCCTCTGCTGGCAGATGGCGGCGTCGGCGATCACGCCGCTCAAGCCCGTCGACTTCGAGATCGTCGCCCTGACCGACGCCGACGCCGCCGAGATGCTGGCCCTGGCGACCCTGACCAAGCCCGGGCCGTTCTTCTCGCGCACCCACGAGCTGGGCGAGTTCGTCGGGGTGAAGGTCGGCGGCGAGCTGGCGGCCATGGCCGGCGAGCGGATGCGGCCCGACGGCTTCACCGAGGTCAGCGGCGTCTGCACCCGTCCCGACTTCCGGGGGCAGGGCTACGCCGCCGGGCTGCTGGCGCATGTGGCCGGCAAGATCCTGGCGCGGGGCGAGGCGCCGTTCCTGCACAGCTACGCCGACAACGCCGGGGCCAACGCGCTCTACCGGGCGCTGGGTTTCGAGCGGCGGGCGGACCTGTGGTTCACGGTGCTGGCCCCGAAATGAAAAAAGACCCCGGAAGCGGCGGCTTCCGGGGTCTTCGGTCTTCAGCCGGTGGAGGCCGATCAGGCCTCTTCGGTCTTCCGGGCCTGGATGCGGCACCAGGCGTAGAGGCCGGCCACCAGGATCGCCGCGACGACCAGGGCGATGATCATGCCCAGGTGCTCGGGCGGCGGCGAGGCGATGGCCAGGGGCGCGCCCTTGTTGCTGGCGACGATCAGCAGGGCCAGGGCCACGTTGAACAGGCTCTCGCCGACGATGAAGCCCGAGGCGATCAGCACGCCCAGGCGCTTGGCGACCTCGGCCTTGCGGTCCTTGGAGACCACGCGCTCGAAGATCCAGCCGGCGACGGCGCCGACCACCACGGGGGCGGTCACGGCGCTGGGCAGGTAGATGGCCAGGCCCACGCCCAGCGGCGGCAGGCTGAGGCGGTCCTTGCTGGTCCGGCGCAGGATGATGTCGACGACCACCAGGGCCAGGCCGATCAGGGCGCCGACGCCCAAGAGGTCCCACTGCAGGTTATGGCCGATGACGCCCTTGGCCAGGGTCGAGATCAGCGTCGCCTGCGGCGCGGCCAGGGGCTCTGCGCCGGGCACGACGTTGAGGTTCGGCGCGCCGACGAAGCCGTTGGACTTGGCCAGCAGGTCCAGCACGAACGGGATGACCACGGCGCCCGACAGCACGCCGATCACCAGGGCCGTCTGCTGCTTCCACGGGGTGGCGTCGACCAGTTGGCCGGTCTTCAGGTCCTGCAGGTTGTCGTTGGCGACCACGGCCACGGCCAGGACGGTGGCGGTGACATAGAGGGCGAAGGCGACCAGGGCCTTGGCGGCGTCGGGGCCGATCAGGCCGCGGCCGATGGCGCCGACCAGCAGCGAGGCGCCCAGCACGGTCAGGATGGCGATGCCCGAGACCGGGCTGTTGGACGAGCCGATCAGGCCGGCCATGTAGCCGCAGACGGCGGCGGCCAGCAGGCCGGCGAACACCAGGTAGGCGACGCCGATGATGGTCAGCGGCAGGGCCAGGGCGCCGGCGGGGCCGCCGAGGGCGAAGGCCGCCAGCAGCCAGCCGGCCGGAGCCAGCAGGGCCACCGACACGAGGCCTACGACGAAGAGCGGGATGTCCTGCTCGACGCGGGGAATGTCGCCGGAGCCCGCGCGGCGGGCCTTGCCGGCCTCGAAGGCCGAGACCAGGCCGCGCCAGATCGGAACCACCAGCTTGCCCAGGGTCCAGATGGCGGCCGCGCCGATGACGCCGGCGCCCAGGAAGCGGACCTTGGTGGACCAGATCTTCAGGGCGTGGTCGGCGACGCTCATGCCGGCCTCGGCCGGGAACACGCCGGTCAGGATCGGCACCAGCACGGCCCAGGCGATGAACAGGCCGGTGAACATGGCGACGCCGACCGTGATGCCCATCAGGTGGCCCGCGCCCATCAGCGCCAGCGAGCTGGACGCGCCGATGCCGGTCGCGCCCTTGCCGACCTTGAAGTAGGTGGCCACTTCGGCGGCGAAGATCTTGGCCGCGCCCAGCGCCGCGAAGGCCGCCGACGCCAGGGTGCCGGCGATCACCGCCCACAGGCCCGCCTTGCCCTCGGCCGCGCCTTCGCGCGAGCCGGCGCCGACCTTCAGCACCTCGGCCGCGGCGACGCCTTCCGGATAGGGCAGGGGCGAGTTGGTCACCAGGGCCCGGCGCAGGGGGATCGTGTACATCACGCCCAGGATGCCGCCGACGGCGCAGATGCCGAAGGTGGCCAGGAACGGGATGTTCGACCACCAGCCGATCATCAGCAGGCCCGGCAGCACGAAGATCACCGACGACAGCGTGCCGGCGGCCGAGGCGATCGTCTGGACGATGTTGTTTTCCTGGATGGTCGAGGTCTTGAAGAACCGCAGCAGGGCCATCGAGATCACCGCGGCGGGGATCGAGGTGGCGAAGGTCAGGCCGACCTTCAGGCCGAGATAGACCTGGGCGGCCGTGAAGACGACGGTGATCAGGATCCCCAGAAGCACGCCGCGGAGCGTGAACTCCGAGCGTGGGGCGGCGGCGGCATCGGACATATGGGGTCCCAAAACAGTTAAGGCGGCCGGACCTTGCAGTCCGACCGCCCCATACTCAAGCCCTGAAGGGCATAGGCTGTTACAAAATCACAGAATTAGGGTCACAGAACGCCGAGCATCTCGGCCACCAGGGGATGGCGGACGATGTCCTTGTCGGCCAGGCGGACGACGGCGATGTTCGACAGTTCCTCGAACTTGGCGGCCACGTCGGCCAGACCCGAAATGCCCGGCAGCAGGTCGGACTGGTTCGGATCGCCGGTGACCACCATGGTCGAGTGCCAGCCCAGGCGCGTCAGCAGCATCTTCAGCTGCATGTAGGTGCAGTTCTGGGCCTCGTCGATGACCACGAAGGCGTTGTTGAGGGTGCGGCCGCGCATGAAGCCGACCGGGGCGATCTCGATGGCGCCCTCGGCCATCAGGGCCCGCATGCGCTTGACCGAAAGGCGGTCGGTCAGGGCGTCGTAGAGCGGGCGCAGATAGGGAGCCAGCTTGTCTTCCATGTCGCCCGGCAGGTAGCCGATCGACTCCCCGGCCTCGACGGCGGGGCGCGACAGGACGATGCGGTTGACCCGTCCGGCCTCCAGCGCCTCCACGGCCTTGGCGATGGCCAGATAGGTCTTGCCGGTGCCGGCGGGACCCAGAGCCATGACCAGGTTCTTGTTGTCCATGGCCTCCATCAGCTGGGCCTGGCCCGGCGATTTTGGTTTTATGGTCTTGATGTAGCTCTGATCCCGGGGCGCGTTGTCCGTCTCGCCCAGCGGCGACCAGCCGCCGCGATGCTCCACCGGCAGGCGACGCACCTTGGCGTCGTCATAGCGGTCGTCCGCGCCCTCGCGCACCATCCGCTTCAGGGCTCGCTTGGTCATCAAAGCCTCCATTCAGGCATGAAAAAAGGACGAGGCCGCGAGGCGTCGTCCTTGGGTCGATGAGAGGAGCAGAAGACGGAGCCGCAGGCGCGGCCGGGCGGCTCGGTGGAGCCCCAGGAAGGCGGTGCTGTACGCCGGAACGCCGAACGCAAGACCCTGTTCTCCGTCGTCAGGAGGCCGCGGTCGGTATGGTCCGCGGCGGATACGGAAGGAAGTCTCCCGATGAAGGGATGTTCCATGCCGAATCACCGGATTTACAATGGGGTGATTATGGTTTCTGAGCGATTAAGATTCTGCGTGCCAAAAGAACACGGGGTGTACGGATGACTGTCTATTCGTTGGGCGATGCGGCGCCGCGGCTTCCTCCGGAAGGCGAATACTGGATCGCCCCGAGCGCCAGCGTGATGGGCAATGTGGTTCTCAAGCAGAACGCCAGCGTCTGGTGGGGCGCGGTGCTGCGCGGCGACAACGACCCGATCACCATCGGCGAGAACAGCAACATCCAGGACGGCTCGGTGCTGCACACCGACGCCGGCATCCCGCTGACCATCGGCGCCAACGTCACCGTCGGCCACATGGTGATGCTGCACGGCTGCACCATCGGCGACGGCTCGCTGATCGGCATCGGCTCGATCATCCTCAACGGTGCGAAGATCGGGAAGAACTGCCTGATCGGGGCCGGCGCCCTGATCACCGAGGGCAAGGAGATCCCCGACAACTCCATGGTGGTCGGCGCGCCGGGCAAGATCATCCGCGAGGTCAGCGAGCACCAGGCGATGATCCTGCAGGCCTCGGCCCTGCACTATGTCGAGAACTGGAAGCGCTACCGCGCCGGCCTGAAGGCCCTCTGAACCCTTGGGGCCAGAAAAATGCAGGAGCGCCGCCCTCTGGGGGGAAGACGGCGGCGCTCCTGACGGACCCGCGCGGGGGGCTCGGTGCGCGGGGCTTCTCACGGCGGCAGCGGGATCGAAGCCGCCGTTGGAAGTTCGGATGACCGGAAGGCGCTCTCCACGAAGCCGCCGATCGATCTGATGCCGTCATGATGGCGGCCAGGTTTGCAGATCGGATTAAGGTTGAGTCTTCGCAAAATCCGTAACGACGTTATGGCGGGCGCGGATGTGGGTCCTGGAGGCGTCCGGCCAAGCCCCTTAACTTCCGAAACGGCGGCGTGCCGAAGCAACGAGGGCGGGGGCGGCTCATCCCATCGCCGCCGCCGACCGTCGAAGCCGCGGCGTCGGCGCGCGGGGTCCTCGTATTTTCCGCATTGAAGGAGCGCGGGGCCGGTTCATTCCCCGAACTCCTGCGGGCCGCGGGGTCTCGATCGACGAAAGGTGCGGCGATTTGACCGACATCGCGCGCGGACGGCTGTCTGCGGCCTACGGCGAGACCGGCGTTCAGAGGCCGTTCTTGACGACGCCGATCCAGGTCTTCCGGGGATCGGCGATGCGGCCCTGCCGCAGACGCCAGGTGGAGCGCGTCACGGATCCGCCCGGATCCTTGTCCGACACGTTGCCGCCAATGCTGGTGCAGACGTCGCCCTCGACCGAGACCACGATGTCGACGTGGCTCTTGAAGAAGGTTTCGGCCTTCAGCAGCGCGATCGCGGAGTCGAGATCGTGTACGGGATAGGCCTTGTCCCGGCCGTTCCACAGCAGGTCGCCAGGCTCCAGGGTCGCCGCCTGGGGCGAGGTGAGGACCAGTTCCTGGGGCATGTGCCTGTGACGGCGTATCCGGTCGATATAGACCGAGTGCTTGGCGTCGAAGGCGCCATCGACGCCCGCCTTGCCGAAGCACCATGAAATGAAGGCGCCGGACCAGGGCTGGTCCGTCGCGCCGTCCCAGGTCGGCTGGCCGACCGCTGCCCAATATTGGCTGATGTGACTGCGATAGGGCTCCCGTGCTTCCTCGCCGACGACGTTCCAGTGGTTGTCGATGGTTCTCACCGATCCGCCGAAGATTTCCCATTCGCCGAGCGCGGCCTCGACCAGGTTATCAGCCAGTGCTCCCATGATCGTGCTCCCTGTTCCGTCAGGCCGCATCGACGCCTTCGGCGTCGATGAAGTCCTGAACCTGCTTGAAGAAGGCGTTGCTGTCGGTCCGCAGTTCGGCGGCGTGGCTGTTGATCGGACCCCAATGCTTGCGATTGTTGCGCAGGCCGACGGCGGCGAATTCGACCGCGAAGGCAGGGCAGGCCTTGGTCAGCTTCTGGAACTCCAGGCCGACGCCCTGGCCCCAGTTTTTCCACGAGGCCGGCGAGCAGGTGACGCCGCTGCTGAAGTGCTCTGCGAAATCGGTCTTGCCGGCATAGGCCGTGAACAGGCCGTCGAGCAGGGGGCTGGCCTCGTGCAGGTTGTAGCTGCACTGGAACAGGCCGGCTTCGGCGGTCTCGCCCTGGACGTTGTCGGCCGACATGTCGCGACCTTCACAATACTGTCCCGAGCTTTCCCGCATGCCGAGGCCCAGCAGCAGTACGAAGACGTGTCGCAGCGTGTCCGCCCCGGCCGTGGCGTTGCTCATGCCGAGCTGGGCGAACTGGGTCGCGTAGTGCGAAAGCGCGTCCTTCTGCGGCCGGCCCGTGTCGGCCTTGGCGATCTCCACCGCCACTGGATCGTGCGCCTTGAGCTTGCAGTAGGCTCGCACGAAGGAAAACGCCATGCCGCGATAATAGCCGACCTTCGCCACGCCGCGCTGCGGCCAGTCACGGCTCCTGATCTTGGCGCCCTGAACGATCTGGAGAAGTTTGGCTTTCTGCGTTTCGTCCATGGGCCTGCTCCGAGTGGTCGCCAGACGCGCGTCCGGCCCGGAGGCGGACGTCTCGCCACGAGACGCAATCAGGAGGGCGCGATCAGGCGAATGTTCATCGAGCCCCCCGGCAAGCAAACTAGCTTCGCTTTGCGAATATACACCTTCAGTTGTTTTTGAGTCCATGGCTCGCTTGCGCCGAGTTCGGCGGGAGGGCGTCGCGCGCGGATGGGCAAGCCTGGGCCGTGGTCGAGGACAGCTTCAAGCTGCAACGGTGCGCGCATGCCCTCTTGCCGCCGTCGCCGGGCCGGGTCACTCTCTGTCTTAACAACGATAACATTGTGGGAGGGACGCCATGTCGGGCACGCGCTACGACTACGTCATCATCGGCGCCGGCTCGGCGGGCTGCGTGCTGGCCGCGCGGCTGAGCGAGGATCCGGCGGTGAAGGTGCTGCTGCTGGAAGCCGGCGGCAGGAACGGTTCGGTGCTGGTGCGCATGCCCGCCGGCGTGGGCGAGCTGATCAAGGCCAAGGGCGAGAGCAACTGGGGCTTCTGGACCGATCCGGAGCCGCACCTGGACGGTCGCCGCCTGTGGTGGCCGCGCGGCCGGGGCCTGGGCGGCAGCTCGGCGATCAACGGCATGATCTATATCCGCGGCCACGCCCGAGACTACGACCAGTGGCGGCAGATGGGCCTGTCGGGCTGGTCCTATGCCGAGGTGCTGCCCTACTTCAAGCGCTCGGAAACCTTCCACGGCGGGGGTTGCGACTATCACGGCGGCGACGGGCCGCTGCACGTCTCGGCCGGCGAGTCCGACAGCCCGTTCTACAAGGCGGTGATCGAGGCCGGCCGCCAGGCGGGCCATCCGGTGACCAAGGATTTCAACGGCTTCCAGCAGGAGGGCTTCGGCCCCTACGACCTGACCATCCGCGACGGCAAGCGCTGGAGCGCGGCGGCCGCCTACCTCGCGGGCGCCCTGGCGCGGCCGAACCTGACCTGCATCACCGAGGCCCGCACGACGCGGATCCTGGTCGAGAAAGGCCGGGCGATCGGTGTCGAATATGTCGCAGGCAAGGGCGGCCAGACGGCGGTCGCGCACGCCGACGCCGAGGTGCTGCTGAGCGCCGGCGCGGTGCAGTCTCCGCAAATTCTGCAACTTTCGGGGATCGGCGACCCGGAAACGCTCAAGGCGCACGGGATCGCGACGGTCCACGAGTCGCGCGGGGTCGGCCAGAACCTGCAGGATCACCTGGACGTCTGCCTGTCGTGGACGACCAAGGGGCTGAAGACCGCCTATTCGGCCAACAAGGGGCTGAACAAGCTGGGCGTCGGCTTGTCGTACCTGCTGATGGGCAAGGGCATCGGGCGGCAGAACTTCCTGGAGTCGGGCGCCTTCCTGCGCTCGCGGCCCGATCTCGACCGGCCCGACCTGCAGATCCACGCCGTGCTGGCGATCATGCAGGACCACGGCAAGGTGGTGGTCGAGAAGGACGGCTTCACCCTGCACATCTGTCAGCTGCGGCCCGAGAGCCGGGGCTCGGTGGGGCTGCGGTCGGCCGACCCGTTCGACGATCCGACGATCCTGGCCAACTACCTGGCCGCCGAGGAGGACCGCCGGGCCATGCGCGAGGGCGTGCGGATCGGCCGCGACGTCGCCGCCCAGGCGGCGCTGGATCCCTATCGCGACAGCGAGTACGCGCCGGGCGCCGGCGTAAAGAGCGACGCCGAGATCGACGCCTGGATCCGCGCCAAGTCGGAAACGATCTATCACCCGGTCGGCACCTGCCGGATGGGCGCGGCCGGCGATCCGCTGGCGGTGGTCGACGACCAACTGCGGGTGCAGGGCCTTTCGGGCCTGCGGGTGATCGACGCCTCGGTGATGCCGACCCTGATCGGCGGCAACACCAATGCGCCGACGATCATGATCGCCGAGCGGGCTGCGGATCTGCTGCGGGGCAAGGCGACGCTGGCGCCGCAGGACGCGCCGGTGTTCGACGGGGCGGCCGCGGCGGCGGCTTGACCTCTTCACCCGTAAAATCCCCGCGAAAGCGGGGAGCCAGGCTTTTTCTGAAACGCGCGGCGCTTGACGATAAAACACCTGGGCCCCCGTTTTCGCGGGGGTTTTACGGGTTGGGAGGAGAGGCGAAGTGCGGTTTCGGATAGATCCGACGCCCGCGCCCAATAGGCCTTATTTCAAAGTTTGATTGGGCGAGGGCGGGTGAAGCCGCCCACAGTCACGGCCGTATCCCAATAGGACCTGCTTCATGAGCCAACGCCCCCTCGGCCGCTCCGGCCTCTCGATCGCCCCGCTGGTGTTCGGCGGCAACGTCTTCGGCTGGACGGCCGACGAGACGACGTCGCACCGGCTGCTCGACGCCTTCGTCGACGGCGGCTTCGACGCGGTCGATACGGCCGACGTCTATTCGGCCTGGGTTCCGGGGCACGAGGGCGGCGAGTCCGAGGCGACGATCGGCCGCTGGCTGGCGGCCGGCGGAAAGCGCGACCGCATCAAGATCCTGACCAAGGTGGCCAAGTGGCCCAAGCGCCCCGGCCTTTCGGCCGCCAACATCGTCGCGGCGCTGGAAGACTCGCTGCGCCGGCTGAACACCGACTATGTAGACCTCTACCAGTCGCACGAGGACGACGCGGCCACGCCCCTCGACGAGACGCTGGAGGCCTTCGACCGGCTGGTGAAGGCCGGCAAGGTGCGGGCGATCGGAGCCTCGAACTTCACGCCCGAGCGCCTGGAGGCCTCGCTGAAGACCTCGGCCGACAAGGGGCTGGTCCGCTACGAGTCGATCCAGCCGAAGTTCAATCTCTACGACCGCGACGAGGTCGAGGGGCCGCTGGCGGACCTCACGACCCGGGAAGGCGTCGGGATCATCCCGTTCTACGGCCTGGCCGCAGGCTTCCTGACCGGCAAGTACCGCAGCGAGGCCGACCTCGAAGGGCGCGCGCGCGGGCGGACGGTGAAGGGCTATCTGAACGACAAGGGCTTGCGCATCCTGGCCGCGCTGGATCAGGCGGCCGAGGCGACCGGCGCCAGCCCCGCCCAGATCGCCCTGGCCTGGATCGTCGCCCACCCGGCCATCACCGCCCCGATCGCCAGCGCCACCAGCGTCGAGCAACTGGAGGAGCTGCTGGCCGGCGCCCGCCTGACCCTGCCGCCCGAGGTGATCGCGGCGCTGGACGCGGCAGGGCGGTAGTCGAACAGGGGCATTCGACGGGGGGCAGTCGACAGGACCGTGCGGCGGGGCTACAGCTTGTTGAGATCAATTCTTAACTGAGGCCCCGCCATGACCGAGCGCAATGTCCACCAGATCGCCGACTGGAACGGGCGCACCGGCGAGCGCTGGGTCGCCAACCAGGCCCGGCTCGACCGGATGCTCGACGCCTATGGCCGGGCGGCGGTCGCCGCCGCCGCGCCGGCGTCGGGCGAGCAGGTGCTCGACATAGGCTGCGGCGCGGGGGCGGGCAGCCTGGCGCTGGCGGCCCTGGTCGGGGCCAAGGGCGGCGTGCTGGGCGTCGATGTTTCCGAACCGCTGGTCGCGCGGGCCCGCGAGCTGGGCGAGGACCGGCCGAACGCCCGGTTCCAGGTGGCCGACGCCAGCCGGGCGCTGCTGCCGGTGGCGCAGTTCGACCTGCTGTTCTCGCGGTTCGGGGTGATGTTCTTCGACGATCCGGCGCAGGCCTTCACCCACATGCGCCGGGCGCTGAAGCCGAACGGTCGGCTGGCCTTCGTCTGCTGGCGCGGGGCGGGCGAGAACGACTGGGTGCGCCTGCCGCTGAAGGCCATCGCCCCGATCGTCGGCCCGCCGGCCGCGCCGCCGCCCGAGGCTCCGGGACCGTTCTCGTTCGGCGACCGGGCGCGGGTGGAGCGGATCCTGGGCGAAGCCGGCTTCGTGGATGTGGCGCTGACGCCGGCCGACCATCGGATCGTCTTCGGCGAAGGCCAGACGCGCGAGGCGGCGATCGTCGATGCGGTGGACCTGGCCTTCCAGGTCGGCCCGCTGACCCGCGCCCTGGCCGACCAGGCCAAGGCGGTGGTGGAAGAAGCCAAGATCGCGGTGCGCGAAGCCTTCGCGGCCAAGGCCGAAGAACGGTCGGTGGTGATCGACGGCGCGGGCTGGATCGTCACCGCCCGCAACGGCGAGGCCTAGGTAAAATCCGGGAGGAGGGGGCGCTCCCGCCGCGAGGCGCTCTCCCGAGCGTCCCCCTCCGTCCCTTCGGCGTCGCACCCGGCAGTGCGACGCAAGCCTCCCGCTCCAGAGTTCGGGAGGAAACTTTTCTCAGGCGATCAGCCGGCCGTCGAGGCTGGCCAGCCGCAGGCGCGGGGCCTCGGCGTTGTTGGGGCCGAGCGCCTGGATCCGGCGGACGCCCAGTTCGTAGGCCGGACGGCCCATCAGGCGCTGCATCATGGCGATCGGCTGGTAGAGGCCCAGGAACCGGTCGACCTCGCCGCCGGCGCCGGTCATCGGGGCCAGCAGCACCTCCATGCCGACCGAGGCGACGCCGTGGGCGCGGATGTCGGCGGTGATGACGACGGGCTCGGCCCGGCGGCGGGCGACCTCCAGGGCCGACTTCACCTCCAGCCGGTGCGACAGCGCCCAGAGCGACAGCGAGTCTTCGCCGCGCAGGTCGCGGGCGTGCAGGTCGGCCACGAAGCCGCCGGTCAGGCGGAATGGATAGCGGCCGCCCGAGCGTCCCAGGATGAAGACCTGGGCCAGAATATCGAGGAAATCGCCCGGATCGACATCGGCGCGCGCCGGCATGCGCGCGGCGCCGGCCTGGGTTCGCCAATAGTCTATCAACCGTTCCGTGCTTGGATGGAACATCGTCGTCCCCTGGCGGGTCCACTTCGCGGTCCAGATCGACCGCATGGGGCTTGCTAGGAGAACCGGGCCAGGGGCCCCGTCGTATCGTCTTGGCACAGAGTCGAGGCGCGGCGGGTCCATGGCGCGCTTCTTGCTGGTGAACCGGCTGGAAGACGCACGCTGTGTGAAGGGGAGACGCCATGACGGCGCCGAAACTGACCGTGTCCAAGCTGTGGATCGCCATCGGGGCGGCCATGGCCGGACTCTTCGTGGGCGGCGTCGCCTACGCCCAGTGCAACAGCGGCTGCACGACCACGCCTCCAAGCTGCTGCACCCCGCCGCCGGCGCCCCCGCGCCCGCCCAAGCCGCCGAGCGGCTGCAACGGCGGCTGCAACGGCGGCGGAGGCGGCAAGACCTCGGTCAATGTGAACGTCAACGTCAACGCCAGCGCTTCGGCCACCGCCTCGGCCGGCAGCAGCGCCGGGGCCGGCGCGGGCGCCAGCTCGACCGTCTATTACGGCGGCGGCGCGCACGGCGGCTACTATTCGGGCCCGCAGCCCACCGGCTATATCGACGGCCTCAACGTGATCGGCGGCGAGACCGCCCGCCGCACGGCCTATGAAGCCACCCGCACCAAGTTCAAGCGCGTCGTCGTCCGCGCCGTCTGCCTGGACGACAAGGACATCCCGCACCCGGCCTCGCAGGTCACGCCCGACCGCGACATCGACGACCTCTATGACGGCGAGCTCTATCGCTGCATCGCCGGCAGCCGCATGCAGTACGTGATCGGCGAGTACGACAGCACGATCGACGTCAGCACCGGCGGCCGCGGCGCCCAGACCTACATCTGCCAGAAGAACGAGGCGCTCTATCACACGCCCGGTATTCGCGGCGGCCAAGGCGGCGAGGGCGGGACCCTGGTCTGCCGTCCGCAGCGCCCGGCCCGCGACTGCAACGAGCGCTCGCTGCTGCGCCGCTACGGCGCCGGCGTGAAGATCCTGACCATCCTGACCACCGAGACCTACACCGCCTATCGTGAGGAGACGGTGCGTGAGACGCGGTCGTCGGGCATGAGCCTCAGCCTTGATGGCGGCGTCGGCGGGGTGGTCTACTGATCGCCTGACGCGGTTCGAAACGACAAAGGCCTCCGTTCGAAAGAGCGGAGGCCTTTTTCTTTTCTCCTCACCCGCTTGCGGGGGAGGGGGGACCGCGAAGCGGTGGAGGGGGCGAGACTGGGCTCGGCGCTCTGTCCCTCGGCCCCTCCGTCACGCTGCGTATCCGCAGCGCGCCACCTCCCCCGTTGCACGGGGGAGGAGCAAGGTGGGCGGAAGCTGAAAACGGCCCCCCTCCGGCCCTTCGGGCCACCTCCCCCAGAGGGGGAGGATCACTTCTCCGGCTTGACCTCGAAGGTCCAGCTCTTGTCGTCGGACAGGAAGGCGCGGGCGGCTTTCTGGACGTCGGCGGCGGAGACGCGTTGCAGGCCGGCGATCACCGAGCGGGTGGCGTCGAGCAGGCGCGGGTCGGTCTGTGCGCCCGAGAGCGCGCCCAGCCAGTACTCGTTGGTCTCGCGGGCCTTTTCCAGCTGGTCGATGCGCGGCAGCTTGGCGCGTTCCAGCTCGTCGGCGCCGACAGGCTTGTCGCGCAGGTCGGCGGCGATCTTGCGGACGCTGGCCACCACCTGGTCGAGCTTTTCCGGCGGGACCTCGACCGACAGGCCCAGATACCCCCAGCCGGGGAAGGTGGCGTTGGCCGTGGCCGAGACCGAGGGCGAATAGGTCGCGCCCTGCTTTTCGCGCAGTTCGTCGATCAGCCGCAACTGCATCACCTGGGCCAGGACCTGGATGTTGCGCGAGCGCTGCAGGTCGCTGAACAGGTCGTCGGTCTTCCAGGCCATGAACAGCAGGCCCTGGTCGGCGCGGCCCTTGTGGGTGCGGATCACCGGGGTCTTGGACGGGGCGGGGAAGCCGATCTGCTTGGCCTCCGCCGGGGCGGCCGCGCCGCTGCGGACGGGCAGGGCCCCGAAGGTCTCGGCCACGGCGGCGACGGCCTTGTCGACCGTGGTGTCGCCGACGACGACCACCTCGATCTGGCCGCTCGACAGCGGGCCGCCGACGGCGGCCTTCAGCTGGTCGATCGAGCCGGCGGCGATGTCCTGGCGGCTGGGGAAGGTCCAGCGGCCGTCGTTCGGGTGCATCAGCCCGGCCAGGTCGCGGCCGACGACGCCGCTGTTGGTGCGCTCGAGCTGGTCGTGGATCGTGCCGTAATAGGTCTTGATGCGGTTGAAGGCCTCTGACCGCCAGCCGGCGTCGGAGGCATAGGCCGCCAGAACCTGCATCTCGGTCGACAAGTCCTCGGGACGGGTGCGGCCGCTGAGCACGAAGGCGTCGTCCTCGACGCCCAAGCCCGCGTTCCAGACCTTGCCGGTCAGCACCTGCTCCATGTCCTGGGCGGTGATCTGCTTGAGGCCGCCCTCGATCATCGACGAGGCCGACCACAGCGGGCTCTGGCCGGCCTTCGACAGGTCGAGCAGGCCGTTGCCGATGCGGGCCTTCACCAGGATCTGGTCGTCGCGGAACTTGGTCGGCTTGACCGTCAGGCGCACGCCGTTCTCGAAGCGGACGAAGACGGTGTCGAGGTCGGCAACGTCCTTCTGCTCCACCGGCTTGCCGGTCGGACCGAACACCGCATAGGGCCAGGTCGTGGCCACCGGCGCGGCCGGCGGGGCGACCGGCGTCTTGGTCGAGTCCGTATAGGCGGCGGTGACCGTGGCCTCGCCGCCCTCGATGGCGGTCGGGGTCGGCAGCACGATCAGCGGACCCTGGCCGGCGAACAGCGCGCGCACGGCGGTCGAGACCGCGTCGGCCTTGAGGTCCTTGGTCAGGGCCTCGAAGGCGGCGAGGTTCTGCGAGGGGCTGGTCACCACCTCGCGGTCGCCCAGGCTGCCGACGATGGCGCCGGCCAGGGCCGGGGTGCGCTGGGTGGCCTCGCCGGCGGCGGCGGCGGTGTAGCCCGCGCGCATGGCGGTGATCTCGCGGTCGAGCTCGTCCTGGCGCACGCCGAACTGCACGAGGCGGCGCTGTTCCTGGTCGAGCACCTGCAGGGCGGTCTTCCAGTCGCCCGGCTTCACCTGGGCGAACAGGCCGTTGATCTGGACGGCGTGGTACTGGTCGTTGCGCAGGGCGCCGGCCGAGATGAACGGCGGGGTCTCGCCGCGGGCCAGGGCGCGCAGGCGGCGGTTCAGCACCGCCATGCCCAGGGATTCCAGCATGTATTCGCGGTCGGTGGCCTTGGTCTCGATCCGCTGGTCGGCCGGTTGCGCCCAGCCGATCTGCACAGACTCGCCCGAGCCCGGCTCGACGATGACCTTGGCGGTCAGGCCGCGCTGGGCCACCGCGCCCAGGTCGGGACGCTTGCCCGGCTCGCCCACGGCCTTCCAGTCGCCGAAGCGGGCCTTGATCTTGGCCTCCATGGCGTCGAGGTCGAAGTCGCCGACGGCCACGAACACCGCGTTCTCGGGCCGGTACCAGGCCTGGTAGAAGTCGCGGATGCGCTGGGCCGGGGCGGTGGAGATGACGTCGGTCGTGCCGATCGGCAGGCGCTCGGGCGGGCGCTGGCCTTGCAGGTTGAAGGCGAAGCCCTGCTTGAAGACGCGGTAGCCGGGGGTGTCGCGGGTGCGCTCCTCCGACAGCACCACGCCGCGCTCGCGGTCGACGGCGGCGGGGTCGATGGTCAGCTCGCCGGCCGCCTCGCGCAGCAGCATCATGGCGTCGTCGACCGTGCCGTCGTCGGTCTTGGGCAGGTCGAGGGTGTAGGTCGTCTCGTCGAAGCTGGTCGAGGCGTTGGTGTCGGCCCCGAAGGCCAGGCCCCGGCGCTCGAGGATCTTGACCATCTCGCCTTCGGGCACGTTCTTCGAACCGTTGAAGGCCATGTGCTCGAGGAAGTGGGCCAGGCCCTGCTGGTCGTCGGCCTCCATCAGCGAGCCGGCGTCGAACCACAGCCGAAGCGCCGCCTGGCCGGGCGGGGTGGCGTTCTTGCGCAGGGCGTAACGCACGCCGTTGGGCAGCACGCCGAAGCGGATGGCCGGATCGACGGCGACGTCGGAGATCTCGTGCGGCCACTGGCCGGGCTTGAGGTCGGAGAACTGCGGACCCGAGGTCTTGGCCGGTGCGACCGGCGCCGTGGGCGCGGCCGGCGCGGCGGCGGCGGGCGCCGAGGTCGGGGCGGTGGCCTTCTTGCTCGAACCGGGCAGAACTGAAGGCAGGGTGGAGCAGGCGGTGAGCGCCAGGCCGGCGGAGACGACGAGCGCCAGGCGCGAGACGGATATCATGGCTACCGATCGATTGCGGAAGATGTCGAAGCTCAACTTGGGCGGCGCGCGTGGCGCAAGCAAGGCCGTGCGGCGGCGGATTGGGCCGGGGCGACTTCCAGTTTGCAACATCGGGCCGCAAGCCTGTGGGAAACTCGCGCGCCTGGACTTGCGCAAGGCGCGGCCGCATCCCACTCCGTAGGAAGGCCGGGCGTCCGGCGGCGAGGGAGCAGCGAAATGCGTCGATGGCTTGCGGGCGTTGCGGCCCCCCTGGCGATTTGGGCGGTGCTGGCGGGCGCGCCGGCGATGGTCCAGGCCCAGGTCCGGGCCGAGGGCAAGCCGGCGGCGGTCGCGCAGGTCCAGGACGTCGCCCTGGCCGCCCGTATCGACGCCGTCCTCGACCGCGCCGTGGCCGAACAGCGGCTGGTTGGCGCGGTGGCGCTGGTCGCCCGTGACGGCAAGCTCGTCTACCACCGGGCCGTGGGCCTGGCCGACCGCGAGGCGGCCGCGCCGATGCGCGAAGACGCCGTGTTCCGCCTGGCTTCGGTGACCAAGCCGTTCGTCAGCGTGGCGATCATGCGGCTGGTCGAGGAGGGCAAGCTGTCGCTGGCCGATCCGGTGACCAAATGGCTGCCCGACTTCAAGCCGGCCCTGGCCGACGGCTCCACGCCGACCATCACCATCGGCCAGCTGCTCGACCACACGGCGGGCCTGACCTACGGTCTGTCGGAGACGGCCGAGCACCCGTATCACAAGCTGGGCGTCTCGGACGGGCTCGACATCTCGGGCCTGAGCCTGGACGAGAACGTCGCCCGCATCGGCAAGGGGCCGCTGGCCTTCGCGCCGGGCAGCGCCTGGCGCTATTCCCTGGCCATCGACGTGCTGGGGCTGGTGGCCGAGAAGGCCGACGGCCATCCGCTGCCGCAGGTGGTCGAGCGCACCGTTACCGGGCCGCTGGGCCTGAAGGACGCCGGCTTCCAGGCCGCCGACCCGGCCCGCCTGGCCACCCCCTACGCCAACGCCAGCCCGGCTCCCACCCGGATGACCGATAACCAGGACGTCTCTCTGGGCGCCACCGCCGTGCGCATGGCCCCCAGCCGCGCCACCGACCCGGCGGCCTTCCCCTCGGGCGGGGCGGGGATGGTCGGCACGGCCGGCGACGTGCTGGCCCTGCTGGAGGCCGTGCGCACCGGCGGCGGGCCGGTGCTCAAGCCGGCCAGCGTGAAGCTGATGACCACCGACCAGGCGGGGATCAAGGCCGCCACCCAAGGCCCCGGCTGGGGCTTCGGCTACGGCTGGGCCGTGCTCGACGATCCGGCCGTGGCCAAGACCCCGCAAGGCGTCGGCACGCTGGCCTGGGGCGGGGTCTATGGCCACAACTGGTTCGTCGATCCCAAGGCGAAGCTGACCGTGGTGCTGCTGACCAACACCGCCTTCGAAGGCATGAACGGCCAGGTGACGCGCGAACTGCGGGACGCGGTCTACGGGCAATAAGGTCCTTCTCCCCTTGCGGGAGAAGGTGGCGGCCGAAGGCCGTCGGATGAGGGGTCTCTCAGATGTGAGACGCTCCACCCGGCCTGACCGCCGCACGCGGCTTTGAGGTCTGAGAGACCCCTCACCCGACCTGCTTCGCAGGCCACCCTCTCCCGCAAGGGGAGAGGGAACGGGTTTATGGCCCCGCGCTTTCGCTGCGAGTTGATCGAAGGAGAGCGGAGCGCCCGGGCGACGCCCGAAGGTGCTTTGTGTTGTTACCGTTTCGACGAAGCCGTGCGCTCCGCGCGGTCGTTTGGCTGCCGGCTTCCCAGGCGGCGGCGCTCTATCCCCCTCAGCTCAACCCAACATCCGTAAAGTCCCCGCGAAAGCGGGGACCCAGGCTTTTTCTGAAACGCGCGGCGCTCGACGATAAAACACCTGGGTCCCCGCTTTCGCGGGGATTTTACGGGGGAGGGGCCGAGCCCAGTCTCGCCCCCTCCGTCGCGCTGCGTATCCGCAGCGCGCCACCTCCCCCGCTAAAGCGAAGGAGGAGCAGAGAGGCGTCAGTTCCGGATGTAGAACGCCGCGTTGTTGCCCGTGGCGCTGGCCGCGCCCGTCACCGAGCGGGCCGAGCCCGTGACGCTGGTGGTCGAGCGGGCCGAGACGTCGGCGCTGTTGGACTGGGTGTTGGAGACGCTCATCGAGCCGCCGCACTGGCTGCATACATAGCCGGTGACCGAGTTGCCGGCCGCCGTGGCGCTGGCGCCGATGTCGTAGCCGGTGTCGCCGGCGGCGCTGGCGATCACTTCCACCCCGCCGCCGTCGTTGGTCTGGATGTTGTCGAGCACGAGGGCCGCGCCGGTGTTGCCGACCACGGCGTTGTTGCCCACGCCGTTGGCGCTGGCCTGGGCCGAGCCGTAGAGATACGAGCTGGTTTCGGCCTGCGAGCGCACATAGGCGGTGTTGTACTGGTGGTTGGCCACGTCCAGCAGCGGGCCGGTGTTGCTGGCCGACAGGTCGTTGGCGACGGCGGTGGTCGCCGTGCTGGTCAGGTAGCTGTTGCCGTAGGCGGTGAACTTGCTGGCCTGGACGAGGTCGGAGGTGTTGCCCTGGTCGGCGATCACCCGGGCGGCCGACTGGTTGTAGCCGCCGACCGCGATGCTGTTGCCCGCCGCCGCGCCGGCCACGGTGGACGCGCCGCTGACGTACTGGACGATCGCCCCGCCGTCGGCCAGGACGTCGCCGGAATTGGCCTGGCTGATGCGGGCCCCGGCCGAACCGTTGTCGAGATAGACGCCTTGGGCGTTGCCCATCGCCTGGGTGGCCATGGTCAGGTCGCCGGCCTGGGCGGTCTCGCCCTCGACCTGGCCGCGGGCGGTGACCGCGCCGCTGTTCGTCTGGACCGTGAAGCCGGAATAGGTCGCCTCGGTCATGTCGACCGAGCCGTTGTTGCCGGTCGCCACGGTGGTGACGTCGCTGGACGCGCCCATCGACCCCGAGGCGTTGACCACGCCGTGGCCGTAGACCGAGCCGGAGTTCACCTGGTTCGAGGTGGCGCTGACGTCGGCGCGCTCGCCGCCGATGCCGACGCTGTTGCCGGCGGCGGTGGTCGTGGCGCTGACGCCCTCCTCGACGGTGACGACGTTGAGGGTCTGCTCGGTGAAGACCTCGCCCAGATTGACCTGGTTGTTGAGAACCTGGCCTTGGGCGAAGGCGACGCTAGTAGCGACCGCGACGCACAGAGGGATCGCTGCGATCGTTCCAGCGAGACGGATCTTCGCGGGTCTGCGCATTGTTGGTTCCCAGGTTGTTGTAGGCGGGCGTGTAGGCGCCCGTGACGCCGACGGTGTCGGCGCCGAACGGATCCGACTGCAGGCAGCTCTGGGGACCGGGCATGCCGTAGAGATTGGCGCTCATCTCGACGACCGAGCGCTCGATCAGCGAGCGCACGGCCAGCTGCACCGGCTCCAGCGCGCCCTTGCCGCCCGACAGGTCGAAGACGTTGTTGTTGGCGAAGGCGAAGATGCCGGCGCTGACTTCGCGGCCGATCACCTGCTTCTGGTAGGAGATGACGTCTTCCACCACCAGGGTGCGGCTGTTGATCAGGCGCAGGTCCATGGCGATGTTCATCACGAACAGGCGGCGCTTGAAGTTGGCCTTCAGGCCGTCGCTGTCGAGATCGCCGCCGTAGAGGTCGGCGCCCGCCGAATGGATGTTGTAGTTCAGCTCGGTGACGCCGCCGACGAGATAGAAGTCCGAGCCCGCGACCTGGCCGGCGACGATCTTGCGATAGTCGGCCGGGGCGTCCGGCGTCGGGGCCGGGCGGTCGGAGATCAGCTTGTTGTTGGCGTACTTCAGTTCGAGCTCGGAGACCGAGGTGTCGAAGCGCTCGACCATCGGCATGCCGGCCTTGGCGAAGGCGGTCATGGCCATCAGCGAGGCGCCCTGGGTGACCTTGCGGCCCGAACCGTCGGACTCTTCCTTGCCGGTGTAGTCGGCGATGCGGCCCACGGCGATGCGCGGGGCGGCGACGCGGTTCTGCCGGGCGTAGCTGGCCAGGCAGTTCAGCGCCGTCGAATAGGGGGTCGGGTTGGCCGTGACGGGCGCGGTGCCGATCGGGCGGGCGTAGTTGCCCGCGTCCAGGCGCTTGGGCACGCCGCCGCCGCAGGCGCTTAGCGCCGAGCAGGCCGCGGCCACCAGCAGGAGGATCCGCTTAGTTGCCATTGGAGACACCGCCGTTGGTCGATGCGCCGGCGCTGATGTTGCCGTTGTTGACCTGCTTGGAGTTGACGATCACGACGTTGTTGCTGCCCTGGGTGATGACCGTCAGGTTGTTGCCGATCGCGGTCGAGCCGGCGTAGCCGCCCAGGCTGCCGACGCCCGAATAGCTGTCGAGCGAGCCCGATGAACTGCGGCTCGAATAGACGCTCTGGTCGGCGCCGGTCAGCATGACGCCGTCGACGATGACGCGGTTGCCGTTGGCGTCGCGGGTCGAATAGTCGACGATCTGGTTTTCCTGCCCCGCGGTTCGGCCGTAGCCGGCGTTGTACGAGGCCGAATTGGTGCTGACGCTCTGGGCGAAGGCCGGAACGCTGGCCCCGATCAGGACACCGGCGACGGCGAGAGCCGCGCCGCAGGCCCGGACGAGGGGCTTTTTGTTCTTATTTGAGGCCATGACGGGCTCCGAGACTGTCTGCCAGGGGATCGCAAGCAACCCCCGTGCCAAAACCGGACACGCCAATCCTAGGCGCCAAGGTATCCAGAATTGGTTAAACGCGCACCGCGCGGCGGTTGGGGCGGCCAATCGGACGCGGCTTCGTCCCTTGGACGTCTTCCGCCATTGATCCGGGCGCGGGATTGCGAGACCCTCGTTCTCCAAGAACCATAAGGGAGGATTGAGCTTTGCTGGTGTCTCAGATCCTGAAGGACAAGGGCGACCTGGTGTTCACCGCCTCGCCCCAGGAAACCGTCGGCGCGGCGGCCGCCCTGCTGCACGCCCGCAAGGTCGGGGCGATGGTGGTGCTGGAGGCCGACGAAAGCATCGCCGGCATACTGTCGGAGCGCGACATCGTGCGGCAGATCGCCAAGGAGGGGGCCGGCGCCCTCACCAAGCCGATCTCGGCCTGCATGACCCGCGACGTGATCTTCGCTCAGCCGGACGAGACCATCGAGGCCCTGCTGGCCAAGATGACCGACCGGCGCATCCGCCACCTGCCGGTGGCCAAGGGCGGTCGGCTGGTCGGGATCATCTCGATCGGCGACCTGGTGAAGTACAAGATCCAGGAGACCCAGGCCGAGGCCGACGGCCTGAAGGCCTACATCGCCGCCGGCTGAGGCCGGGGAGACGAGGGGCGCTCTCTCTTCTATAGGGAGCGCCTCATATAAGAGCGCCCCTACATATGGAGAGGGGCGTCAGCCGATCAGCTCGGCGCCCGTGCCCGACACCGCGTCGGCCAGGGTGTAGCCCTCGAGCACGGCGGCGGTGGCGTCGCGCGCCCGCAGCAGGGCCTCGCGCAGGGCGCAGGTCGCCAGGTCGCTGCAGTCCTCGCAGCGGCGGAAGGCGGTGCGGCTGACGCAGGGGGCCAGGGCCAGCGGCCCGTCGACCAGGCGGATGAC
Source organism: Caulobacter sp. GW821-FHT09B11 (assembly GCF_059418205.1). Classification (NCBI taxonomy): domain Bacteria; kingdom Pseudomonadati; phylum Pseudomonadota; class Alphaproteobacteria; order Caulobacterales; family Caulobacteraceae; genus Caulobacter; species Caulobacter sp. GW821-FHT09B11. Next base: position 583 of record NZ_JBWKPK010000033.1, on the reverse strand, counting down.
CTCGGCGAAGTTTATCTCTGCGGCGGGGCGGGCCAGCAGGTAGCCGCCGAACTTGCCGCGACGGCTGGTCACCAGCTTGTGGCGGGCCAGGCCCAGCAGGATGGCTTCCAGGAACTTGCGGGGCGCGTCGGCGCGCAGGGCCAGTTCGCCGGCCGTGACCTGCTCTTCGGCGCGCGCCAGTTCGATCATCGCGCGCAGGGCGTAGCGCGCCTTCTGGGACAACATCGACGACCCCTCTTCTTATATGGGCGCTCTCTATAGATGGAGCGCGCCGGGCGGGTCAGCCGCGCGCACCTGACCCTGCGCGCTCTATGAAGCCAGGGCGGGCCGGCGCGCAAGCTGTTCCGTTCACGGTTCCATGCACAGATCCGCCCACAGCTAAGGGCGCGGGGGCGGCGGAATCGGCTTGCGGCCGGGCGGGGGCCCTCGTAGAAGCCGCACCTCGCCGCGGGGGACGCCTTCGCAGCTTCGGAAATGAAGGTTTCGACTTGCATTTTCGGCGCTGGATCGCTAAGTTCCGCGGCCTCAATCGACTCGGGCAGCTGGATTGCCGACGACCTTTAGGTCTTCGGGAGGGAGCGCT
>NZ_JBWKPK010000032.1:0-69489 GCF_059418205.1 Caulobacter sp. GW821-FHT09B11 | reverse complement strand
GATGACCATCGCCGCGAACAGCAGGCTGACGATCACCCAGCGATAGCGACCGATCTTCTCGGATGGCGCGGGAGCCGCGGGGATGTCCATCGACGTCGTCTTCCTTACCCTAGTTTTGTTTTCGTTGTTCGACCTGGGACGCAGGGTCCCGTCAGGCGGGGACCGCCTTGCAGCGCACCTCGCCCAGCGGGCCGAAGCTTACGGTCGATTCCTCGCCGGCGGCGATGTCGTGAATGCCGGTGCTGGCGCCGGTGGTGACGATCATGCCCTTCTTCAGCGGGCGACCGCGCGAGGCGACGTGGCCCAGCAGGAAGGCCAGGGCCGCCAGCGGCGAGCCGGGGATCGAGGCCGCGCCGCCCTTGCCGACGCTGACGCCGTTGATGAAGGTCTCGGCCGGCATGGCGTCCCAGCCCAGTTCGCGCCAGTTCTCGATGACCGGACCCAGGATCTGGCCGTCGTTGTTGCCGAAGTCGGAGACCACGATGGGCGGGCCCAGTTCGTTGATGGTCTTCAGCGGGCTGCCGGCGATCTCGACGCCGAGGATCAGCTCGCCCACGTAGTCGGCGGCTTCTTCGGCGGTCCACTCGGTCTTGCCCTCGGGGGCGTCCTTGGACAGGCGGATGATGAACTCGGCCTCGACGGCGGTGAAGCCGCCGGCGATGGAGCGGAACGGGGTCGGCTCGGCGGCCGCGTCCCAGACATTGTTCTTGAAGATGCAGCCGGCCAGGCGATCGACGCCCAGGCGCTCGCGGTGCTGCGGCGGTACGAGGCCGACCTTCCAGCCGACCAGCTCGTCGGGCCACAGGTCGATGGCGATGTCCTGCACCGCATAGCCGTCGGCCATGGTCTGGGGCAGGGCCCCGCCGGGATAGCCGGGAACCGAGACGCCCTTGCGGCGAGCTTCGACGAATTGGGGGGCGATGGACGCCGGTGCGAATAGGTCGCTCTGCGCCTCAGAAACGGTCACGCCGCGTACCCTCCCTCGAATTACTCAATGCCGGTCCGTTGATCGGACCTGCGCTGTCTCTAATGGAAACCGGTGTCATTGACAATTGGTCCACTGAAACACGTCGGAAGGGTCAGGGGAACCGTTCTCGAACTCGAAGACTCTTGTTTTCACCGGAGGAACGGGAAATGACGCAGCCGCAACTGGCCGAGTATCGCCGCAAGCGCGATTTCCAGAAGACCGCCGAACCCAGCGGCGAGCGGGCGGTGGCGGCCGCGCCGCACCTGCGATTCGTCATCCAGAAGCACGACGCCACGCGGCTGCACTACGACTTCCGGCTGGAGATCGACGGCGTTTTGAAGTCGTGGGCGGTGACCAAGGGTCCGTCGCTGGACCCGGCCGACAAGCGGCTGTCGGTCGAGGTCGAGGACCATCCGCTCGACTACGGCGACTTCGAGGGGACCATTCCCAAGGGCCAGTACGGCGGCGGCACGGTGCAGCTGTGGGATCGCGGCTTCTGGGCGCCGGAGCCGGGCTTCGAGGACATCGGCAAGGCCCTGAAGAAGGGCGAGCTGAAGTTCGTGCTGGAGGGCGAGCGGCTGCACGGCGGCTGGGTGCTGGTGCGGATGAACTGGGACCGTAACGCCAAGGACGGAAAGGGAAAGCGCAGCAACTGGCTTCTGATCAAGCACCATGACGAGGCTGCGCGGCCGGGCGAGGGCGCGGCGATCCTCGATGAGGACCGCTCGATCGCCTCGGACCGAAGCATGGCCGACATCGCCGCCGGCAAGGGCAGGTCGCCCAAGCCGTTCATCCTGAAGACCAAGGGCACGGCCGACGCCGTCTGGAAATCCCGCACCAAGGCCGAACGCGAGGCGCTGGTCAGGGAGGCCGAGGAGACCCGCAGCTTCGAGCCGGCCGCGAAGGCCAAGACCGCGCCGAAGAAGGCCGCCGCTAAATCCAAGGACAAGCCGGCCGCCATGCCCGACTTCGTCGAGCCGCAGCTGTGCAAGTCGGTCGAGCGGCCGCCGGCCGGGGCGGGCTGGGCGCACGAGATCAAGTTCGACGGCTATCGCCTGCAGTTGCGCATCGAGGACGGCCGGGCGGTGCTGCGCACCCGCAAGGGCCTGGATTGGACGGACAAGTTCGCGGGCGTCGCCGAGGCCGCCGCCGACCTGCCCGACGCCCTGATCGACGGCGAGGCCGTGGTGCTGGACGAGGCCGGCCAGCCCGACTTCGCGGCCCTGCAGGCGGCCCTAGCTGAGGTAGGGGAGGCCGAGGGCGGCGAGGGCGAGATCATCTTCTTCGCCTTCGACCTTTTGTTCGAAGGGAGCGAGGACCTGCGCTCCCAGACCCTGCGCGAGCGCAAGACGCGGCTGAAGGCGCTGCTGGGGCAGGACGATGCCCGGCTGCGCTATGTCGATCACTTCGAGACGGCGGGCGACGCGGTGCTGCTGTCGGCCTGTAAGCTGGACTTGGAAGGCATCATCTCCAAGCGGCTGGACGCGACCTACCGCTCGGGCCGCAGCGAGACCTGGACCAAGTCCAAGTGCCGAGCCGGGCACGAGGTGGTGATCGGCGGCTGGACGACGACGGGAACGGCTTTCCGCTCGCTGATCGCCGGCGTGATGCGGGGCGGCAAGTTGGTGCATGTCGGCCGCATCGGCACGGGCTTCGGCAAGGACAAGGTCGCCAGGCTGCTGCCGAAGCTGAAGGCGCTGGAGACCGACCGCTCGCCGTTCGAAGGCGAGGGCGCACCCAAGGCGGCCGCCAACATTCACTGGGTGAAGCCCAAGCTCGTGGCCGAGATCGAATATGCCGGCTTCACCGGCGAGGGCGCGATCCGCCAGGCCGCCTTCAAGGGCCTGCGCGAGGACAAGCCGGCTTCGGAGGTTGAGGCCGACGCCGTGCCGGCCGCAAAGGCGGAGCTGGCCGAGCCTACGCCGAAGGCCGTGAAAACCGCCACGTCCAAGGGCGAAAGCGTCGTGCTGGGCGTGCCGATCTCCAAGCCCGACAAGGCCCTGTGGCCCGACGCCGGCGACGGCGAGCCGGGGACCAAGCTGGATCTGGCCCGCTACTACGCCGCCGTCGGCGACTGGATGCTGCCGCACATCCAGGGCCGGCCGGCCTCGGTGATCCGCGTTCCCGACGGCATCGACGGCGAGACCTTCTTCCAGCGCCACGCCATGCGCGGGATGTCGTCGCTGATCGAGACGGTGACCGTCAGCGGCGACCGCCAGCCCTACATCCGGTTCGATCGCGTCGAGGCCCTGGTCGCCGCCGCCCAGATCGCCGCCGTCGAAATCCATCCCTGGAACTGCCAACCGGGCGATCCCGAAGTCGCCGGCCGGCTTGTCTTCGACCTTGATCCCGCGCCGGAGGTCGGGTTCGAGGCGGTGATCGAGGCGGCGCGGGAGATGCGCGACCGCCTGGAGGAGCTAGGTCTGGTCAGCTTCTGCAAGACCACCGGCGGCAAGGGGCTGCACGTGGTCACGCCGCTGTCGGACAAGGTTCCCTGGGACCAGGCCAAGGCCTTCGCCCGCGAGGTCTGCGCCCGCCTGGCCGCCGATGAGCCCGACCGCTACCTAATCACCATGAGCAAGAAGGCGCGGGCCGGGAAGATCTTCCTCGACTACCTGCGCAACGACCGCACAAGCACGGCGGTGGCCCCGCTGTCGGTCCGCGCCCGGCCGGGGGCGACGGTGTCGATGCCGCTGAACTGGACGCAGGTGAAGGCGGGGCTGGATCCCTCGCGCTTCACGATCCGCACGGCGCCGGACCTGATCGCCAGGAGCACGGCCTGGGCGGATTACGCCGAGGCGGCCAAGCCGTTGAAGGCGGCGATCAAGCGGCTGGGGTGATCACCATCGCGCTCCCCCCTTTCGTCATCCCGGCCGGAGCGAAGCGTAGAGCCGGGACCCAGGGGCCGCCGCAACGCGCTGGCGACAGCAGGCAGCCTGAGCCCGCCGCCGAGCCCAGTCCCCTGGGTCCCGGATAGCCGCTTCGCGGCTTCCGGGATGACGAGTTTGGGGAGCGGAGAATAGGGGGAGCAACCCTTGCCCCTTCTCCCGCACCATGACACCACCGCTTGGTGACGCTTGCGACGACCAAGGACGAAGGACGATTCACCGCGCTCGACGGGCTGCGTGGCGTCGCGGCGCTGGGCGTGCTGCTCTACCACATCGCCGACTGGTCGGGCCGGCGGGGCCATTTCGCGCACGGCTACCTGGCCGTCGATTTCTTCTTCTGTCTCAGCGGTTTCGTGCTGGCCCACGCCTTCGAGCGGCGGCGGATCGGGTTCTGGCCCTATCTGGTCGCCCGCTGGGTGCGGGTCTGGCCGATGCTGTTCATCGCCACCGTGGCCGGGGCGCTGCTGACGGGCCGGCCGAGCGTCGAGACCGTGATCGACTTCCTCAAGGGCCTGCTGCTGATCCCCAAGTTCGCGCCGATGGAGGCGGGGACGTTCCCGTCGCTGTTCCCGTTCAACCCGCTGGCCTGGTCGCTGTGCCTGGAGGTGCTGGTGAGTCTCGCCTGGTTCCCGCTGCGCCGCGCGCCCGACATGGCGATCATCATGTTCGTGCTGCTGTCGGGCGCGGCCCTGCTGTTCGTCGCCGTCGGCATGGGCGGGCTGCAGACCGGCTGGGACCAGGCGACCTTCGGCCTGGGCGTGCTGCGCGCCTCGTTCCCCTTCGCCATCGGCTGGCTGTGCTGGCGGCATCGGGCCAGTTTCTCGCCCCGCAAGACCTGGGTTCCGGCGGTGCTGCTCCTGACCGTGCTGGTCCTGCCGGTCTGGCCGACGCGCGTCGCCAACGGCCTCTACGACTTCGCCTGCGCGACCCTGCTGTTCCCGGTCCTGGTGCTGCTGGGCGCCTTCGATCCTGGCGGCCGGCTGGCGCGCTGGTGCGAGCGGCTGGGCGGGGTGTCGTATCCGCTCTACGCCCTGCACTGGGCGTTCTGGTACGTGATGATCTCGATCTATCCGAACGGCTGGAAGCGCGACCTGCCGCTGTGGTTCTGCGTGCTGGCCTTCTTCGTGCTGCCGGCGGCCTCGTGGGCGGCCTGGCGCTGGGTGGAGACGCCGCTGCGCACCTGGCTCAAGCGCGTCACTCACGCGCTCTGACGGCGCTCTGAAGAAAAATCGTCGTTGTTCGGTGTGCCTCAGGCGAGGATGTGCGTCATGCACTCCGGGAAACCTTGTCGAGACGGACCGTGCGGCCGAAAAGCGAACATGACCTGGGAAGCCTCGATCGGCGCTATCGGCCCGCGCTGATGGCGTTCTTCATGCGTCGCGCCGCCAGCCACAGCGACGCCGAAGACATGACCCAGGAGCTGTTCGCCAAGCTGGCCCTCACCGAGGCCGGCAGGACCATGGACAACGCCGACGCCTACATCTTCCAGATGGCCGCCAACCTGCTGCGTGACCGGGCGCGTCGCGAGCGGGTGCGGTCGAGCTACAACGCCGCCGTCCGCGCCGAGCCGATCGACCTGGAGCCGCTGGATCCCGCCCGCGTGCTGATGGGGCGCGAGCGGCTGGGCGAGGTGTCGGACGCCTTGCGCGAACTGCCCGACCGCACCCGCGCCATCTTCCTGCTGTTCCGCCTGGAGGGCATGAAGCAGGCCGAACTGGCGCAGCTCTACGGCATGACCACCAGCGGCGTGCAGAAGCATATCCTCAAGGCCATGGGCCATCTGACGCGTCGCACGAGGGCCGGCGAATGAACGGTTCCGACGACATGACCCCGGACGCCGCCGGCGCCCCGTACGAAGAGGCCCTGGACGTGGCCGCCGCCTGGTGCGTGCGCCTGGCCGAGGGCGAGTTGACGAGCGCCGAGCACGCCGAGCTGGAAGCCTGGTTCGCCGCCGATCCCGAGCACCGCGCCCTGCTGGACGACGCGGTCGGCGCCTGGCGCGCCGTCGAAGAGCAAGCGATGAGCCCCGGCATGGTGGCCCTGCGCGGCGAGGCGCTGGAGGACCTGCGCCGGGCCCAGCGCAGTCGCTGGTCGCGCAAGCCGGGCCGTCGCGCGGTGATCGGCGGGGCGCTGGCCGCCTGCTTCGTCGCGGCCCTGGCCGGCGGCGGGCTCGCCTGGCGCGCCAGCCTGCCCGACGTCTATCGCACCACAGAGGGCGAGCGGCGCATCGTCGAACTGCCCGACGGCTCGCGCGCTTCGCTGGACGCCGCCACCGTGCTGCGCGTGCGCTACGACGGCGGCCGTCGGCGGCTGTGGCTGGACGAGGGCCGCGCCAAGTTCTCGGTGGCCAAGGATCCGCTGCGGCCGTTCTCGGTGGCCGCCGACGGCAAGCTCGTCGTTGCGACCGGCACCACCTTCAGCGTCGAGAAGCTGCCCGGCCAGATGCGCGTGGTGCTCTACGAGGGCCATGTGGCGGTGCTGGACGGGGAGGGGGCTCGCGGCCGTCCGCCGCCCACGGTCAAGGTCGATGGCGCGCCGGCCGAGCGGCTGTTGACGCCCGACCACGAGCTGGTGGCCTCGACGACTTCGGACACGACGGTGGTCTCGCCCACCGATCCGGCGCGCGCGGCCTCGTGGGAGAGCGGCCAGCTGGTGTTCCAGGACGAGCCCATGGATCTGGCCGTCGAGCGGGTGAACCGCTACGCCCGCGAGAAGCTGCGGATCGCCGATCCGGCCGTGAGCCGGCTGAAGATCAGCGGCGTCTTCACCTCGGGCGACACCCGGGCCTTCGTCGACGGCGTGACGGCCGTGCTGCCGGTGCGGGCCGAGCCGGCGTCGGGTGAAACCGTGCTGCGGATCGATCGGGGGCAAAAAAAGATCAGCGGCGCTGGTGAGTCTTCCGCAGACTGAGGCGTCTCACTCACCAAAGCGCCGCCAAAGAACAATGATCGGCGCGAGGGAGGGAAGTGATGCGCAAGAGCTTCGACCGCCGCCTCGTCTGGGGCGCCACCGCTACCGCCGCCGTGCTGGCGGCCCTGACCGCGCCGACCGCCGGCTACGCCCAGGCGCGCGCGACCTACAGCTTCGACATTCCGGCCCAGGACCTGGGCGGCGCCCTGCGGGCCTTTGGTCGTACGTCGGGCCAGCAGCTGGCCTTCGACGAGACCCAGCTGCGCGGCAAGCGCAGCGCCGGCCTGAAGGGCAGCTATTCGACCGAAGAGGGCCTCAAGCGCCTGCTGGCCGGCTCGGACATGGTGGCCCAGCCCACGGCCAGCGGCGTCTACGCCATCCGTGGCCGCGGCTTGCTGGTGGCCGCCAGCGCCACGGCCCAGGCTTCGCCGGCCGTCGCCGCCGAGCCGCAGGCCGCCCCGCCTGAAGCGCCGTCCGAGGTCGAGGAAGTCATCGTCGTCGGCACCCCCGGCGGCGCGGGCATCGACAAGCTGTCGGCCAGCTTCGCGGTCAGCACGATCAACGCCGCCGACATCACCAAGGCCTCGCCCAAGTCCAGCGCCGAGCTGCTGGCCCTGGTGCCCGGCGTCTGGGTCGAGACCTCGGGCGGCGTGGCCGGCGCCAACGTCTTCGTGCGCGGCTTCCCCGCGACGGGCGACGCCGAGTTCCTGACCATCCAGCTGCAGGGCGCGCCGATCTATCCGCCCTCGACCCTGTCGTTCCTGGAGAACTCGTCGATCTTCCGCGTCGACGAGACCATCTCGCGGATGGAGGCCCTGCGCGGCGGCCCCAACCCGATCTTCTCCAACGGCCAGCCGGGCCTGACGACCAACTTCATGCTCAAGGAAGGCGGCGATGACACCAAGGGCCTGATCAGGGCCTCGACCTCCGACTACGGCCTGCGCCGCGTCGACGGCGTGGTCAGCGGCAAGCTGGCCGACGACCTGTTCTTCATGGTCGGCGGCTACGTCTCCCGCTCGCCCGGCGTGCGCGACACCCAGTTCGACAGCGAGAAGGGCCAGCAGTTCACGGTGAACCTCACCAGGAAGCTGGAGAACGGCAAGATCAACCTCTACGCCCGCGCCACCGACGACCACGGCGCCTGGTACCTGCCGTTCGCCATCAACGTGCCCGGCGTCGACAAGGGGACCTACACCCAGATCGGCGAGCTTTCGCGCCACCAGACCCTCCAGGTCCATGCCGACGGCACGACCCGGCAGTTCGACCTGGCCGATGGCCGCGGCTGGAAGGGCTACGTGGTCGGCGGCAGCTTCGAGCACGAGTTCGGCGACGGCTGGACGGTGCGTGACCGCTTCAGCTTCACCAAGGGCGACGCCAACACCTACGGCCTCGTGCCCGACGGCGGGGCGGTGACGGCCGCCTCGGTGGCGGCGGTGACCGGCTCGGCCGTGACCACGCGCGGCGGCGCGACCCTCGGCTCCAGCGACTACGTGCAGAACTGGGGCGCCTGGATCGTCGAGAAGGAGATCGAGGCGCTGACCAACGACTTCAGCGTCTCCAAGAGCTTCGGAACGCACGAACTTTCGGCCGGCTACTACGCCTCCAGCTTTTCGTCGGACGACTTCTGGACGATCGGCAATTTCCGCCCGATGCAGGTCAAGGCCAACGGCGACTACCTGGCGACGGGGATCACCTGCGCCAACCTGGCCACGGCCGGCAGCGGCTCGGGCTGCTGGAACTACGGCCTGGTCTCGGCCGGCGACGGGCGGGTGGACGCTCTCTACCTGGCCGACTCCTGGCAGGCGACCGAGAAGCTGCGTATCGACCTGGGCGCGCGCCGCGAGCGGTTCAAGACCGACTATGTCGTCGACGACGGCAACGGCTATCCGGACGGCCTGGCCATCCGCACCACCGACTACAGCCACAGCAAGACGTCCTACACGGCCGGCGCCAACTACGACCTCAACGAGGTCTCGGGCGTCTTCGTGCGCTATTCGCGCGGCTACAAGTTCCCCAGCTTCGACAACTTCCGCGAAAACCTGACCGACACCCTCAAGGTCGACCAGTACGAGCTGGGCTACAAGCTGCGCAGCGGACCGTTCGAGCTCTACGCCACCGGCTTCGCCAACGAATTCAAGGGCGCCAAGTTCGCCGACGTCGGCGGCATCCAGGAAAGCAACACCAACAAGGCCCACGGCGTCGAGCTGGACGGCCGCTGGAAGTCGGACTTCGGCCTGTCGCTGGCCCTGAACGGCACCTTCCAGAAGACCGAGATCAAGCAGTCCTCGATCCCGGCCAACGCCGGCAACAGCGCCCAGCGCCAGCCCGACTGGCAGGTCCGCTTCACCCCCAGCTGGGACGTCGCGCTGGGCACGGTGGACGCCACCTTCTACGGCACGCTCAGCGCCGTCGACGACCGCTACGCCGACAACGCCAACACCCAGGTGCTGAAGGGCTACGAGAAGCTCGATCTGGGCGCGATCTTCCGGGTGGGCGCCTTCGACGTGCAGGTCGCCGGCGACAATCTCACCGACAGCCACGGCCTGACCGAAGGCGATCCGCGCTCGACCAGCGGCGCCAACGCCCGGCCGATCCTGGGCCGGTCGGTGCGCCTGAGCGTCGGCTACAACTTCTGACGATCTCGCGGGTTCTCTGAACCATAGCGTTCCTGCGCGCGGGCCGGCCTTCCTCCCTGCCGGCCCGCGTTCTTTTTGTTCGATGCGTCCTTTTTCTCGATGAGGCCCCGATGATCCGCGCCCGCCTGCTCGCCGTCGTTTCCGCCGCGGCCTGGACGGCGCTGGCGCCGCTCGCCCTGGCGCAGACCCCGGCGGCGGAAGTTCCGACCCCGGCCGACACCTACCAGGAGCTTTTCCACCAGGTGCAGACGCGGCGGCTGTTCCCGGACGGCAAGACCTTCGTCGACGCCACGCCCAAGCGGGACCCTGCCGCGATCCTGAAGGCCTACCGCGCCCATGCCCGCTTCACCGACGCCGAACTGAAGCGCTTCGTGCGCGCCAACTTCGTCGTGCCCGAGGCCGGGGCGACGCCCGCGCCCAGCGCCGAGCGCACGACCCTCAAGGCCCACGTCGCCGCCCTGTGGCCGCACCTGACGCGCGAGCCCGTCAGGCCCGTGGCCGGCGGCTCGGCCCTGGCCATGGCCAAGCCCTTCGTCGTGCCCGGCGGGCGCTTTCGCGAGATCTACTACTGGGACAGCTACTTCACGATGCTGGGCCTGAAGCTCGACGGGCGGAGCGACCTGGTCGAGAGCATGATCGACGACTTCGGCGGCCTGGTCGACGCCTACGGTCACATCCCCAACGGCGCCCGCACCTACTATCTCAGCCGCTCGCAGCCGCCGTTCTTCTACGCCATGGTCGGCCTGTCCGAGGCGAGCGATCCGGCGGTGGTCAAGGCGCGGGTCGACCTGATGCGGCGCGAGCACGCCTTCTGGATGGACGGCGAGAAGACCGTGGCGCCGGGCAAGGCGTATCGTCGGGTCGTCGCCCTGCCCGGTGGGGCGGTGCTGAACCGCTACTACGACGACCGCGTCACGCCGCGCGACGAGTCCTACCGCGAAGACCTGGAAACCGCCCGCGAGGCCTCGCTGGCCACCGGACGTCCGCCCGGCGACGTCTTCCGCGACCTGCGGGCCGGGGCCGAGAGCGGCTGGGACTTCTCCTCGCGCTGGATGGCTGACGGCGAGCATCTGAAGACCATCCGCACGACGGCGATCGTGCCCGTCGATCTCAACAGCCTGCTGTACGGCTTGGAGACGGCGATCTCGGCCGGCTGCGCCCGCATCGCCGACGCGCCTTGCGTCGCCGAATTCGACGGCCGGGCCAAGGCCCGCAAGGCGGCCATGGACGCGGTGCTGTGGGACGCCGCGCGCGGGGTCTATCTCGACTATCTGTGGACCGGGGCTGAGCGGATCGACGCCCTCAGCGCCGCGACCCTCTATCCGCTGTTCGTCGGCGCGGCCTCGGCCGACCAGGCCAAGGCGGTGGTGGCGGCGACCCGGGCGCAGCTGCTGGCCCAAGGGGGCCTGCGCACCACCACCCGTCGCACCGGCCAGCAGTGGGACACCCCCAACGGCTGGGCGCCCCTGCAATGGGTCGCCGTCGCCGGACTGCGCCGCTACGGCGAGAACGCCCTGGCGTCCGACATCTCGGATCGCTGGCTGGCGACGGTCGAGCGCGAGTACCGGGCCAGCGGCAAGATGCTGGAGAAGTACGACGTCGAGGAGGCCAAGGCCGGCGGGGGCGGGGAGTATCCGCTTCAGGACGGCTTCGGCTGGACCAACGGCGTGACCCGGGCGCTGCAGGAAGGCGCTGGGAACTAGGTTCAGCCTCGGTGCGTGGTCCTCGTCCTTCGACAGGCTCAGGATGAGGACCATTACAGGCTCGAGCGATGGAAAAACCTCATCCTGAGCCTGTCGAAGGACGAGGTTTTCGTCTCAAACGCTGAAGGTCGATCCGACCTAAAGCTCCGGTTCGTCGCCGCCCAGGCGCTCGATCTCGTCGACCAGGCCGTCGACGTCGAGGATGGTCAGGGTGCGGCCCTGCTTGGCGATCAGCTTGCGGGCTTCCAGCCGGTTCAGCTCGCGGGTCACAGCCTCGCGCTGGGCGCCGGCCAGGACGGCGATCTCGGCATGGGTCGGGGCCTTGGTGAGCACGGCCCGGTTCTCGTCGATGCCGGCCTCGGTGGCCAGCCGCACCAGCTCCATCTGCACCCGGCAGGGGGCAGAGACGGCGTTCAGCTCGAACACCCGGCTGCTCAGCGCCCGGACCATCGCCGCCAGGTCCTCCAGCACCGCGCGGGTGAAGTTGGGCGAGCCGGCCATCAGCTCGGCGACCAGCGGCTCGGGCAGGCGGCCGATGACGGCCTCGGTCAGGGCGGTGACGTTGGCCGAGCGCGGCAGGCGGTCGATGGCGGCGATCTCGCCGAAATACGACCCCGGTTGCAGCCGGCGATAGCCGACCTCGCGGCCCGAGCGGGCGTACTGGTTCACCAGCAGCAGGCCGCTGACCACGATATAGACCGCGCCGCCCGGATCGTGGCGCTGGACCAGGCGGGCGCCCCGGCGCACGGCCAGGATTTCCACCCGCGAAACCAGGGCGTCGATCTCGGCCGGGCTCATGTGGCGCAGCAGCCGGCTGCCCGTCAGCGCCTGCAGGCGAAACGCGATATCGCTATAAGCTGCAGCGTGCAGGGTGCTCGCGGTGGCGGATGAGTCCATAATCGCCGCTCCAGAGTTCGCGTACGGGGAGAGTCGAGGGGCAATGGGGGACTTAAACTACAAGGCCTTCATCAGCTACAGTCATGGCGACGGCAAGCTCGTCGACTGGCTGCACAAGGGCCTGGAAGCCTATCGCCCGCCCAAGGGCGTGGGAAACGCCGCCGGCCGTCCGCTGCGTCCGATCTTCCGTGATCGCGCCGATCTTTCCGCCGCCGCCGACCTGGGCGAGGCGATTCGCACCGCCCTGGACCATTCCGAGTTCCTGATCGTCGTCTGTTCGGAGACGGCGCGCCGCTCCAAATGGGTCGGCGAGGAGATCCGTCACTTCCTGTCCACCCACGGACCGCAGCGGGTGATCTGCCTGCTGGTCGATGCGCCGGAAGGCGGCGGCGAGGTGATCGACTGCCTGCCGGCGGTCCTGCGCGAGGCGCTGCCGCCCGGCGGCGAGCCGCTGGCCGCCGACCTCCGTCCCGGCGGCGACGGGCGCCGGCTGGCCTTCATGAAGATCGCCGCGACCCTGCTGGGCGCGCGTCTCGACAGCCTGATCCAGCGCGACGTCCGCCGGCGCACCCGCTGGATGGCGGCGATCACCACCGGCGCCCTGGGCGTCGCGGTGGTGACCGGCGCCCTGGCCCTGATCGCCGTCGACGCCCGCCGCGAGGCCGAGGCCCAGCGCGCCGAGGCCGAAGACCTGGTGGCCTACATGCTGGGCGACCTGCGCAAGAAGCTGGAGCCGGTCGGCCGGCTCGACGTGCTCGACGGCGTCGGCGCGCGGGCCCTCGCCCACTACGCCCACATCAGCACCCGCGACCTGGACGATGCGGCCCTGACCCAGCAGGCCAAGGCCCAGACCCTCCTGGGCGAGATCCGCAACAAGCGGGGCGACCTCAAGGGCGCGCGCCAGGCCTTTTCGCAGGCGGCGCGCACGTCCGAGGCCCTGTCGAACCGGGCGCCCGAGGACGGCGCGCGGCTCTACGACCACGCGCAGAACGTCTTCTGGCTGGCCTATGTGGACTGGCGTCTGGCGCGGGCGACCGAGGCCGAGGCCGGGTTCCGCCGCTACGGCGAACTGGCCGAGCGCTTGACGCGGCTTGATCCCTCCAACGCCGACTGGCGGATGGAGGTCGCCTACGCCCGCAGCAACCTGGGGACCCTGCTGTTCGAGCAGGGGCGGCCCAAGGACGCGCTGGCGGCCTTCATCGACGCCCGCGCCCGGTTCGCCGCCGCCAACCGGGCGGCCCCCGACGTCAAGGCCCATGTGCTCGATCTGGCCGACACCCGGGCCTGGGTGTCCGACAGCCTGCTGCGCATGGGTCGGATCCGCGAAGCCTATACCGAGCGGGTGGCGGTGCATGAACTGCTGACCGCGCTGCTGAAGAAGCGGCCCGACGACCGGCCGCTGATGGCCAAGGTCCGCGCCAGCCAACTGGCCCTGGCGCGGCGCGCGCTGGACCTGGGACGAACCGACGAGGCCGGTAGGCTGGTCGACGAGGCCAGCCGCGGCTTCATGGAGCTGGTGGCGCTGGATCCGCAGAACGCCAACTGGCTGGAGTTCGCCGCCACGGCCGACATGGAGGCGTTCGACGTGGCCCTGGCCGCCGACGATCTGGCCGCGGCCCGCGCGGCGCATGTCCGCGCCGGCGAGCGCGTGGCCAGGCTGCGGGCGCTCAATCCCGAGATCTATGCCTGGACCGCCAAGCTCAGCGGCCGCCTGCGGGCCCAGACCATCAGGCTGGCCGAGATCGACGGCAGACCCGACCTGGCCAAGGCCGCGGCGACCGAGATCGAGCGCTCCCTCGTGGCGCGTCCCGGAGTGAAAGGCGACGCCGACCGCGAGGCGCTGCTGCTCGGCGTGGCCCATCTTGCGCAGGGCAGGCCGGCCGAAGTTCAGCGCCTGCTGGGGCCCAGGCTGGATAGTCTGACCCCGGAGGGACGCGACACCCTGGCCCGCGCCCTTCATCGGCTGGGCCGCGTCGACGAGGCGCAGGCGATCGTTCGGGAACTCCGCGCACAAGGTTATGCGAGACCCGATTTTGTTGCGTTCTGGCGCGATTCAGCCCTAGGTTAATTCGCCTCAAGGGGGAATTTTTCTATGCAAGGCAGCACTGTCACCGGGCCCGAGCCCGATAAGATCGTGGAAGTCATCGTCGGTCTCAACCCCGACAATCTGAGCTTCATGGATGTCGGGCCCAACCCGCCCGAACTCCTGGACCTGGACCTTTCGGAGCGCTGCCTCCTGAAGTTCCGCCTCAGCGACGACCTTTTGGAAAAGGGCTGGCGCTTCCAGCCGACGCCGATCTCGTTCGAGAACGACTGGGGTCAGAACTTCTCCAGCTACACCTGGACCAAGTACAATCCCGACCCGAACGCGGAGGGCATCCCCTACGCCGCGTTCAAGGTGGTCTTCGAAGCCAAGCGTCAGGGCATCTTCGTCTACAGCCTGTTCATGCTCGACGCGCTGGGCCAGGCCATCGACCTGGATCCGCTGATCGAAAACGGCACCGGCAACTGATCTGTCCGACCTGACGTCATTCGACGAGCTCGCCGCGCTGCTTCGGCGCGGCGAGCATCTTCAGGCCTATGATCTGGCCCGGCGGTCGCTGGACGACGGCGACCGCTCGCTCGCCCTGGCGCACGCCGCGGTGCTTTCCCTGGCCAGGGCCGGGGCGACCGACTTCGCCCGATCAGAATATGTGCGGCTGGGTCTGGCCGCTTCCGACGACGCCGAAGCGCTTTCGCTCGGCGCGCGGCTTCTCAAGGACGTGGCGCTGGGCGCCGTCGGGGCGCGCCGCAGGGCCTTCGCCCGCGCTTCCGCCCGCGGTTACTCCGCCGCCGCCGCCCACGGCGGTGGGCGCTATGGTCTTGTCAACGCCGCCACCATGAGCCTTGTGGCCGGCGACGCCGGGCGCTCGACCGAGCTGGCCGCCGCGGCCCTCGATCACGTCGGCGATCCGGGGCCGGGCGAGGCCGGCTATTTCGACCACGCCAGCCGCGCCGAGGCCCTGTTCCTGCTGGGCCGGCGCGAAGCCGCCGCCGACATGCTGGCCAAGGCCGTGGCCAGCGCGCCCTCCAGCGTCTCGGCCCACGCCTCGACCCTGCGGCAGCTGACCATGATCGCCGCCGAGACCGGCGGCCCGGCCGCCTGGCTGGAGATCCTGCGTCCACCCGCGACCGCCCATTTCACCGGCCACATGTTCGTCGCCCGCGACCCCGCCGAGGAGGAGGCGCTGAAGGCCCGGATGTCCGAGGTGCTGCGCGCCCAGCGCATCGGCTTCGGCTATGGCGGCCTGGCAGCCGGGGCCGACATCCTGTGGGCCGAGGCCCTGCTGGCGGCCGGGGCCGAGCTGCACGTCGTCGCGCCCGTGTCGCTGGCCTCCTATGTCGAGACCTCGGTGCGCCCGTTCGGCGAGCGCTGGATCGGCCGCTTCGAGGCCTGCCTGGCCAAGGCCGCCTCGTTGCGCTTCTCCTCGCGCGATCCCTACGCCGGCGACGACGAGGTCTTCGCCTACGCCAGCCGGTTCGCCGTCGGCTGCGCCATCCTGCGGGCCGAGGGGCTGTCGACCCGGGCCGTCCAGGTCGCGGTCTGGGACGGCCGCTCGGCCGCCGGACCGGCCGGGGCCGCCGCCGACGTCGCCTACTGGCGCCAGACGGGCCGGCCGCAGGCGATCCTGCCCTTCGAGCGTCCCGAGTCCGACGTCGGGGGCGGCTCGGCGGCCGGCGCCGACAGCGGGCGAGGGGTCAAGGCGATGCTGTTCATCGACGTGCGCGGCTTCGGCGCGCTGCGCGACGACCAGGTGCCGGCCTTCTTCGAGGTGGTGATGGCCGGCATGGCCGAGGCGATCAGGAGCCTGGCCGCGCCGCCCGAGCACGTCGAGACCTGGGGCGACGGCGCCTTCCTGGTGTTCGACCAGCCGGCCGACGCGGCCGAGGCCGCCCTGACCCTGCTGGAGGCGCATCGTCGCCTGAACCTGCGCGCCCGGGGTCTGCCCCGCCATCTTGGCCTGCGCATCGGCGGCCACTATGGGCCGGTGCACCTGCGGGTGAACCCGATCACCGGCGCCCAGGCGGTGGTCGGCGCCCACGTGGTCGTCGCGGCCCGAATCGAGCCCGACGTCGCGCCCGGCGCGGCCTATGTCAGCGAGGCCATGGCCGGGGCGCTGGCGACGCAGAACGCCGACCGATTCCAGTGCGGCTACGTGGGCCGAACCCAACTGCGCAAAAGCTTTCCGCCGCTTTCGATCTTCAATCTTTCCCGCCGCTGATCGGTAAGCAGAGGCCCTGTGACAAATTGCACAGCTGCCCCCGGGTGGTTGAGACATCGTGTCGCAGATCACGGGCGGCCGGGCCAACCAGCCTCCAGAGCGGACGTCGCGCGATCGAAGGGACCCGGGGCCGTCCCGCCATGACGGCTCCGGGTTTTCCAGGCCATTGGCGCGCGAGGAAGTCTTGGGGGGCTCTTCGCATGCGGGGCGGGGGTCGCTTGCGGCGAGCCGTGAGCGACCCATCGCCGACTCCAGTGCGGAGGCGAGGGGTTTGCGACAGCTTCACGACCAGACGCGGGGGCGGGGATGACCGGCCTGCTGCTTTTCGCGGGCGACGCCAGCGGACGGTCGGGCGCCGTGGGTCCCCTGTTCGATCTGGGTCTCGCCGACTGGCGCGACGTCGCCGCCCTCGGCCGGATCGCCGCCGACACCCGCGCCGCCCTTAAAGCCTCGCGCCAGCGTCGCGACATCGTGGGTTTCCTGGGCGAGGTGGTCGGCCCGGCGCTGGAGCCGCGCCGCGGCGCCGAACGCATCGAGCCCGGCGACCTCTCGACCGAAGGCCTGCGCCTGCTCGACGCCTGGACCGAACTCGACGCCATGCTGGAAGGGCAGGGGCTGGACCTTCAGCTCGGCATGGCCGCCTTCGCCCGCGACCTCGTGTCCTACGGCCGAGACGTCGCGCCGCTATCCTACCGCAAGCTGCTGGGCGAGGAGCGCGAGGCCGCGCTGGAGGCGCTGCGCCTGCAGGTGCGCATGCGCGCCGACCGCGCCACGGCGCTCGCCGCCCGCATGCGCGACTTCGCCACCCGGGCCGGGGCCTTCGCCGCCCTGTTCGCCGCCTTCGAGCGCGATCCGGCCGTGCGCATCTCGCTGCGCGAGGCGCCCGAACTCTGCCTGGCCTATGACGACGACCACCAGGTCCGCCTGGAGCCGGTGAAGGGCGGCGCGGCCCGCCAGTTCTGGCGCCTGCGCCATGATCCCTCGACCGATTCCCACCGCCTGCAATCGGCCGCCGACCCGGCGCTTCACCTGCACATCTCGCCCGACGAGAAGCTGTGGACCCTGGCCAACGCCTCGACGCCCTTCGGCTTCCCGCTGGTCAGCGAGGGGCCGCGCCCGCGCGTCGGCCCGCTGGACGGCCTGCCGCAGCGCGCCGACCTCTTCCTGATCCCGCCGCGCCAGGGCGCCTGCATCGAGAACGTCGCCTTTCCCAGCCACGCGCTGGACGTCGGCGGCGAGGGCGGAGTGCAGGCCGGGGCGGTGCTGCGGCTGTGGGAAAAGACCGGCCTGCCGTCGCAGCAGTGGACCTTCAGTCCGACCCTGCGCTCGCGCCGCGAGACCGGCCTCTACGACCTGATCGCCTCGGCGGCGGAACTGGCCCGGACGGTGGCCGGGGTCCGCGGTCTGCGCGGCGACTGGAACGCCGTGCTCGACGACCTGGAAGCCGGGCTGGACGCGCCCGAGGCGGCCCTGGCCGACATCGAGGGCGTGCTGGCGGCCTGGCGGCGCATGGCTGACCAGGCCGAGGCGGCGCTGGGCGAGTTCGAGGCCGAGACCCGCGCCTTCGACGCGGCCTGCCCATGACCGTTCCTCCGTCTTCACCTGTGGCGCCGCTCGCCCGGACTGTCGCCGCTCCGACCGGAGACCAGGCCCCGGTCGCCGAGATTCGGCGGTTCTCGTCCGACCGCTGCCGCTTGGCCGGCGAGCTGGTCGCGCGCGCCCTGGCGCGGGAAATCCACTAAAAGCGCGCATCGATCGACGTCGGGACTGCCGGTTTCGCGGCCCTGGTTCGTCATCAGGTCTGAGCGCCCAAGACGGGCGTCCCCGCGAACGAGGAAACGCCCCCTCCATGACCTGCGCCCGCATCCTGCTCGGCGGCCTCGCCGTCGCCGCCCTCTCGACGTCGCTGGCGGTCGCGCAGACCAGGCCGCTGGCGGTGGTCGACGCCGAGATCTTCGACGCCACGGGCGCTGCGCCCTATCGCGGGACCCTGGTGGTCAAGGACGGCCGCATCGTCGCCGTCGGCCCGGCGGTCAAGGCCCCCAAGGGCGCGACCGTCATCGACGCCAAGGGCGCGGCCCTGCTGCCGGGCTTCTTCGACGTCCACACCCACTGGACCCCGAACGGCGTTCCCAGCCTGGTTCCCAAGATCGCCGACGCCTATGTCGCCGCCGGGGTGACCACGGTGAACGACTTCCACCAGCAGCCGGAATCCTTCGCGCCCCGCCGCCAGTGGCTGGGAACCCTGACCGCGCCGCACGTCAACTTCGTCGCCCGCATCAGCACCCCCGGCGGCCACGGCGCCGACTGGGCCGACCAGGCCACCACCCGCTGGGTCGACACGCCCGAAAGCGCCAAGGCCGCCGTCGACGCCATCGCGACCTACAAGCCCGACGCCATCAAGGCCTTCACCGACGGCTGGCGCTATGGCTCGGCGCCCGACAACACCAGCATGGACGCCTGGACCCTGAAGGCCCTGACCGACGAGGCCCACAAGTACGGCCTCAAGGTCCTGACCCATACCGTCACGGTCGAGCGCGGCATGGTGGCGGCCAAGAGCGGCGTCGATGTCATCGCCCACAGCCTGCAGGACGAGCCGGTCGACGCGGCCACCGTGGCGGCGATCAAGGCCTCGGGCATGGCCTACGCCCCGACCCTGGCCGTCTACGAGCCGGTCAAGCCGGGCGCCAGGCCGCCGGCCGATCCGGACAGCCCGCGCGCGCGCCAGAGCCGCGCCAAGTTCGGCTACGCCCTTTCCAACGCCAAGACCCTGTTCGACGCCGGCGTGCCGCTGGCCCTGGGCACCGACGCCGGCATGACCGGCACGCCGCACGGCTCGTCCAGCCAGCGCGAGCTGGAACTGCTGGTCCAGGCCGGCCTGACCCCGGCCCAGGCCCTGACCGTCGGCACCGCCGGCAGCGCCAAGGCCATGAACCTGATCGCCGACCGCGGCACGCTGGAGGCCGGCAAGCGGGCCGACTTCGTGCTGCTCGGCGGCAAGCCGTGGGAGACGATCGCGGACGTCTACAAGGTCGAGCGGGTGTTCATCGACGGCCAGGCCGCCTTCGGCCCCGGCGCGGCGCGCTCGGCCGCCAACGACCGCATGACCCCGCCAGCCGTGAAGGCGAGCGCGCTGATCGACGACTTCGAGCGCGCCGACGGCCGCACCAGCCTCGACACCCTGCGCCTGGACGACTTCGACGGCGGCCGCGACCGCAGCCTCGAGGTCTCTCAGGTCATCGAGCGCGAGGGCGGCGGCAAGGTGCTGAGCATCGGCGCCCGCATGGCGACCAAGGACGACGCCTCGGCCGGCGTGCTGCTGCCGCTCAGCCGCGGTTCGGTGACGCCGGTCGACGCCAGCGTCTTCAAGGGCCTGTCGCTGTCGCTGCGCGGCGACGGCGGGACCTATGTGGTGGGTTTCAACACCGCGAGCGGCCGCTGGCAGGCCAAGGTCAAGGCCGGGGCGCAATGGACCAAGGTGGAGCTGCCGTTCTCGGCCTTCACGCCGGCTTCGGGCAAGGCCGAGAAGAAGGCCTGGACCGGAACCGACCTCTTCGAGGTGGGCGTCGAGGGCGAGCGTCCGGCGGGCGACAAGCTGTGGTTCGAGCTCGACGACGTGACCTTCTACTGAGGGTCGCGCCAGGCGGTTTTCGAGGCGTGGCGGTTTGACGCGGCGAGCGCTCCCGACCCCCGCGGCGGCGGGCGTTCGACGGGCGACGGGGATGACGAATCCCCGTCATTACCGCGATTTAAGTGGTCTTGCGGCGGTCGGCGGCTCAAACCGTAACCAGCAAGGTCGCTTATTGGACCGCACGGAGACCGCCGATGGCCCGCATGGGCATGACACTCGCCGCCGCCCTGGTCATGGGTCTGACGACCCTGGCCGGACAGGCCCAGGCCAAGGCCTCGATCGAGGACAAGGACGTGGCGCGCCTGGTGTCGCTCGGCGGCATGTGCGTCAGCTGCGATCTGGCCGGCCGCAAGATGACCGGCGCCAAGTTCACCGGCGCGAACTTCGCCAAGGCCAACCTGATCGGCGCCGACCTGCGCGGCGCGGTGTTCTTCGGCTCCAACTTCCAGTCCGCCGACCTGTCGCGCGCCGACCTGCGCGGGGCCGAGATGCGCGGCGCCAATTTCCAGAACGCCAACTTCTCCGGGGCCCGCCTGTCGGGCGTGGAGTCCAGCGCCGCCAACTTTCAGAACGCCAACCTGGCCCGCGCCGACCTGACCTCGGCCGAGCTGCACGGCGCCAACCTGGAGGCCGCCAGCCTGATCGACGCGCACCTGGCCAATTCCGAGATGCACGGCTCGAACCTGGCCTCGGTCAACGCCCGCGGCGCCGACTTCTCCAACGCCGAGATCAACGGCTCCAACCTCACCGGCGGCCGGTTCGACCGCGCCCAGTTCCGCAACGCCTCGCTGACGGCGTCCAACCTGCGTGGCGGCAGTTTCGGCGGCGCGGACTTCCGGGGCGCCGACTTCTCTGGCGTGCGCCTGTTCGGCGTCGACCTGAGCGGGGCCAAGGGCCTGACCCAGGACCAGCTCGACGAGGCCTGCGGCGACACCGCCACGCGCCTGCCGCCGGGCCTGTCGATCAAGGCCTGCGGCCGTAGCCGTTCGCGGATCTCGATCATCCAGGGCATGCCCGCCCCGCCGGCGCCGCCCGCGCCTCCGGCCGCGCCCGTCGCCCCCAAGCGCTGACCGCCTGGCGGTTCCGCTAACATCATCCGGAACGCGGTTCGTACGGCCGCGTTTGTTAAGATGGTGAACGCTGCGTTGGCTAGGGACCTCGCGGCGATTGCGCAACAGCAGAGGTTGTGAGATCAAGACGCACGGCGCGGGGGGACACCATGCCACAGCATGACCTGAGGGAGGGGCAATCCATGCCCCTGCCCAGCTATTTGAGTTATTTGATGTACCAGACCGAGCAACATCGGCGGGCCTTGGCCGCCGACCATGTTGCACGTCACGGTCTGTCGTTTCCGAAATGGGTGGCGATGTTGTCGCTGGCTCGATTCGGCGAGTGTTCGATGACGCGGCTGGCCAAGCTTTCGGCGGCCGACCGCACCACGCTCACCCGCTCGATCGACGGCCTGATCCGCGACGGCCTGGTCGAACGCGGCGGCGCGCCGAACGACCGCCGCAAGGTGGTGGTGCGCCTGACCGAGACGGGGGCGGCGCTGCTGGAGCAGATCCGCAGCGAACTCGCGCCCCTGCACCAGGAAGCCTGTTCGGAACTGAGCGCCGACGAGCAGTCGGCCCTGGCCTTCTATCTGAAGAAGATGCTGGGCGGCCTGATCCCCGAGCCCGACTGGAAGGACGAGATCCTCTCGTTCGGCCCGCCGATCCCGTCGATGGCCTGAAGCCTGTCGATCTCGTTCGGGCGCAATCTCCGATTAAGCGATTGCGCCCCATGGTGGAGCTCTCCGGCCGCTAGGGGCCGCGAAGGGGAGGTCCATCACATGAACGTCGAACAGGTCGCCGAGCACATTCAGGATTACGCGCAGGGCCCCACGGGCATCGCGGTGCAGTCCGGCGGCGTGACCTATCAGATGATGGGTTGGGATGCGATGATCCAGCATGGGGGGCAGGGGTCGGCCGATATCGTGCTGGCCAATCTTTTCGGAACCATCGTCGATGGCCAACTCACCCTGTTGACCCAGGGCGAGGCGGTGTTCGTTGTCGAACAGCAGGTCAACGGTGTTCGCCTGGGCGTGGGCGTTGTCGATCCCAACTAGAGGGGCCCAACTAGACGGGCCCAACTAGACGGGGTGTCGCGCGGTCAGTCGTCGTGCCGAACCTTGCCGCGCATCGACTTCACGCCTGACCGCTTGGTCTTGGTCTCCAGCCGCTTGAGCTTGCTGGAATAGGTCGGCTTGGTCGGGCGGCGGGGCTTGGGTTTCTCGGTGGCGCGGCGGATCAGGTCGACCAGGCGCTCGCGGGCGTCCTGGCGGTTCAGTTCCTGCGAGCGATGGCCCTGGGCGAACAGCACCAGCACGCCCTCCTGGGTCATGCGGCTGCCGCCCAGCGCCGTCAGCCGGGCCTTGATGTCGTCGGTCAAGGCCGGGGAATTGGCGACGTCGAAGCGCAGCTCGATCGCCGTCGAGGTCTTGTTGACGTGCTGGCCGCCGGGGCCGGAGGCGCGGGCGGCCTTTTCGACCAGCTCATCCTCGTCGATGCGCAGCCAGGAGGTGATCTCGATCATCGCGGGACCACGCGGCGGGCCTTGACCACGGCCTGGTCCAGCGCCTGCAGGAACTTGCTGCGATCCTGCGGGCCGAAGGCCTTGGGGCCGCTGGTGACCTCGCCCATCGAGCGCAGGTGCTCGCCGATCGAGCGCGAGGCCAGGGCCGAGCCGATCATGTCGTTGGTGAACACCCGGCCGTTGGGCGCGATCGCCGCCCCGCCGGCCTTCAGTACGCGGTCGGCCAGGGGAATGTCGTTGGTCACCACCACGTCGCCCGGTCCGGCGCGCTCGGCGATCCAGTCGTCGGCGACGTCGGGGCCGGAGTCGACCACGATCTGCTCGATGGCGGGGGTGGCGGGAACGCGGATCCAGCTGTTGGAGACGACATAGGTCTTCAGCCCGTTGCGGGCCGCGACCTTGTAGGTCTCGTCCTTCACGGGGCAGGCGTCGGCGTCGATGTAGATCGTCGTCATGGCCGCCCTATAGCACAGGCTTCACGCCTGTCAGACCAGGGCCAGCAGGGCTGGAATCACTTCGTCCTTCAGGAGCGGCGCCAGGGCCATGCCGGCGGGCGGGGCGGCAGGATCGATCCAGGCCAGCTCCTCGATCTCGGCCCTGGCGGCGATGTCGCCCTCCACCGTGGCCAGATAGGTCGCCGACTGCACCGTGAAGCCGGCCTCGTTGGCGGCTGGGGCCGAGAAGCGGCCGAGCAAGGTCGCCGAGACCAGCCGGCAGCCCAGTTCCTCGTCCAGTTCCCGGGCCAGGGCCGTCAGATCGTCCTCGCCGGGATCGCGCTTGCCGCCCGGTTTCATGAAGATCGCCGTGCCGCGCTTGCGCACCAGCAGCATGGCGCCGGCCTCGTCGCGGATCACGGCGGTGACGATGTCGAGGACCTTGGTCATGGCCCCAGACTAGCGGATTCGCCCGCGGGTTTGGGCCTCAGGGCTGGGCCGCCGCCAGCACGTGCTCGGCCAGCAGGCGCTCGCTGATCGCATGCGGCTGGCGGACGTCGAAATTGACCGTGGTCACCACCGCCACCAGGTCGAGATCGGGCACGATGGCGACCTTGTTGCCGCCCGAACCGCTCATCAGCCAGGCCTTGTGGCCAGCGCCGTCGGGACCCTTGAAGGTCTGCAGCCAGATCAGGTAGCCGTAGTCGGTGTCCGGCCGGGCGTTGGCGTGCGGCGCGGTCGCCGCGGCCACGAACGACGCCGGCAGCACCTGCCTGCCGTTCCACTTGCCGCCGTTCAGATAGAGCTGGCCCAGCTTCAAGAGGTCGCGGCTGCGCAGGCCAAGCCCGCCGCCGCCCTGGGCCAGGCCCAGGGGCGAGGTCTGCCAACGCTCGCCCTCGATCCCCAGCGACCCGAACAGCGCCTCGCGGGCGAAGGCGGGCAGGGGCTTGCCGACCGCGCCCTGCACCACGGCCCCCAGGGTCGTCACGCCGGCCGTGCAGTAGGAGAAGGCCCGGCCGTAGGGCGAGGCCTCGGGCTTGGGCGCCCAATCGGGAAAGCCGCGCACCGGCAGGTCGAGATAGAAGCCGACCCAGTCCTCGATCAGGTACATCCGCTCCTCGTTGCCGCGCGAGAACTGGTTCTCGTCGTCGCATTCGGCGATGGAGCTCATGGTCATCAGGTCTTCGACCGTGACCCTGTCCTTGCGCGGATCGGGATTGGCGGCCGGCGGGCGGCCCTTCAGGTACGGCTTGATCGGCGCATCCACGTTTGGAATGGCGCCGCGGGCGATGGCGGCCCCGGCCAGCATGGCGGTGACGGTCTTGGTGGCCGAGCGGGTGTTGCGCCGCGCCTCGGGGCCTCCATCGGGCTGGGCCTCGTCGTAGTAGGCCTCGAACACCAGCTTGCCGTGGCGGGCGATCAGCACGCTGGTGATCTTCTGGAACTGGCCGGCCTTGATGGCCGCTGACATGGCCTCCAGCTTTTCGGCCGACATCCCCTCGGCGGCCGGCGTGGCGGTCGCCCAGTCGGGGGCGGCTTGAGCATACGAAAGCGGGGCCAGCGCCAGGGCGGCGGCGAACAGGAAGCGTTTCACGACAAAGCGACTCCGACTTGCACGCCCAAGCTTTAGGCGAGCACCGGGGCCTCGTCTTGGACGCTTGAAACATCCGACCGGCGCCCGCACAGCCGCGCGAACTCGCCGGGCGTCACGCCATAGGCCAGGCGGAACTGGCGATTGAGGTGGCTCTGGTCGCAGAACCCCGCGCTGAGCGCGATCTCGCCGATGGAGACGCGGCCCTGCATCAAAAGGTCGGCCGCCCGCTCCAGCCGTCGCGTGCGCAGGCGCTCGCCCGGCGCGGCGCCCAGCCAGCGGCGATAACCGCGCGCCAGGTGGACGGGATGGACCCCGGCGACGCGGGCTAGGTCGGCCACGCCGATCGGCTGGTCGAAGGCGTCGGCCAGGAAGGTCTCGGCCAAGGCCAGCCAGGGCGGGGGATGGTCGCTGTCGCGCGCCGGGGCCAGGGCCTCGGCCGCCAGCTCCAGGCTCAGCGCCTCCAGCGACAGCGCCTCGGCGTCGGTCGACAGCAGCGAGCGGGTCAGGCGCAGGGCGGCGCGGCGGGCGACCGGCCCCGTCAGCCGCAGGGCGTCGATCGCCGCCCGGCCGTCGGCCAGGCCCCGCCAGTCGCCGGCCCCGAAGCTGACGGCCAGGAAGTAGCCGCCTTCGTCGATGAAGCGATCGCGATGAATCACGCCCGGAGGATTGTAGACCAGCACCGGACCCTCGGTGTCCGGACCCCAGGCCGTGGTCTCGTAGCGGCCGTGGGTGGCCAGCACGAAGTGGGCGTCGTCGTGGCTGTGCTCGTGCACGTGCTCGGCGCTGGTGGTGGCCGCCAGATGCGCCAGCCGCACGCCCGGCAGCTGACGCTCGATCGTCGGCGCGCCATAGAACCGTCCCGGAGCGAAAGCGGTCCTCGGGGCGGTCACGGAGCGGCCTGGCCCGGCTTGCCGCGCTTGCCCTCGACGAACCAGAGCAGATCCCGCGCCCCCAGCGCCAGCAACTGGCGATGCAGGGCTTCGTCCACGCGCCGCAGGGTCTCCAGTTGCGCCTCCCGGGCCTTCCTGAAGAAGGCCGGGTCGCGCAGCTGCACATGCAGCTCCCAGACCTGGTCGGAGTTCAGCGCTTCGGCGCTGATGCCGACGTTGATCTCGGTGTTCCCGCAGCTGGTCGAGAACATCGAGAGTTCCTCGTCGCCGAAGGGATCCTCGATCCGGGCGCCCGGAATTTCCAGGCCGCGATGCAGGGCGGCGGCGAAGTCCCGCACGGACCGGGCGTGCGCCTTGGGACCCGCGGCGGGGTCCTCGAAGCGGAAGGTGGCGAAATGATCGACGGCGCCTCCCAGCATCATCGTCAGCCGCCCAGCTTCTGGGCCGCCCAGGGGGCGAAATAGGTGATGATGCCGGCCGCGCCGGCCCGCTTGAAGGCGGCCAGGCTTTCGAGGATGGCGCGCTCCTCGTCGATCCAGCCGTTGGCCCCGGCCGCCTTGATCATCGCGTACTCGCCCGACACCTGGAAGGCGTAGGTGGGCATGCGGAACTCGTCGACCAGGCGGCGCAGGATATCCAGGTACGGCAGGCCCGGCTTGACCATGACCATGTCGGCGCCCTCGGCGATATCGAGCGCGACCTCACGGATGGCTTCCTCGGTGTTGGAGGGATCCATCTGGTAGGTCTTCTTGTCGCCCTGGCCCGCCGACAGCTTCGCCGAGCCGATGGCGTCGCGATAGGGACCGTAGAAGGCCGAGGCGTACTTGGCCGCGTACGACATGATCAGGGTGTCGTGCCATCCATCGCCTTCCAGCGCCCCGCGCAGGCGGCCGATGCGGCCGTCCATCATGTCGGATGGGGCCAGGATGTCGGCGCCGGCGGCGGCCTGCATCAGGCCCTGCTCGATCAGGCGCTCAATCGTGGCGTCGTTGAGGATCTTGCCGCCCTCGACCACGCCGTCATGGCCGTGGTCGGTGAAGGGGTCCAGAGCCACGTCGCACATGATGCCGACCTCGGGGGCGGCGTCCTTCATGGCCTTTACGGCGCGGGGGATCACCCCGTCCGGATCGGCGGCGATCGAGCCGGCGGCGTCCTTCCGCGACGGATCGATGTGCGGAAAGATGGCGATGGCGGGAATGCCTAAGTCGCGGGCGCGGACGGCGGCCTTGGCGGCTTCCTTGACGCTCAGCCGCTCGACGCCGGGCATCGAGGCGACCGGCACGGTGCCTTCGCCCTCGTGCACCACCATCGACCAGATCAGGTCGGACGGCCTAACCTCGGTCTCGCGCACGAGGCGGCGGGTCCAGTCGGCCTGGCGCAGGCGGCGCAGGCGCGAGGCGGGGTAGGGGGCGAGAGGAGGAACGGTCATGCGAACGGTTTCGCGCGCGTCGCTCCGGGAGGCAAGACCGCAGGGCCCTTAAGGGGCTACTCGGTCTTGTTGACGCTGGCCTGCTGGACGCCGTCGATGCGGGTCCAGACTTGGGACTTGCAGAACAGGCCGCCCAGGACGCAGCCCTTGGCGCGCATGGTGCGGGCGTCGATGAACTCGGCCGTGCCGTTCAGCGTCACCTTCAGCGTCGGAACGAACACACGGCCCCGCATGTTGCCGTTGCCGGTGGGCGCGAAGTCGCGAAGCACCTGCTGGCCGACCAGGGTGTCGTAGCCGCTCTTCTTGGCGTCCGCCTCGGCCTTGCGGCTGGCGTAGACGACCCAGCCACACATGCTCTTGCCGCAGTCGGTGATGTGCAGGCGGATGTTGTCCTTGGGGTTGCGCCAGACGCCCAGATTCTCGGCGTGAGCCGGCGCGGACACGAACGTGAACAGGGCCGCGATCGCGGCCAAAGCGGTAATGAACTTTTGCATGGAACCGAGACGACGCCTCCGATGGCGACGATCTGATACCGAGAAGGTTCCGGATCAAGGGAGGTGCGACGTTTCGCACGCGATTTCGCTGCGGCGCCGCATTCATATTCGCCAACTGAGATATGATTGACACACTCCGCCCGGCGAGGCACGTCAGCGGCCAAGACGATGAGGGCGGATCTGCCCCGCATGGGAGGAAACGGCGCATGGATTTCGCGCTGAACGACGATCAACGCGCCATCCAGGAGATGGCGTCCGGCTTCGCCGCGGAACGCCTTGCCCCGCATTCGGCGCATTGGGACGAGGCCAAGCACTTTCCGGTCGACGTGCTGCGCGAGGCCGCCGCGCTCGGTTTCGCCGGCATCTACGTGCAGGACGACCTCGGCGGCAGCAGCCTATCGCGCCTCGACGCCTCGATCATCTTCGAGGCCCTCAGCTATGGCGACGTGCCGACGGCGGCCTACCTCACCATCCACAACATGGCCTCGTGGATGATCGACCGCTTCGGCTCCGAAGAGCTGCGCCGGCGCTACCTGCCGCGCCTGACCACCATGGAGCTGATCGCCAGCTATTGCCTGACCGAACCGGGCTCGGGCTCCGACGCGGCCGGCATGCGCACCACGGCCCGCCTCGACGGCGACGACTATGTGCTGAACGGCGGCAAGGCCTTCATCTCGGGCGGCGGGGTGTCGGACGTCTATGTGGTCATGGCCCGCACCGGCGGCGAGGGCCCCAAGGGCGTCTCGGCCTTCGTGGTCGAGAAGGGAACGCCGGGCCTGTCGTTCGGGGCCAACGAGCGCAAGATGGGCTGGAACGCCCAGCCCACCGCCCAGGTCAATTTCGACGACTGCCGCGTGCCCGCCGCCAACCGCATCGGCGGGGAGGGCGAGGGTTTCCGCTTCGCGATGATGGGCCTCGACGGCGGCCGGCTGAACATCGCCTCCTGCTCGCTGGGCGGCGCCCAGTTCGCCCTCGACACGGCCAAGACCTATCTCGAGACCCGAAATCAGTTCGGCCGCCCGCTGAAGGACTTCCAGGCCTTGCAGTTCAAGCTGGCCGACATGGCCACCGAGCTGGAAGCCGCCCGCCTGATGGTCCGTCGCGCCGCCCACGCGCTCGACAACAAGGATCCGCAGGCCACCAAGCTGTGCGCCATGGCCAAGCGCTTCGCCACCGACGCCGGCTTCCAGGTCGCCAACGACGCCCTGCAGCTGCACGGCGGCTACGGCTACCTGCAGGACTACCCGTTGGAACGCATCGTCCGCGACCTGCGCGTCCACCAGATCCTCGAAGGCACCAACGAGATCATGCGGGTGATCATCGCCCGCGAGATGTTCCGGCAGTGAGATCGTGTTAATCTGACCAGGCTGGTCAGATTGGAGCCCGTTATGCGCGAAGTCGGCGTCCTCGAAGCCAAGACCCATCTGTCGGCCCTGCTCGACGCCGTCGAGAAGGGCGGCGAGGCCGTGCTCATCACCCGCAATGGGCGTCCGGTGGCCAAGCTGTCGCCGGCTAATGACGCGTCGCTGCTGCCGCGCAAGGTGTCCGCCGCGGAACTCGTGGCCCGCTCGAAAGCGCTTCGCGAGCGGATCGCCGCCGCCGATCCCAAGATTGAAAGCATGGCTTGGGACGAACTGAAGCAGATGGCGCGCGAGTGAGGTCGGTCGTCGTCGACGCATCCGCCGCGCTCGCCTGGATTCTGCCGTCGCAGGCCACGCTGGCGGCGAGCGCGATGCTGGATCAGGCTAACACCCTGCATTTCGAGGCGCCGGCCATCTTCGACTGGGAAGTGCGCAACGTATTGCTGAAGGTCGAAAGGCGGGGCGCGCTTCCGCCTGAAGAGCACGACGAGGCCCTGCTGTTTTATGCGGCCCTGAACGTGCAGCTCCATGCGCCGGCTATCGACATGGATGAACTAGGAGCGCTGGCCAAGGCGAACCTGCTCAGCCTTTTCGACGCCGCCTATCTCGCCTTGGCGTTGGAACATGCCTGGCCGCTGGCTTCGAGGGACGACGCCCTGCTAAAGGCGGCAGAGAGCGCCGGCATTGAGTGCTTCGACCTGAGGGCGACGACTGCATGATCTATCTCTGCCGCCACGGCCAGACGCAGTTCAACCGCGAGGGCCGCTTCCAGGGCCAGACCGAGTCCGACCTGACCGCGCTCGGCCGCGCCCAGGCGCGGGCCATGGGCGACCTGCTGGCCGACCTGATCGCGCGCGAGCCGTCCGACGCCTGGCGGATCGTCGCCAGCCCGCTGCGCAGGGCGCGCAATACCGCCGAGGCGATCGCCGAGCGCACGGGCCTGCCGCTGAGCTTCGACGATCGCCTGCTGGAGATCAGCGTCGGCGACTGGTCCGGCCGTCTGCGCGAGGATATCCGCCGCGACAATCCGGAGCTGTTCGCCAGCTACGAATGGGCCTTCCGCGCGCCCGGCGGCGAGACCTTCGAGGACGTCACCGCCCGCGTCGCCGGCTGGCTTGCCGACCAGGCTCCGGAAGGCGAGCGCCGCCTGATCGTCGTCAGCCACGGCGTCGCCGGCCGGCTGCTGCGCGGCGCCTATGCCGGCCTGTCGCGCGCCGACACCCTGGCCCAGGAGGTGCCGCAGGACGCGGTCTATCGCCTGCTGGCCGGCCAGATCGACCGCTTCGACTGCGCGCCCGTCGAAGACCCCGAACTCGCCTGAGATCCCAGATGACCGACGCTCCCCCCAAGCAGGCCCCTGAAGTCCTGATCCGCGCCAAGAAGAACGTCGGCCGGATCACCCTCAATCGACCCCAGGCGCTGCACGCCCTGACGCTGTCGATGTGCGAGACGATGATCCAGGCCCTGCTGGACTGGCAGGCCGATCCCGAGATCGACATGGTCATGATCGACCACGCCGGCGAGCGCGGCTTCTGCGCCGGCGGCGACATCCGCATGCTGGCGCAGAGCGGGGCGGGCGACGGCGTCGAGGCGCGCAGGTTCTTCCACACCGAGTACCGGCTGAACCACCTGCTGTTCCACTACGACCGCCCCGTCGTGGCGATCATGGACGGCGTGGTCATGGGCGGCGGCGTCGGCATTTCGATGCCGGCCCACTACCGGATCGCCACCGAGCGCACGACCTTCGCCATGCCCGAGACCGGCATCGGCCTGTTCCCGGACGTCGGCGGCGGCTGGTACCTGCCGCGCCTGCCGGGCAAGGCGGGCCTGTGGCTGGCGCTGACGGGAGCGCGCATCAAGGGCGCGGACTGCATGCGCTTGGGCGTCGCCACCCACTTCGTCGAGTTCGGCGCGGTCGAGGGGCTGAAAAAGGCCGTCCTGGCCGACCATCGCCGCATCGACGAGACCCTGCGCATGTACCGCGCCGACGCCGGCAAGGCGCCGCTGGTCGGCTTCGAGCAGGACCTCAACCGCCTGTTCGTCGGCGACAGCGTCGAGCAGATCTTCGAGTTCCTCGAGGCCGACTCCAGCGACTGGGGCAAGGCCCAGCTGGCGGTGCTGAAGACCAAGTCGCCCCAGACCCTGAAGGTCGCCTTCGAGCAGCTGAAGCGCGGCGAGGCCATGACCGACTTCGCCGAGCACATGGCGATGGAGTACCGGATCGGCTCGCGCGTCGTGCGCCGTC
The DNA here is from genome assembly GCF_059418205.1 of Caulobacter sp. GW821-FHT09B11. Lineage (NCBI taxonomy): Bacteria > Pseudomonadati > Pseudomonadota > Alphaproteobacteria > Caulobacterales > Caulobacteraceae > Caulobacter > Caulobacter sp. GW821-FHT09B11. The sequence continues at coordinate 38,574 of NZ_JBWKPK010000032.1, read as the reverse complement.
ACGACTTCATCGAGGGCGTGCGGGCGGTGATCGTCGACAAGGACAACACCCCCCGCTGGGACCCGCCGACGGTCGAGGCGGTGGATGACGCCGACATCCAGGCGATGTTCGCGCCGCTGCCGGCCGACGAGGAGTGGACGCCCCTCGCGGACGCCTGATGTCGGGATATGCCGTAGCGGCATTGAAGCAGGCGGCCGGCGCCGCTAGCTTGCCCGCAACTAAGAAGACCCTCCGGAAGGAAGACCATGCGTAAGCCGCTTCTCAGCCTCGTCGCCGCGCTCGCCCTGACCGCCTGCGCCACGACCCCGATGGGACCGGTCGAGCCGCCGCCGCCGCCCCCGGCGGACGCTCCGGTCGCCATTCCGGCCAACATCGTCGCCGCGGTCGAGAACCCGTTGCGCCCCGAGGTCGACAGCAAGCGCGACGCCGACCGCCTGCCGGCCCAGGTGCTGGCCTTCGCCGGCGTGCGCACCGGCGCCAAGGTGGCCGACCTGATCCCGGGCGGCGGCTACTTCACCCGCATCCTGTCGCGAGCCGTCGGCCCGCGCGGCCACGTCTACGCCTATGTGCCCGACGAGCTGACCAAGCTGGCCAAGCGCGAGCCGGCGGTGAACGCCATCGCCGCCGATCCGGCCTACAGGAACGTCTCGGTGATCCTCAACACCCTGCCCAACTTCAGCGCGCCCGAGAAGCTGGACCTGGTGTTCACCGCCCAGAACTACCACGACATGCACACCCCGCTGATGGGGCCGGCCGACCTGTCGGTCGTGAACCGCAAGATCTTCCAGGCCCTGAAGCCGGGCGGCGTCTACCTGGTGCTCGACCACTCGGCCCAGCCGGGCTCGGGCCTGCGCGACGCCGCGAACCTGCACCGCATCGACCCCGAGACCGTGAAGGCCGAGGTCACCGCCGCCGGCTTCGTCTTCGAAGGCGAGAGCCGCGTGCTGCGCGACGCCGCCGACAAGCGCAACGTCTCGGTGTTCGACCCGTCGATCCGCGGCAAGACCGACCAGTTCATCTACAAGTTCCGCAAGCCGGCCGGGGCGCGGTAACGGCATTGCGTCCTTCGAGGCCCGCTGCGCGGGCGCCTCAGGATGAGGAAGTCTGTGCAGGCGGTCCTCATCCTGAGGTGCGAGCCGCCGGCGAGCCTCGAAGGACGCACTGAAGACACCAAAGACAAGGACCGCGCCCACGTAGGCGCGGTTCGCATTTAGGGAGCGTAGTGATGACCAGGATCGCCTTCATCGGCCTGGGCAACATGGGCGGCGGCATGGCCGCCAACCAGGCCAAGGCCGGCCACGCCGTGGCGGCGTTCGACCTGTCGGCCCTCGCCCTGGAAAAGGCCGCCGTGGCCGGCTGCGCCGCCGCCGCGTCCGTCGCCGAAGCGGTCGTCGACGCCGAGATCGTCATCACCATGTTGCCGGCGGGACCTCACGTCCGCGCCGTCTATGGCGAGCAGGTGCTGGCCAACGCCCCGAAATCGGCTCTGCTGATCGACTGCTCGACCATCGACGTCGACAGCGCCCGCGCGGTGGCGCAGCAGGCGAGGGCGGCCGGTTTCCGCTTCGCCGACGCGCCGGTCTCCGGCGGCATCATGGCGGCCGAGGCTGGGAGTCTCGCCTTCATGGTCGGCTGCGACGACGCCGACTTCGCCGCCGTCGAGGCCGCCCTGAAGCCGATGGCGCGGGCGGTGATCCACGCCGGCGGTCACGGCGCCGGGCAGGCGGCCAAGATCTGCAACAACATGCTGCTGGGCGTGTCGATGCTGGGAACCTGCGAGGCCTTCGCCCTGGCCGAGAAGCTCGGTTTGGCCGCCGACCGCTTCTTCGAGATCGCCAGCCAGTCGTCGGGCCAGTGCTGGTCGGTCTCGACCTACTGCCCCGTGCCGGGCGTGGGGCCCGCCACGCCCGCCGATCGCGGCTATGAAGGGGGATTCGCCACGGCGATGATGCTCAAGGACCTCAAGCTCGCCCAGGAAGCCGCCGCCCGGGCCGGGGCCAGCACGCCCATGGGCGCCCAGGCCGAGGCCCTCTACGCCCTGTTCGACGCCAACGGCTTCGGCGGCAAGGATTTCTCGGCCGTGCTGCAACTGTTGCGCGGACGTCTTGCGGAGCTTGCCTGAACAAGGCAGGGTTGAGTCTGGCGCTTATAGAACCAATCGATGCGACACCAAGCCTAATTCCAATTTGTAGGTAGAGGCCCTTAGGTGGACACTACGTCGGCGCGGTGCGAAAAGCCGGGCTAGAAGAACAAGGACCGCCGGGCCTCGGTCCGGGGGGAAGATACGAGCATGGACTACAAAGCCGCGTTCACCGCTGCTGTCTCCCAGATCCGCAACGAAGGCCGCTACCGGGTGTTCGCCGACCTGAAGCGCCATCGTGGCGCCTTCCCGCGCGCGACCTGGACTCGCGCCGACGGCGGCGAGAGCGAAGTCGTGGTCTGGTGCTCGAACGACTATCTCGGCCAGGGCCAGAACCCCGTCGTTCTGGACGCCATGCACCAGGCGATCGACGAGCACGGCTCGGGCTCGGGCGGCACCCGCAACATCTCGGGCACCAACCACCACCACGTGGAGCTGGAAGCCGAGCTGGCCGACCTGCACGGCAAGGAAGCCGCGCTGCTGTTCACCTCGGGCTACGTCTCCAATGAAGCCACCCTCAGCGTCCTGCAGAAGATCCTGCCGGGCCTGATCATCTTCTCCGACGCCCAGAACCACGCCTCGATGATCGCCGGCATCCGCAACGGCGGCGGCCCGCGTCACATCTTCCGCCACAACGACCTGGCCCACCTTGAAGAATTGCTGGCGGCCGCCCCGGCGCACGCGCCCAAGCTGGTGGCCTTCGAGAGCGTCTATTCGATGGACGGCGACATCGCCGACATCGGCGCCACGGCGGCCCTGGCCAAGAAATACGGCGCCATGACCTATCTGGACGAGGTCCACGCGGTCGGCATGTACGGTCCGCGCGGCGGCGGCGTCGCCGAGCGCGACGGGGTGATGGACCAGATCGACATCATCGAGGGCACGCTGGGCAAGGCGTTCGGCGTCATGGGCGGCTACATCACCGGCGACGCCGAGGTGATCGACGCCGTGCGCCTGATGGCCTCGGGCTTCATCTTCACCACCTCGCTGCCGCCCGCCCTGACCGCCGGGGCCCTGGCCAGCGTCAAGTGGCTCAAGCAACATCCCGAAGTGCGCGACGCCCACCAGGAGCGCGCCCGCACCCTGAAGAAGATGTTCCAGGACGCCGGCCTGCCGGTCATGGAAAACGACAGCCACATCGTGCCGGTGCTGGTCGGCGATCCGGTCCACACCAAGCTGATCAGCGACATGCTGCTGGCCGACCACGGCGTCTATGTGCAGCCGATCAACTATCCGACCGTGCCGCGCGGCACCGAGCGCCTGCGCTTCACCCCCACGCCGTTCCACACCGACGACATGATGCGCAAGCTGGTCGGGGCGATGGAAAAGCTGTGGGCGCACTGCAACGTCGCCCGCATGGGCGGCCACGCGGCCTAAAACTCCGCCTTGGGTTTCGATCTCGGTTACCTGCGCGAGCTGGCCGAGGATGCGTCCGAGCATCCCGGCTGGTCGGGGCTGTCCGACTATTTCCGGTTTCGCCATCAGGGCCTGAGGCGCGAGGCGCTTGAAGCCCTCGACCTGTTCATGGCCGGCGCGGTCAGCTGGCCGCTGGCCGAGCGCGTGATCCTGGTCGTCTGGATCGGCGAGAAGCGCATGGCCTATCGCGGCCAGCCCGAGGCCGTGCTGCCGGTTCCGCTGTTTCGCCTGCTCGTCCGTCCGACCCTGGAGGAATGGGCGGTGGTCAAGGCCGCCGATCCTTGGCCGCTGGTCTGGCTGGCGCGGCTGTCGAGCGGCGGCTCCACCTGGCACGCGCCGCCGCAGCCCTTCCTGCGCGAGGCGCTGGAGCGCGATCCGCTGTTTGCGCCCGCGCGGCTGGACCTCGTCGTCGCCGTTCTGGCCGACATCGCCTTCCACCAGCACGAACTGCCGGACGCCTATCTTGGCGAAGCGCGGGCGGACCTCGCGGCCCTGGACGAGGCCCGGGGCCTGCTGGTCGGGCTCGACGACGACGCCGTGGCCGATCTCGCGCCCCACATCGCCCGGGCGCGATCGGAAGCCATGGACTGGCTGGAGCGGGACGCGGCGGTCTGAGGCTTCAAGGCCCTTGGCCATTCTCACCGAGCGTCCCCGCGAATGCGGGGATTGGACGGATTGAAGGGCGGCGTGTCGATGAGTGTCCGTCCGGCCTGACCTCTCCGCGTGGCGGTTTCCCGATACAAGGCCGCTGCGCGTCCGCTCGGCTTGAGGCTGGATGCGGCGTCCTGCGCTAGAAGAGAGTCGCACCGTGAAGACCATCGTGATCACCGGCAGCAGCCGCGGCATCGGCTTCGGCCTGGCGGAAGCCTTCCTCGAGCGGGGCTGCCAGGTGGTGATCTCGGGCCGAAACCCGACCGTCCTGGCCGAGGCGCTGGCCAAGCTGGAAGCCACCGGCGGCGCCGTCGCCGCCCAGGCCTGCGACGTCAGCAAGGTCGCCGACCTGGAAGCGCTGTGGAACACGGCGGTCGAGCGCTTCGGCGCGGTCGACATCTGGATCAACAACGCCGGCGGCGTCTCGCCCCGCGTACGCCTGGACCAGGTGGAAGAGGCAGACATCGACGCGGTGGTCGCCACCAACCTGCTGGGCGTCATCAAGGCGACCAAGCTGGCCATGACCCGCATGCTGGTGCAGCCCGGCGGCGGGGCGATCTACAATTTCGAGGGCTTCGGCAGCGACGGCATGACCGCCTCGGGCCTGACGCTGTACGGCGCCACCAAGCGGGCGGTGTCCTACTTCACCAAGTCGATGGGCAAGGAGCTGGACGGCACCAATGTCCGCATCGGCACGATCAGCCCCGGCATCGTCGCCACCGACCTGCTGCAGGCCGAGATGAAAGACGCCACCGACGCCGATCGCGAACGCTCGATGAAACTCTACAACATCCTCGGCGACCGCGTCGAAACCGTCGCCCCCTACATCGCCGACGGCGTGCTGAAGGGCGAGGCCACGGCCGCGCCGGTGCGCTGGCTGACCATGCCCAAGGCCATGGGCCGGTTCATGACCGCCTCGTTCAAGAAGCGGGATATCTTCTCCGAGGCGTGAGGCTTCGCGCTTCACACCCATGCCACCCAACTTCGTCATCCCGGAAAGCCCGCAGGGCTTATCCGGGACCCAGAGGGACTGGGCGCCGCGCTTGCAACAGCCTCTTCAGAGGGCGCTGACTCCGTGCGGCGGCCCTGGGTCCCGGCTCTACGCTGCGCTTCGGCCGGGATGACGACGAGTGGGGGCAAGAAGGAATGAAGGGGAGGGCGTTTACGCCCTCCGGCGCACGCCCTTGCCCAGGCCGATCTGCTTGGCGAAGTCCGAGCGGCGGGCGGCGTAGGCCGGGGCGACCATGGGATAGTCCGAGGGCAGGCCCCATTTGCGGCGGTAGTCCTCGGGGCTCATGTCATAGTGCGAGCGCAGGTAGCGCTTCAGCATCTTGAGCTTCTTCCCGTCCTCCAGGCAGACGATGTAGTCGTGCTGCACCGAACGCGACACCGGCACGGCCGGCTTGGCCTTCTCGGTCGGCCTGGCCGCGGCGGGCTCGCCGCCCAGGGTCTGCAATGCGCCATGCACGGTGCGGATCAGGGCGGGCACGGCGCTGTGGGAGACCTTGTTCTGCCCCACATAGGCCGCGACGATCCCGGCGCTCAGCGCCAGCAGGTCGGGCTCGTCCGTCAGTTCCGATCCCGTTTCGCCGTGTGAAACCGCCATACGCATCCCGCCCATTCTGTTCGTTGCACTCAAAATCACCCGGCTTGACGGCAACACCCGGCCGGGTTCGTGAGCAACGCATGGTTACTGCGACGGTTCCGTGATTGATCGCGGCGCGAAGGGAGTTAAAGAGAGCCCCGTCGACTCCCGCCCGCGGGAGCGCGTCGCCCAAAGCCTTGCCGCCGCACCCCCGCCTCTGCCCCAAGGAGCGCCTGATGACGACTTCAACCGACCTGACCAAGTTCTTCGGCGCCGATCTCGCGACCGCCGACCGCGACATCTTCGATCGCATTGGCCGGGAGCTGGGTCGTCAGCAGAGCCAGATCGAGCTGATCGCCTCGGAAAACATCGTCTCGAAGGCGGTGCTCGAAGCCCAGGGCTCGATCCTGACCAACAAGTACGCCGAGGGCTATCCGGGCAAGCGCTACTACGGCGGCTGCGAATGGGTCGACGAGATCGAGACCATCGCCATCGAGCGCGCCAAGCAGCTGTTCGGCGCGGCCTTCGCCAACGTCCAGCCGCACTCGGGCTCGCAGGCTAATCAGTCGGTGTTCATGTCGCTGCTCCAGCCCGGCGACACCTTTATGGGCATGGACCTGGCGGCCGGCGGCCACCTGACCCACGGCTCGCCCGCCAACCAGTCGGGCAAGTGGTTCAAGCCGGTGTCCTACACCGTGCGCCAGCAGGACCAGCTGATCGACTATGACAACGTCGCCGAGGTCGCCCAGCGCGAGAAGCCCAAGCTGATCATCGCCGGCGGTTCGGCCTACAGCCGCGAGATCGACTTCGCCCGCTTCCGCGAGATCGCCGACAGCGTCGGCGCCTACCTGATGGTCGACATGGCCCACTTCGCGGGCCTGGTGGCCGGCGGCGTGTTCCCCAATCCGGTCCCGCACGCCCACGTCGTCACCACCACCACCCACAAGACCCTGCGCGGTCCGCGCGGCGGCATGGTGCTGACCAACGACGAAGCCATCATCAAGAAGGTCAACTCGGCCGTGTTCCCGGGCCTGCAAGGCGGCCCGCTCGAGCACGTCATCGCCGCCAAGGCCGTGGCCTTCGGTGAAGCGCTGCAGCCCTCGTTCAAGGAATACGCCGCGCAGATCATCGCCAACGCCAAGGCCCTGGCCGAAGCGCTGGGCAAGTCGGGCGTCAACATCGTCTCGGGCGGCACCGACAGCCACCTGATGCTGGTCGACCTGCGTCCCAAGGGCGTGACCGGCCGCGACGCCGAGCACAGCCTCGAGCGCGCCCACATGACCTGCAACAAGAACGGCGTGCCGTTCGACACCGCGCCGTTCACCATCACCTCGGGCATCCGCCTGGGCACGCCGGCCGGCACGACCCGCGGCTTCAAGGAAGCCGAGTTTACCCGCGTGGGCGAGCTGATCGGCGAAGTGGTCAACGGTCTGGCCGCCAACGGCGCCGACGGCAACGCGGCCGTCGAAGCCAAGGTCCGCGAGGAAGTGCTGGCCTTGACGGCCCGCTTCCCGATCTACAACTAATGGGTTGAGGCCGCAGGGGAGGGCCCAAGATCATGCGCTGCCCATTCTGCGGCCACGCCGAAAGCCAGGTGAAGGACAGCCGCCCGTCGGAAGACGGCGCGGCCATCCGCCGCCGTCGCCTCTGCCCGGAGTGCGCCGGCCGCTTCACCACCTTCGAGCGCGTCCAGCTCCGTGAGCTGATCATCGTCAAGCGGTCGGGCCGTCGCTCGCCGTTCGACAGGGACAAGCTGATGCGCTCGATCTCGCTGGCCACCCGCAAGCGGCCGATCGAGGGCGAGCGGGTCGAGCGGATGGTCAACGGCATCGTCCGTCGGCTGGAAAGCCAGGGCGAGACCGAGCTGCCGTCGTCGGCCGTCGGCGAGATGGTGATGACCGCGCTCAAGTCGCTCGATGACGTGGCCTATGTGCGCTACGCCTCGGTCTACCGCGATTTCCGGGAGACCAGCGATTTCGCGAAGTTTTTGGGCGAAGAAGGCTTGAGCGACGTCGCCGAAGACGAGCTATAGGCGCATTCTACGATTCGATTTTTCGGGTCGGCGCGAGACGGCCCATCGAGGCCTCCCGTCCGCCCAGGAGTTCAGAGGCATATGGTGGAAGACAGGATTCGTCTGCTGATCGTCGAGGGGCGCCGTTATTCGGGCCTTTCCGACGCGCTGCTGGCCGGCGCGGTGCAGGCGGTCGAGGCGCAGGGCGCCGAGTACGACGTCGTCACCGTGTCGGACGCCCTGCAGATCCCCGCCGCGATCGCCATCGCCGAGGAGGCCGGCAAGGGTCCGTCGGGCGTGCGCTACGACGGCTACATCGCCCTGGGCGCCGTGGTCCGCGGCGAGACCTACCACTTCGAGATCGTCAGCAACGAGACCGCCCGCGGCCTCCAGGACCTGGCCGTCGGAAAAAGGTTGGCCATTGGTTACGGCGTGTTGACGGTTGACGACGAGGATCAGGCCTGGAATCGCGCCCGCCTGTCGCAAGGCGACCGCGGGGGCCAAGCCGCTCGGGAATGCCTGGAGATCGTCGGATTGAAGCGTCAGCTGTCAGGACAAGCGCGATGAGCAAGCGCATCCAGCCTCGTTCCGTCTCGCGTCTGGCGGCCGTGCAGGCCCTCTATCAGATGGAAGTCTCCGGCGCCGGCGTCGACGCCGTCGTCCGCGAGTTCTCCGAGCACCGCTTCGACCGCGCCGTCGAGGACAATGAAGGCGCCCAGCTGGCCCAGGCCGACGAGACCTTCTTCGCCGACCTGGTGAAGGGCGTGGTCTCCAAGCAGGCCGCCATCGACCCCGCCATCGTCCGCCGCCTGGCCTCGGGCTGGAAGCTGGAGCGTCTCGACGCCACCGCCCGCGCCGTCCTGCGCGCCGGCGCCTACGAGCTGATGAACCGCCCGGACGTTCCGACCGAGGTGGTGATCGACGAGTACGTCGAGATCGCCAAGTCGTTCTTCGAAGGGCCGGAAGCCGGCTTCATCAACGGCGCCCTGGACGCCATCGCGCGTGACGCCCGAGTCTGACGACGACTGGTTCGACGATCCCGCCCCGGCGACGGCGGCGGAGGACGACGAGTCGTGGTTCGACGACGTCCCGCCGACGGCCGCGCCGACCGGTCCGGACGAGTTCGAGCTGATCGAAAAGTTCCTGCGGCCGCTGACCAACGGCGACCCCGCCGCGCTCGACCTGCTGGACGACGCGGCGGTGCTGCCCTCGCGTCCCGGCTACGACCTGGTGATCACCAAGGACGCCATGGTCGCCGGCGTGCACTTCCTGGCCGGTGAAGAACTCGACATCGTCGCCAGGCGCCTGCTGCGCACCAATCTTTCCGACCTGGCCGCCAAGGGCGCCGAGCCCTACGGCTATTTCCTGGCCGTCGGCTGGCCCTCGGGCACGACGGTCGAGGATCGTGAGACCTTCGCCCGGGGTCTGGCCGAGGACGGCCAGGCCTATGGGATCAATCTGCTGGGCGGCGACACCGTCACCACCTCCGGCGCGCTCGTGGTTTCGGCCACCCTGCTGGGCTGGGTCCCGCAAGGCGCGGCGGTCCTGCGTCGCGGCGCCCAGGCCGGCGACCGGCTCGTGGTCAGCGGCAGCATCGGCGACGGCTGGCTGGGCCTGCTGGCCCACTGGGGCGAGGTAGAGGATCCCGACGGCGGCCTCGTGCGCCGCTATCGCACCCCCGCGCCGCGCCTGGCCCTGCGCGAAGCCTTGCGCCAATACGCCCACGCCGCCGCCGACGTCTCCGACGGCCTGCTGGCCGACGCCGGCCACATCGCCAAGGCCAGCGGCCTGCAGGTCAAGGTCGACCTCGACCGCCTGCCGCTGTCGACCGGCGCCCGCGCCTGGCTGGAAGCCCAGCCGGAGCGCGGCGAAGCCCGCATGTCCCTGGCCTCGGGCGGCGACGACTACGAGATCGTCTGCGCCATTCCCGCCGCCGACGTCGCCGCCTTCCAGGCCGCCGCCTTCGCCGCCGGCCTGCCGGTGCGCGACATCGGCGAGTTCGTCGAAGGCGAGGGGGTCGCGGCCCTGTTCAAGGGCAAGGACATCACCCCTCAGCGCCTGGGCTGGCTGCACGGCTAGGGCGGCTTCTGCCTCCTCGTCGCGTCTTTCCGTCCCGTCCATGCCGACGTCGGCGCGTCGATGGCGTCGCCGTTTCATTCTCAATGAAAGCGTGAGTGAAATCGCATCGCGCAACTGAATGTTGCGCAGCTGCAATGGTCGGCGGCAAACGGCCAAGCTTGGACAGGCGCCCGGTTTACGCGGCCTGGCCCACCCCCTATCGCGAGATCGCCAAACTTTGGCGCGTATCCATTGGGGGATTTCTCTTCATGCGTTTGTTCATCACCACGGCAGTCGCCGTTCTGGCCCTCGCCGGCGTCGCCTCGGCGCAAGAGGCCAAGCCCGCCGCCAAGGCGCCCGCCACCGAGCACGGCCAGTACGTCTCGATCGCCGGCGGCGTCATCGGCAGCACCGATTTCGACTACGACTATGCCGGTCCTAACGTGTCTTCCGAGGCTGACGCCGGCGCTCAGGGCGCCGTCGCCTGGGGCGCGTCGTTCGGACCCAACTGGCGGGCCGAGCTGGCCGCAGGCTATCGCAGCCAGAAGCTCGAAACCACCTATCGCGGGGGCGCGCTGACGCAGACCTGGAACGGTGGCAAGGCCCAGGTGATCAGCGTGGACATCAACGCCTATTACGACTTTCCCATCAAAGGGAAGGTGAAGCCTTATCTGGGCGCCGGCATCGGCGTGGCCTCGGTGAAGATCGACGACGGCATCCTGGACGACCGGGGCGACGCCCTGACCCTGCAGGCCATCGTCGGCGCCAGCGTCGAGGTGTCGCCGAACGTCTCGCTGTTCGCCGAAGGCCGCTACCAGCGCGTCGGCCCGGTCAAGGTCGAGATCACCAGCTTCTCCGGCAAGACCGAGTCGGAGTTTGACCTGTCGAGCTTCGGCGGCCTGGTCGGCGTGCGCTTCAGCTTCTAGGGGCGGGATCGATCCTGAACGTGGAGGGCGCGCCGGATCCCGGCGCGCCCTCTGTCTTGCCCGGTCTTCTTGAGAGGTCCTCGCCGGCGCCGCTCGGTAGCGAAGCCTCAAGTCTTCTCGGTTAAGGGCTGGAGCATGACCCGTCCCTCCAACGCCAATGGCGTTTCCCGTCGCGCCCTCCTGGCGTTCGCCGCGCCGCTCGTGCTGTGCGCCGCGCCCGCCTTTGCTTCCGACAAGAAGAAGGAGAAGGAAGGCGGGGAGGGCGAGAAGGAGAAGGCCGATCCGGTGATCAAGCTGGGCTCCATGGCCCTGCCGATCGTCGATGGCGGCCGGCTGATCAACTACGTCTTCGTCGAGCTTTCCCTGACCCTGCCGCCCGGCGGCGACCTCACGGCCTTCGCAGGAACCGAACCCAAGCTGCGCGACGCCCTGGTCCGCGCCGCCCACAAGCAGCCGTTCAACAAGCCGGGCAGCTACGTCCTGCTCGACGAGGGCAAGCTGAAGGCCGCCGTGATGCGCGAGGCGGCCGTGCTCGTCGGCAAGGGCAAGGTCGCCAGCGTCACCGTCGGCAAGCAGACCCCGCGCAACTTCGTGCCCCCGCCCAGGCCGCCCGCCAAGCCGGGAACGCCGGCCAAGCCCGCCCCGCAGGTCGATTCGGCCCCCATCATTCCCTGATCCCTTCGCGAACGCCGTTCTCGCAAGCGGTTGCGCGCTTTGCGGGTGGATGGCAGTGTTTCCCCTTGGCGCCGATGTCGGGGCCAGTTCAGGGAGCATCGAGGGGGAATGAGGCCATAAGGCCCGCCCGCCGCTCCCGGTCCGGGGCGGTCGTATTCGCCTCGCGCCGGGAACCGCGACCCCTCGTGATTGGAAACACGAAGGGGCACTAAACCCATGAGTTCTTGGCTTTACGTAGCCATCGGCGCCGGGCTTCTGGCGGTGCTGTATGGCGCGGTTCAGACCGCCAGGCTTTTGAAGGCCTCGCCGGGCGATGCGAAGATGCAGGAGATCGCCGCGGCCATTCAGGAAGGCGCTCAAGCCTATCTGAACCGTCAGTACACCACCATCGCCATCGTCGGCGTCGTCGTGATCGCTTTGCTCGCCTTCTTCTTCAGGAGCTGGGAGCAGCCGGTGGGCTTCGCGCTGGGCGCGATCCTGTCTGGCTTGGCGGGCTTCGCCGGCATGCTGATCTCGGTGCGGGCCAATGTGCGCACCGCCCAGGCCTCGTCCGAGAGCCTGGCCAAGGGCCTGTCGATGGCCTTCACCTCCGGCGCCGTGACCGGCATGCTGGTGGCGGGCTTTGCTTTGATCGGGGTGGCGGGCTATTTCGCCCTGCTGCTGTCGGTCGGCCATGAAGGCACCGACCGGGTCGTCATCGACTCCCTGGTGGCCCTGGGCTTCGGCGCGTCCCTGATCTCGATCTTCGCCCGCCTGGGCGGCGGCATCTTCACCAAGGGCGCGGACGTCGGCGGCGATCTCGTCGGCAAGGTCGAGGCCGGCATTCCGGAAGACGACCCCCGCAACGCCGCGACCATCGCCGACAACGTGGGCGACAATGTCGGCGACTGCGCCGGCATGGCCGCCGACCTGTTCGAGACCTATGCGGTGACCACCGTCGCCACCATGGTGCTGGCGGCGATCTTCTTCACCGGCACCGACGTCGTCGGCTCGATGATGCTGCTGCCGCTGGCCATCTGCGCGGTGTGCATCGTCACCTCGATCATCGGCGCCTTCTTCGTCCGCCTGGGCAAGAAGCAGAACATCATGGGGGCCCTTTATCAGGGCCTGATCGTCACCGGGCTGCTGTCGATCCCGGCGGTGTGGTGGGTGATCCACCAGCTGGTCCCGACCTCGATCGAGCTCGACGGCCGCCTGTTCACCGCCGACAACCTGTTCTACTGCGGCCTCGTGGGCCTGGCGGTCACCGCGCTGATCGTTGTCATCACCGAGTACTACACCGGCACGGGCTTCCGGCCGGTGAAGTCGGTGGCCCAGGCCAGCGTCTCCGGCCACGGCACCAACGTCATCCAGGGCCTGGCCATGTCGCTGGAGTCCACGGCCCTGCCGGCCCTGACCATCATCGTCGGCATCGTGGTGACCTATAACCTGTCGGGCCTGTTCGGCATCGCCATCGCCACCACCACCATGCTGTCCCTGGCCGGCTTCATCGTCGCCCTGGACGCCTTCGGCCCGGTCACCGACAACGCCGGCGGCATCGCCGAGATGGCCGGTCTTCCGCCGGAAGTCCGCGTCACCACCGACGCCCTCGACGCGGTCGGCAACACCACCAAGGCCGTCACCAAAGGCTACGCCATCGGCTCGGCGGGCTTGGGCGCCCTGGTGCTGTTCGCGGCCTATACCGAAGACCTGAAGTTCTTCTCCGAGAACGCCGCCCCGGGCAGCTTCTTCGACGGCATGGGGGCGGTCAGCTTCGACCTCTCCAACCCCTATGTCGTGGTCGGCCTGCTGTTTGGCGGCCTGCTGCCGTTCCTGTTCGGGGGTCTGTCGATGACCGCCGTCGGTCGCGCGGCCGAGTCGGTGGTAGCCGAGGTCCGTCGCCAGTTCCGCGAAAACCCGGGCATCATGACCTACGAGACCAAGCCCGAATACGGCAAGGCGGTCGATATCCTGACCAAGGCCGCCATCCGCGAGATGATCGTGCCCAGCCTGCTGCCGGTGGTCTCGCCCGTGGTGCTGTTCTTCGTCATCAACGCCATCGCCGGCAAGGTCGACGCCTTCGCCTGCCTCGGCGCCATGCTGATGGGGGTGATCGTCACCGGCCTGTTCGTCGCCATCTCGATGACCAGCGGCGGCGGCGCCTGGGACAACGCCAAGAAGGTGATCGAGGAAGGCTTCACCGACAAGGACGGCGTCCTGCACAAGAAGGGCGGCGAAACCCACAAGGCCGCCGTCACCGGCGACACCGTCGGCGACCCCTACAAGGACACCTCGGGTCCCGCCGTGAACCCGATGATCAAGATCACCAACATCGTGGCCCTGCTGCTCCTGGCGGTGCTAGCCCACGGCTGATCTTGCGATCTTGCTGATACGGAAACGCCCCGGAGCTCAGGCTCCGGGGCGTTTTCTTTTGATCCCCTACCGTCGTCATCCCGGCCGTAGCGAAGCGTAGAGCCGGGACCCAGGGGCCGCCGCGTTGCGCCTGCAAACGCCATCGGAGCTTGGGGCAGGCGCGGCGCCCAGTCCCCTGCGTCCCGGATAAGCGCTGCGCGCTTTCCGGGATGACGAACGTGGGAGCGGGATGTGGAAGGGGGGCTCAGTAGCACTCTTCCGGATCGAACGCGTGGACCTCGGCCTCGCCGCCCAGCACCGTCGGCGACGGCTGGGCGCCGCGGCGTTCGTCGCCGGTGAAGTCGTGGTCGATGCGGCGACGGCGGCAGGGGCCGAAATAGTCGCCGGCCCGCACGAAGTCGCGCGGGTTGTTGATGACCTCGTTGATGCGGTGCATCACCCCGCGCGCGTTGATCGGCTTGGCCAGGAACTCGGTCACCCCGGCCATTCGCGCCTCGTCGAGGCTGCGGCGGGTGGCGTGGCCGGTCATCATGATGATCGGAGCGTAAGGGTTGGGACTGGCCGGCGAATTGCGCACCCAGTGCACGAACGCCAGCCCGTCGACCGGCTGCATCATCAGGTCGGTGAAGATGATGTCGACCTCGCGCTCGGCGAAGGCCTTGAGGCCCTCGACGCCGTCGCCGGCCTCGAGGATGCGCCGCACGCCGGCGGCCTTCAGGATCGCCGACAGGATCCCGCGCATGTTGGCGTTGTCGTCGACGATCAGGATCGTCAACGCCCGCAGATCTGGTCCGTCCACGAACCTTCTCCCCCCAGAGCGACGTCTGGTTGGGGCCAGGCGTCGGCTAAGCGTGAAGGTTGCTCCGCGCGTGATTTAGCAAACGTTGATACGGCGACAAAAAGTCGCACGAAATCACGCGCTTATGGTCAAGCTGAGTGTCGGGTTTCCGACTTAGCGACGGTCGCCGGGACGGGTGCCGGGGACGCCGTCGTCGTCCTGCGGCAGCATGCCGCCGCGGCCGACGTTGCCGAGCAGCTGCTCGAGGATCGTCATCTCACGGCCGCGCGTCGGGGTCTCGCGACCGTTGTAGGCGATGACCTTGCCGTCCTTCAGGGTGAAGGTGTCGACCGAAGCGACCTTTTCGTCGGCGGCGTTGAACTTGATCGCCACGACGTCGCGCTTGATCACCCGCGGCCTGTAGAAGGCCACGCGGTCGGTCGTCTGCGAGACGTAGTACCAGGCGTTGTTGTCGAAGGTGGAGGTGGCCGAGGGCGAGCCCAGCTTTTCCATCACGGTCGACTTGCTGTCTTCGCCGACCTTCATGTCGACAGGCTTGGCCTCGATGGCCTGGAAGCCCGAATAGCTCGTCAGCGGCGTGCAGCCCCCGACGACGGCGGCGAGGCCGATGGCGGCGGCGGCGAAAACGGCGGGACGAAACATAGAGGCTCCGGAACCGGAAGAATGCTGGACTTTGACCTATCGCTCGCGCGGGCTTAGTTCAATGGCCCGCGTAGCTCGACAGGCCATCTATGGCCGGCTCGCGGCGAAATAGAGGCGTGGAATGTTTCTGGATCGGCTTCTGAAGCCTCGTGCCGCAAGGATAGCGGGAGAAAAGCTCTATGCCTCGGCGGTGGCCCAGGCGCGTTCGGCGCGGTTCTACGCCGATCTCGGGGTCCGCGACTCGCTGGAGGGCCGCTTCGAGCTCTTCACCCTGCACGTGGTGCTGGTGATGGAACGACTGAAGGGGCAGGGCGAGGCGGCGGGCGAGACCTCGCAGGCGGTGTTCGATTCCTATGTCCGCGGCCTCGACGACGCCTTCCGCGAGATCGGGGTCTCCGACACCGCCGTCGGCAAGAAGATGAAGAAGCTGGCCGGCGCCTTCTACGGCCGGCTGAAGACCTATGACGAGGCCTTCGAGAGCCTGCCCGACGCGGCCGGCCTCGACGCCGCCCTGGCCCGCACCGTGTTCGAGGAGCGCGGCGAGGGAGACATCGCCGCCGTGAGCGCCTATGTGCGGTTCGCGCGAGAGGCCCTGGCCGGGCAATCGCTGAACGACCTGCTGAATGGAGTGGTGCAATGGCCGAACGTCTGATCGATCCCTGGCCCAGCACCGTCACCCTGGCCCGCGTCGACCGCGGCGGGGTCGACCTGAAGCTGGCTCCCGACGAAACCGTGCGCAAGGCGATCGCCGCGCAGCTGAACCTGGTGTCGCTCGACCAGCTGGAGGCCGACGTCTATCTGCGCTCGTGGATGGACGGGGCCGAGGTGTCGGGCGTGCTGCGCGCCCGCGTCGTCCAGACCTGCGGCGTCACCGCCGAGGACTTCGAGACCCGCATCGACGCCCGCTTCAGCCTGCATGTGCTGCCGGCCGACAGCGAGCACGCCCCCCAGGACGAGGGCGGCGAGCTGGGCATGGATCCCGAGAGCGACGATCCGCCCGACGTGCTGGAAGACGAGACGATCGACGTCTCGGGCTATGTGATCGAGCACCTGGCGCTGGAGCTGGACCCGTTCCCGCGCAAGCCGGGAGCGGTGTTCGTGCAACCGGCCGAGCCCGTCGACCTTTCTCCCTTTGCAGCCCTGAAGGGGCTGAAAGCAAAGGACGAAGAGGGCTGAGTTGGCCCTTTTCCCTCCGGGCGTGATATCACGCCCGGAATCAAGCCGGCCGCGTCGCGACCGTCACAGGAGTCGATAGCGTCTCGTGCCCCAACCCGTTGTCATTTCGGTCGACGCCATGGGCGGGGATCACGGACCATCCGTGGTTGTACCCGCGCTTGAGATCGCCGCCAAGTCCCTGCCTGACGTCCGCTTCCTGGTGCACGGGAACGAGACGGCGCTGAACGCCGAGCTGGCGCGCGCCCCTGCGGCCCGCGCCGTCTGCACCGTCGTCCACACCGACAAGTCCATCGCCATGGATGAAAAGCCCGCCCAGGCCATGCGCCGGGGCAAGGGCTCCAGCCTGTGGAACGCCGTCGAGGCCCTCCGCTCGGGCCAGGCCGCGGCCTGCGTCTCGGCCGGTAACACCGGCGCCCTGATGGCCATCTCCAAGCTGATCCTGCGGATGAGCGCGGATCTGGAGCGTCCCGCCATCGTCGCCTCCTGGCCGACCATGAAGGGCGTCTCGGCGGTGCTGGACGTCGGCGCCAATGTCGAGAGCGACGCCGAGCAACTGGTCGAGTTCGCGATCATGGGGGCTGCCTTCCACCACGCCGTGCACGGCTCGACCCGCCCGACGGTCGGCATCCTCAATGTCGGCTCCGAGGACCAGAAGGGCCACGAGGAGGTGCGCGAGGCGCATCGCATCCTGCAGGACAGCCCGCACTTCGACTTCGACTATCGCGGCTTCGTCGAGGGCACCGACATCGCCTACGGCACCGTCGACGTGGTGGTCACCGACGGCTTCACCGGCAATGTCGCCCTGAAGACCGCCGAGGGCCTGGCCCGGTTCTTCGGCAACGAGATCAAGGCCACGCTCACCGCTGGCCCGCTGGCCATGCTGGGCGCGCTGATCGCCTCGGGCTCGCTGAAGAAGATGAAGCGCCGCCTCGACCCGGGCCGGGTCAATGGCGGGCCGCTGCTGGGCCTCAACGGCATCGTGGTGAAGAGCCACGGCGGCGCCGACGCCAGCGGCTTCGCCTCGGCCGTGCGTGTCGCGGTGGATCTCGCGCGCAGCGACTTCACCGCCGAGATCGATCGTAACTTGAAGCGTCTGACCGCGGAAAAAGATCAAGCGGCCAAGGACGACGGCGCCGATGGCGTCGAAACCCAGGGAGCCGCCGAGTGAGCGTAGTCCGTAGCGTGGTGACCGGCGTCGGGGCCTACCTGCCGCCGGGGATCGTCACCAACGAAGACCTGTCGAAGGTCGTCGACACCTCCGACGAATGGATCATCGAGCGCACCGGCATCCGCCAGCGCCACAAGGCCGCCGACGACCAGGCCGTCTCCGACCTCGCCGTCGAGGCCGCCAGGCAGGCGCTGGAGCGCGCGGGCAAGTCGGCCGCCGACGTCGATCTGATCATCGTGGCCACCACCACGCCCGACCTGACCTTCCCGGCCACCGCCGCCATCGTCCAGCGCAAGCTGGGCGCGGGCGTCGGCATCGCCTTCGACGTCCAGGCCGTGTGCTCGGGCTTCGTCTACGCCCTGTCGGTGGCCGACGGCTTCGTCGCCCGGGGGCACGCCAAGTGCGCCCTGGTGATCGGCGCCGAGACCATGACCCGCCTGATGGACTGGACCGACCGCGGCACCTGCGTGCTGTTCGGCGACGGCGCCGGCGCGGTCGTGCTGGAGCCGGGCGAAGGGCAGGGGACCACGGCCGATCGCGGCATGCTGGGCTTCGCCTTGCGCGCCGACGGAACCAAGCAGGACCTGCTCTATGTCGACGGCGGTCCGTCGACCACGGGCACGGTCGGCAAGCTGCGGATGCTGGGCAACCAGGTCTTCAAGCACGCGGTGATCAACATCTCCGAGGCCATCTTCGCCGCCGCCGAGAAGGCCGGCGTGACCGTGCCCGAGGTGGACTGGTTCATTCCGCACCAGGCCAACCAGCGAATCCTCCAGGGCGTGGCCAACCGCTGCGGCATCGACGAGGAAAAGGTCATCTCGACCGTGGCGCTGCACGCCAACACCTCGGCCGCATCGATTCCCCTGGCCTTCGCGCACGGGGTCGCGGACGGCCGGATCAAGCCGGGCGACCTGCTTCTGCTCGAGGCGATGGGCGGCGGCCTGACGTGGGGCGCCTGCGTCCTGCGCCTCTGATGGTTACGAAGCAAGCTTGACCTTGGGTTGGCGTCCGGGCTTCCTCCGCATATGAGGTGTCCGGCTTGACCCTTTGACTTCATGCGGTATTCGCGGCATGCAGTCTTGAGTTGACGAGGTCATGTCGCGCGAGATCGGGGCATTCGTGCGCCCCGCCTGTCGGGTGACTGGTCATTGGCGCGGACAAGGACTTCTCGTCCGCGTGTTGCGTAAGGGGGCGTTATGAAGGGTTCGACATTGACCCGGGCTGACCTCTGCGAGGCGGTCCACGAGGAAGTAGGCCTGACGCGTCAGGACTGCGCCGGTCTCGTCGAGCGTACTCTCGACCTGGTGGCCGAGGCCCTGGAGAAGGGCGAGACGGTCAAGCTTTCCGGATTCGGCGTCTTCCAGGTTCGCGAGAAGCGGGCCCGGATGGGGCGCAATCCCAAGACGGGCGAGCCGGCCGAGATCGAGCCGCGCCGGGTCATCGGTTTCCGCTCCTCCCAGGTCATGAAGGCGCGCATCGACAGCGCCCTGGGCGACTAAGGGATTCGATGCGGTGGCGAAGGGGCCCAACGCCTTCCGCACGATTTCCGAGGCCGCCGAAGAGCTAGGCGTCCCCCAGCACGTATTGCGTTTCTGGGAGACCAAGTTCTCCTTCATCCGCCCGATGAAACGGGCCGGCGGGCGCCGCTTCTATCGCCCGCAGGACATCGCCGTGCTCAACGGCGTGCGCGCGCTGCTGCACGCCGAGGGCTACACGATCAAGGGCGTCCAGAAGCTACACCGCGAGCAGGGCGTCACTCACGTGATCGCCGCGGGTCTCGGCCAGAACGGCGCGGCCTTTCTCGAATCTCCCATCGCCGACGGGTTCGGCGATTCGTCCGTTTCGCAGGCTCACAGCCCCGAACGCCGGGCTCGCCTGGTCGAGGCCCTGGACGACCTGACCAGCATCAAGGCCCGTCTGGACGGGCTTTTGACGCGTTCCTGAGGCCTCGCAAAAAGCCCTCGATTTCCGATTGCCGAGTCGGGGAGCGGCGCCTATAAGGGCGCTCCTTCCGCGTCGGAGCGTGGCGCAGCCTGGTAGCGCACTTGACTGGGGGTCAAGGGGTCGCAGGTTCGAATCCTGTCGCTCCGACCATTCTCTCCCCGGAGAGAAGGCCGCGGAAGAAACGCAAAGGCCGCCCCTCGGGGCGGCCTTTTTCGTTTTCGGATTATCGCTCGCCCTAGGCTATCGCTCACCGACGTTCAGCGGTTTGTCCGCCTTGCCCATCCAGGTGATCAGCGGAATGACCGGCAGGATCCAGCCCATGCCCAGCGCCACGAAATAGAGCAGGTGCACGGCGCGATTCAGGGGCAGGTGGTCGTAGAGGCTGGTGAAGGCCCAGATCCAGCCCAGCAGGATCGCGATCACGCCGATCGAGCCGATCAGCTTGCGCAGGCGCGCCGGAATGAGGGGAGCGCTCACGCGGATCTCCGGAAGAGGCCGAGCACGGCCAGGAACAGGGTCGCGCCCACGGCCGAGACGACCAGGCTGCCCAGGAAGCCCGGGACCACCATGTGCAGGCGCTGGGCGATGAAGGCGCCGATGAACGAGCCGATCACCCCGATCAGCATCTGCATGAACAGGCTGTGGCGGCGGGCCAGGGCCACGTCCGCGATCCAGCCGGCCAGGATGCCGATCACCAAGGCGACGAACACGCCCACGCCGCTCATCTCACATCCCCCAAGAACGCGCTGCGCCCCCGCAGCGGGCGCACAATGGCACGGGCCGTGAGGCGCGTCATGACCTCCTTAAGGGCCGGCTGGGCATGGACAGCGGCGCCTTGCGGGGAGTAGGGGCGCGGGAGTAGGGGTCTTGCCGCCCCATTTAGGCCCAGAACAGGCGTTTTTTCGGCTTCATGACTTCCTTCCTGCGTTCCGACCGTTCCCGGCCCGTCGCCATCTGGCTGTTTGTCGTGGCCGTTCTGGTCTTCGGCATGGTCGTGGTCGGCGGCGCGACTCGCCTGACCGACTCGGGGCTTTCGATCACCCAGTGGAAACCGATCATGGGCGCCCTGCCGCCGATGTCGGAGGAAGCCTGGCGGGCCAATTTCGAGCTCTACAAGCAGATCCCCCAGTACCATCTGGTGAACCCCGACATGACGGTCGAAGCCTACAAGGGCATCTTCTGGTGGGAGTGGGCGCACCGGCTGCTGGGCCGGATCGTCGGCGCGGCCTTCGCCTTGCCGTTCGCCTTCTTCCTGGTGCGCCGCATGCTGCCGCGCCGCCTGATCTGGCGCTGCGGGGCCATGCTGGCCCTGGGCGGCCTGCAGGGGCTGGTCGGCTGGTGGATGGTCTCCAGCGGTCTTTCGGAGCGGGTCTCGGTCGCGCCCGAGCGGCTGATGGCGCACCTGGGCCTGGCGCTCGCTCTCTTCGTGCTGCTGATCTGGACCGCGCTCGACGCCTGGAACGGCGCCCCGCGCGTCGAGGAGCGTAGCGAATGGCGCGGCTGGGGCCTGGCCTTCCTGGGCGCGGTGTTCTTCCAGAGCCTGCTGGGCGCCCTGGTGGCGGGCAACGACGCGGGCCTCGTCTACAACGACTGGCCGCTGATGAACGGCTCGCTGCTGCCCGCCGAATACGCGGGCAAGGGCCTGTGGGGCACCCTGGCTCACAGCCAGGGCGCGGTGCAGCTGCATCACCGCCTGATGGCCTATGCGGTGTGCGCCGCCGCCATCGCCCTGGCCGTCGGCGCGGCCCGCGCCCGCCGCCTGCCGCACGAGGCCCGGATCGTCGCCTATGTCGTGCTCGGCGTCGTGCTGGTCCAGGCGGGGCTGGGCGTCTGGACCCTGATGGCCGCCGTGCCGCTAAGCCTCGGCGTGCTGCATCAGGCCGGCGCGGCCCTGCTGCTGGGCGCGGCCACCGCCTTCGCCTGGCGGGTGCGGCGTCCTTAGACTCCCTAACCCCGTAAAATCCCCGCGAAAGCGGGGACCCAGGCTTTTTCTGAAACCCACGGCGCTTGACGATAAAACGCCTGGGCCCCCGCTTTCGCGGGGGTTTTACGGATGGAGGGGAGTCAGGATTTCGCCGACCCGGGCTTTCTGGGGCGGCGCTCGAAGAACTGTCACGAAACTCCAGCACAGGACCCGAATGTCCCTGCTGGAGATCCCCTCGTGATCCGCGTTCCCTCGCTCCTGGCCGGCGTCTGCGCCCTGGCCCTTGCGCCCTTCGCGCCCGTCGCCGCTTTGGCCGCCGACACCACGCCCGCCCAGGCCGCCGACAGCTACTACAAGGCCGGCGAGGCCGCCCTGGCCAAGGCCCTGACCGTCAACCCCAAGACCGGCAAGGCCAAGAACGTCATCCTGTTCCTGGGCGACGGCATGGGCATCTCCACCGCCGTGGCCAGCCGCATCTACGAGGGCCAGCAGCGCGGCGTCGACGGCGAGTCGAACGCCCTGGCCTTCGAGAAACTGCCTTGGGTGGCGCTCTCCAAGACCTACAGCCACGACACCCAGGTCACCGACAGCGCGGCCGGCATCACCGCCATCACCACCGGCGTGAAGACCCGCAACAAGGTCATCGGCCTGACCGGAGCGGCAAAGCCCGAGGCCTGCGCCGACGAGGCCGCCAACCGCGTCGAGACCATCGCCGAGATCGCCAAGGCCCACGGCCTGTCGGCCGGCGCGGTCACCACCACCCGCATCACCCACGCCACGCCCGCCGGGACGTACGCCCACACCGCCTATCGCGACTGGGAAGGCGACGGCGACATGCCGGCCGAGGCCCTGGGCGGCGGCTGCAAGGACATCGCCCGCCAACTGGTCGAGGCCCCGGCCAAGCTGCGCCTCGACGTCGCCCTGGGCGGCGGCCGCTCGCGCTTCCTGCCGGAAGACAAGGGCGGCAAGCGCGCCGACGGCCGCGACCTGACCGCCGAATGGACCAAGGCCAAGGGCGCGGCCTATGTCACGACCGCCGACCAACTGGCGGCGATCGACGCCAGCAAGACCGGTCCGGTGCTGGGCCTCTTCGCCGGCGAACACCTGCCCTACGAGGTCGAGCGTCCGGTGCTGGGCGAGGGCGTGCCGACCCTGGCGCAGATGGCGACCAAGGCCGTCGACATCCTGGCCCAGAACCCCAAGGGCTACTTCCTGCTCGTCGAGGGCGGCAAGATCGACATGGGCAGCCACCTCAACAACGCCAAGCGCACCCTGACCGAGACCGTCGAGTTCTCGAAGGCCATCGAGGCGGTGCTGGCCAAGGTGGATCTGAACGAGACCCTGGTCATCGTCACCGCCGACCACAGCCACGGCCTGGTGATCTCGGGCTACGCCGCCCGCAGCGCCCCGATCCTGGGCCTGGCCGGCAACGAGGGCGAGCCGGTCGTGGCCGGCGACGGCAAGGCCTACACCGTACTGAGCTTCGCCACCGGTCCGGGCGGCGTCGAGGGGAACAACCTGCGCGCCGATCCGGCCCATGAGGACCTCGACGAGGTCGATTACCACCAGCAGGCCGGCGCCAACCTGCCCAGCGCCGCCCACTCGGGCGAGGACGTCGGGATCTATGCCGACGGCCCGGGCGCCTATCTGGTCCGCGGCGTGGTCGAGGAGAGCTACATCTTCCAGGTCATGCGCCACGCCTTCGGCTTCGACGCGGCCAAGTAGGGGAATACGGCGCGATGCGGTATTTAGATACCGCATCGCGCAATCCCTTGCTCCACAAGGCTTTCCGAACTTTCCTGCACGCGCATTGTTGACAGGCGGCCAAGGCTTCGGTATCAGCCGCCCCTCACGCGGACGGAGCCGTTTCCTTGGCCCCCGACGCACAGGAATTACGGATCAATCCCATGCAAAAGACCACGGCTTCCCTGAAGCCCGCCGAGGTCGAGAAGAAGTGGATCGTGGTCGACGCCAAGGACGCCGTTGTCGGCCGTCTGGCGACGTTCATCGCCATGCGTCTTCGCGGCAAGCACCGTCCCGACTACACCCCGCACGTCGACTGCGGCGACTTCGTCGTCGTGATCAACGCCGACAAGGTGAAGTTCACCGGCAAGAAGCTGGACGACAAGGTTTACTACCGCCACACCGGTCACCCGGGCGGCATCAAGGAAACCACCCCGCGCAAGGTCCTGGAAGGTCGCTTCCCGGAACGCGTCCTGAACAAGGCCGTCGAGCGCATGCTGCCGAAGGAAAGCCCGCTGGCGCGCAAGCAACTGACGCACCTGCTGGTCTACGCCGACGCCGAGCACCCGCACCAAGCGCAGAACCCGGAAGTCATCGACTTCGCGGCGCGCAACGTCAAAAACACCCGGAGCGCCTAAGTCATGTCTGAAGCTCAAGGTTTTGACGCGCTGGCCAGCCTGTCCAGCAACCCCGCCGCGGCCGCTCCGGCCGAGCCGAAGATCGACGCCCAAGGCCGCGCCTACGCGACCGGCAAGCGCAAGAACGCCATCGCGCGCGTGTGGATCAAGCCGGGCTCCGGCAAGGTCACCGTCAACGGCCGCGACCAGGAAGTCTACTTCGCTCGTCCCGTGCTGCGCATGATGATCGCCCAGCCGCTGCAGGTCACCGACCGCGTCGGCCAGTTCGACATCGACGTCACCGTCGAAGGTTCGGGCCTGTCGGGTCAAGCCGGCGCCATCCGCCACGGCCTGTCCAAGGCCCTGACCTACTACGAACCGGCTCTGCGCCCGGTCCTGAAGCCGCACGGCTTCCTGACCCGCGACAGCCGCGTCGTCGAGCGTAAGAAGTACGGCAAGGCCAAGGCCCGCCGCAGCTTCCAGTTCTCGAAGCGCTAAGCGCGTCTATACGCGTTTGGAAGAGGGCGCTTCGGTCATCCGAAGCGCCCTTTTTCTTGCGATTTTCTCGGGCCACGCGGTCCGAACGCGAGCGCCGGTCACACGGTGCTGCAAGACTGGGCGCTTGAGCACGAGCGGGCCCAGGTCGAGGAGTAGGCAATGGCGAACGCCCCCAAGGTCTTCATCGACGGCGAAGTCGGCACCACCGGCCTGCAGATCCGCGAGCGCCTGATCGGCCGCACCGACCTGCAGCTGATCTCGATCGATCCCGACAAGCGCAAGGACGCGGCCGCCCGCGCCGAGCTGCTCAACGCCGCCGACGCGGTGATCCTGTGCCTGCCCGACGACGCGGCCAAGGAAGCCGTCAGCCTGATCGAGAACCCGCTGGTCAAGGTGATCGACGCCTCCAGCGCCCACCGCACCAACGCCGACTGGACCTACGGCTTTCCCGAGCTGGACAAGGAACAGCGCAAGAAGATCGCCGGCGCCAAGCGGATCTCCAACCCCGGCTGCTACGCCACCGGCGCCATCGCCCTGACCCGTCCGCTGGTCTCGGCCGGCCTGCTGTCGTCCGACCTGCCGATCTCGTTCAACGGCGTCTCCGGCTACACCGGCGGCGGCAAGGCGATGATCGCCGAGTTCGAGGACGAGACCTCGCCGGGCTATACCAAGGTCGCCTACCGCATCTACGGCCTGTCGCTGACCCACAAGCACGTGCCCGAGATCCAGAAGCACGGCGGCCTGCTGACCCGTCCGATCTTCACGCCCGCCGTCGGCCGCTATGCCCAGGGCATGCTGGTCGAGCTGCCGCTGCACCTTGGCCTGCTGGAAGGCTCGTGCTCGCTGGGCGACATCCACGCCGCGCTCGCCGCCCACTACAAGGGCGAGGCCTTCGTCGAGGTCGCCTCGCTGGACGAGGCCAAGAGCCTGGCCACTCTCGACCCCGAGGGCCTGAACGGCACCAACCGCATCAAGCTGTTCGTCTTCGGCTCCGACACCAGCGGCCAGGCCCGCCTGGTGGCCCTGCTCGACAACCTGGGCAAGGGCGCATCGGGCGCCGCCGTCCAGAACCTCAACCTGGCCCTGGGCCTGGACGAGAAGGCCGGGCTTTAAGACTTCCGCCGCGTGGAGCCTTTCACGCGGCGGATCGTTCTCTCCTCAGCTTGAGCGGGGAGGCTGGATGTCCATCGATCGCGACGCCGCCCTGGCCAGGGTCTTTCCCGGCGACAGCGAGATGGCGCGCCGCATGCGGCAGGCCGACTGGGCCGCCACGCCGCTCGGTCCGCCGCAGGCCTGGCCCACGGGCCTGGCGACGCCCCTGGCGATGATGCTCACCTCGCGTTTCGAGATGTGGCTCGGCTGGGGCGAGGACCTGCATTTCTTCTACAACGACGCCTACATCCCTACGCTCGGAATCAAGCACCCCGCAGCGCTCGGCACGCCGTTCCGCGAGGTCTGGCGCGAGGTCTATGCCGACGTCGAGGCTCAGGTCCGTTCGGTGATGGTCGAGGGCCGGCCGACCTGGAACAAGGCCCTGCTGCTGCTGCTCGAACGCAGCGGCTATCCCGAGGAGACCTATCACACCTTCTCCTACAGCCCCCTGCGCGACGGCGACGCCATCCGCGGGCTGATGTGCATCGTCACCGAGGAGACCGAGCGGGTGATCAGCGAGCGGCGGCTCGACACCGTTCGGCGGCTGGGCGAGTGCCTGATCGGGGCGGTGACCCAGGAGACCGTGCTGCAGGGGATCTGCGACGCCCTGGCCGCCAACACCGAGGACTTCCCCTTCGCCCTGGCCTATGTGCGCGATCCGCTGGGCGGCCTGGTCGGCTGCTCGGCGACGGATGAAGCGCGCGACCTGCTGCGGGTGCGCTGGCCGCTGGAGCGCGAGGCCGACGGCGTCCAGGACTATCCGCTGGAGGCCGGGATTTCCTATCCGACCGGCCCCTGGGCCATTGCGCCGACCCGCGCCCTGATCCTGCCGATCCCGGGGCCGCACGGCGAGCCCGTCGCCACCCTGGTGCTCGGCCTCAACCCGCATCGGCGGGGCGATCCCGGCCTGCACGACCTGGCCAATCTGGTCGCCGACCGCGCCGCCGGCGCCTTCGCCCAGGCGCTCAGCGTCGAGAGCGAACGCCGCCGCTCCGACCGCATCTGGACCAACGCCCGCGACCTGATGGTGGTGGTCGACGGCCAGGGGATCTTCCGCGCGGTCAGTCCCGCTTGGACCCGCATTCTCGGCCACGCGGTCGAGGAGGTGGTGGGCCGGCCGATGGCCGCCTTCGTCATGCCCGAGGAACTCGACGCCACCTACGCCGCCCACGGCGGCATCATGGACGGCGCCCAGGTCACCGGCTTCGAGAACCGCTACCGCACCAAGGGCGGCGACTGGCGCTGGATCTCGTGGAACACCGCCTTCGAGGACGGGCTGATCTACGGCTACGGCCGCGACGTCACCGAGGAAAAGCACCAGGCCCGGCAACTGAGCCAGGCCGAGGAAGCCCTGCGCCAGGCCCAGAAGATGGAGGCCATCGGCCAGCTGACCGGCGGCGTCGCCCACGACTTCAACAACCTGCTGACCGTCATCCGCTCGTCGGCCGACCTGCTGCGCAGCCGCGACCTGCCGCCCGACCGCCGCCGCCGTTATGTCGACGCCATCTCCGACACCGCCGACCGCGCCGCCAAGCTGACCAGCCAGCTGCTGTCCTTCTCCCGCCGCCAGGCGCTGAAGCCCGAGCGCTTCAACGTCGCGGCCAAGGTCGAGGCGCTGGGCGACATGCTGCGCTCGGTGCTGGGCGCGCGCATGCGGCTGGAGGTGGTGGTCGATTGCGAGGACTGCGTCGTCGAGGCCGACGTCAACCAGTTCGAGACCGCCCTGATCAACCTGGCGGTCAACGCCCGCGACGCCATGGACGGCGAGGGGGCGCTCACCGTCCGCATCGACGCCCGGGAGACCATCCCTGCCATCCGCGGCCACGCCGCCAGCCACGGCGACTTCGTCACCATGTCGGTGGTCGACGAGGGCTCGGGCATCGGCGAGGACGACCTCGCCAAGATCTTCGAGCCGTTCTTCACCACCAAGGAGGTGGGGCGGGGAACGGGTCTTGGCCTCAGCCAGGTCTACGGCTTCGCCAAGCAGTCGGGCGGCGACGTGGCGGTCGACAGCCGGCCTGGCCGGGGTTCGACCTTCACCGTGTTCCTGCCGCGCACACGCGAAGTGATCGTTCCCTCGCGCCGCGCCTCGCCGCCGACCCGCATGCGCCACGAAGGTCGCGTGCTGGTGGTCGAGGACAACGCCGCCATCGGCGAGTTCGCGACGCAACTGCTGCGCGACCTCGGCTACC
This sequence comes from Caulobacter sp. GW821-FHT09B11, assembly GCF_059418205.1. NCBI lineage: Bacteria > Pseudomonadati > Pseudomonadota > Alphaproteobacteria > Caulobacterales > Caulobacteraceae > Caulobacter > Caulobacter sp. GW821-FHT09B11. The sequence goes on along the minus strand of NZ_JBWKPK010000032.1, from coordinate 10,905 downwards.
AGACCGAATGGGCCGCCAACGGGGGCGAGGCCCTGGAGCGCCTGGAAAGCGACGTCGACTTCGACGTGGTGTTCAGCGACGTGGTCATGCCCGGCCTCGGCGGGGTCGAACTGGCCCGCGAAATCGCGGGGCGCTGGCCGGGCCTGCCGGTGATCCTGACCAGCGGCTACAGCCACGTCCTGGCCACCGACGCCCGCCACGGCTTCCCGCTGCTGCACAAGCCCTATTCGGTGGAGGAGCTGTCGCACATCCTGCGCCAGGTCGTCGGCCGGGCAGGCGAGGCGAAGGTGGTTTCCAGCGCGGGCTAAGGCGTCCCGCCGCTGAGCAGCACGGCGGGGTCGGCGTTGATCCCGTCGGCCAGCTTGCGCATCAGCCGCACCAGGTGATCGACGTCCTCCGTGCTCCAGTCCTTGAACAGCACCAGGGCCATGCGCGCCCGCGCCGCGTCGACGGCGTCGGTGGCGATCTTGCCCTGCGGCGTGATGACCGCCTCGCGCACCCGCCGGTCGGCCGCGCCGGCCTGGCGTTTGACGAGGTCCAGCTCTTCCAGCCGCGCCACCTGCCGGCTGACGGTGGAATGGTCGCGCCCGACCCGGCCGGCCAGCTCCACCACGCCGATGGGCCCCAGCCGCTCGATCGAGACCAGCAGCGGAAACAGCGCCCGCTCCAGGGAAAGGCCCGCCGCCTCCAGCATGGCCGCATCCCGCTCGGGCTCGTTCATCGCCCCGACCAGATCCATCATCGACCGATGCAGCGAGGGCAGGGACTTCAAGATATGTGCATTTTGCACATTGTTTGTTGACATGCGGCGACCTCGAATGGATATGTGCATCATGCACATAATGAGGCCGACATGGAAGACCACAGCCCCATCGACGTCCTGATCTGCGGCGCGGGCGCCGCCGGCCTGACCCTCGCCATCGACCTGGCCCGCCGCGGGTTGTCATTCCGCCTGATCGACAAGCTGCCGGCCCCCTTCGCCGGCTCGCGCGGCAAGGGGATCCAGCCCCGCACGCTCGAGGTGTTCGAGGACCTGGGCGTCCTGGCGGCGCTGACGGCGGTCGGCGGACCCTATCCGCCGCAGCGCATCCATGGCCCCGACGGCGCCGACGAGGTCCAGGCGATGGTCGCAGCGCAGCCCACCGCCCAGGAGCCCTATCGCTCGCCGCTGATGGTCCCGCAGTTCGCCACCGAGGGGGTGCTGCGCGAACGGCTGGCGGAGTTAGGCGGCGCGGTCGAGTACGGGCTCGAACTGACGGCCTTCGAACAGGCCGCCGACCGGGTCGTCGCCCAGGTTCAAGGGCCGTCCGGACCCGAGGCGGTCGCCTGCCGCTACCTGGTCGGCGGCGACGGCGGCCGCTCCTTCGTGCGCAAGGCGCTGGGGGTAGACTTTCCGGGCAAGACCCTCGGCGTGAGGGCCATCGTCGCCGACGTGGCGCTGGAAGGCCTGTCCCGCGACGCCTGGCATCGCTTCAACGAGGGCGACCTGGGCCGGCAGTACGCCCTGTGCCCGCTGGCCGGGACCGATCTCTTCCAGCTGCAGGCCCCGATCCCGCTCGAAGGAGAGGTCGATCTGAGCGCGGCCGGCCTGCAGGCCTTCATCGAGGCGCGCACGCCGCAGACCGATCTGGTCATCCGCGACGTCGTCTGGGCCTCGGCCTACGCCATGAACGCCCGGCTGGCCGACCACTACCGCGTCGGGCGCGTGTTCCTGATCGGCGACGCCGCCCACATCCACCCGCCCACCGGCGGCCAGGGCCTGAACACCAGCGTCCAGGACGCCTACAATCTGGGCTGGAAGCTGGCGGCCGTGCTGGCCGGCGCGCCCGAGCCCTTGCTCGACACCTACGAGGAAGAACGCCGCCCGATCGCGGCCGGCATGCTGGGCCTGGCGACCGACCTGCTGGAAAAGGCCCGACGGTGCGACATGCGTCGTGGCCGCGAAGTGCACCAGCTGGACCTGGGCTACGAGGCCTCGTCCCTGTCCCTGGAAACGCCCGGGCGCGAGGAGGGCCTGCTGGCCGGCGACCGCGCGCCGGACGCCGTCCTGCGCGACTCGGTGGGCGCGTCGGTGCGATTGTTCGACCTGATGGCCGGCCCGCACTGGACGCTGGTCGCCAGGGGAGGGAACGCCCCGGAGCGCGAGGGCCTGCGCGTGGTCACCGTCGGAGAGGGCCTCGCCTTCGCCGATCCCGACGACGCCCTGGGCCGCGTCTACGGCCTGGCCGACGACGACCTCGTCCTCATCCGCCCCGACGGCTATGTCGCGGCGATAGGCGCGGAGAGGGAGAGGCCAATGGCCTATCTTGACCACCTGATCCCCCTCTCAAAGAGAGATGGAACAAGTGGGGCGCCCTACACCCGCCAGCGATAGTGCCCCGCCGGCTTGTGCAGCTTGAGCATCCACAGCGGCTCGTCGCGGGCGCCGCCGCCGATGTTGTGGACGACGCGAGGTTTGTCCGGTCCCTCGACCACCACGCCGATGTGCGGGCGGCCGTTGCCGAACAGCCGCCAGGACAGCACGTCGCCGGGCTCGGGCTGCTCGAAGTCGTCGCCTGACCGCGCCGCCCGGCTTGAGCGCACGCGGGCGCCCTGGCGGTCGAGATAGGTCTCCAGGTTCAGCACCCGCCGATGGTCGATATTGGCGTCGGCGCTCTTCTGGCCCCAGGCGCGGCGGGCGGGATAGGCCGAGAAGGCCCGCACCATGTCGGCATGCACCCGTTCCTGCAGGTCGACGTTCCAGGCGTCGCGGGCGGCCCGCACCAGCACGTCGGCGCAGACCCCGGTGGTGCGCAGCACGTCGCCGTGCGGATAGCCGATCGCCCGGTAGCTGGGATCGTAGTCGGTGGTCACCCCGACCTGCGCCCGCGCCGCCTTGGCCAGCCGCAGCCCGTCGCCACGGCTCGCCGCGCCCAGCCAGGGGGCGGCGGCCAGCAGGCCCAGCGCTGTGCGACGGTCGAACTCGAGCATGGCGGCAAGCTCCGCCGTGATCGGGGCGAGTTTTGGGCGAACGTGGGTCTTCAAGGTGGCGCCGCTGACCCCCTCCGGCCCTCCGGGCCACCTCCCCCAGAGGGGGAGGATCTCCTGAGCGCCGCGCCAGACAGATGCTCCCCCTTTGGGGGAGCTGTCGCGGAGCGACTGAGGGGGTCGCGCGAAGCGCTTAAGCCGCCACGTTCGACCGCACCCGCACGAAGCTGCCCGGGGCCTCCTCGAACGCCTTCAGCGGACCCTTGGCGGGATCCCGCGCCGGGATCAGCTTGCCGGACTTGGCCTTCAGCCAGCCCGCCCAGTGCGGCCACCACGAGCCGGGATGCTCCACCGCGCCCGACAGCCAGCCCTCGACCGAGCCGGGCAGGTGTTCGTTGGTCCAGTGCTGGTACTTCTTGGCGTCCGGGTGGTTGATCACGCCGGCGATGTGGCCCGAGCCCGCCATGGTGAAGGTTACCGGCCCGCCGAACGCCCGCGCGCCGCGATAGACGCTGCGATAGGGGGCGATGTGGTCGTCCTTCGAGGACTGCACGTAGATCGGCGTCTTGACCTTCGACAGGTCCAGCTGCTCCCCGCCCAGGCTGAGCAGGCCCTGGGTCAGGTTGTTGTCCTTGTAGAAATTGCGCAGGTAGAACAGGTGCAGCGACTTGGGCATCCGCGTCTGGTCGGCGTTCCAGAACAGCAGGTCGAAGGGCCGCGGCTCCTTGCCCATCAGGTAGTTGTTGATGAAGAACGACCAGATCAGGTCGTTGCCGCGCAGGGCGTTGAAGGTGTCGGCCATCGACTGGCTGGGCAGGAAGCCGCCTTCCTGGTCCATCCGCTGCTCGATCTCCTTCAGCCACGCCTCGTCAGTGAACAGCAGCAGGTCGCCGGCCTCGGCGAAGTCCTGCTGGGCGGCGAAGAAGGTGGCCGAATTGATCCGCTTGTCGCCGCGCGCGGCCATGTGGGCCAGGCCGCATGACAGGAGCGTGCCGCCGATGCAGTAGCCGACGGTGTTGACCCGATCGACGCCGCACTGGGTCATCACCTGCTGGCTGGCGTCGTAGATGCCCTCCAGCATGTAGTCCTCGAAGGTCTTGGCCGCGAGCTGGCTGTCGGGATTGACCCACGAGGCGACGAACACCGTGAAGCCCTGGCCGGTCAGCCAGCGGATCATCGAGTTCTCGGGGCGCAGGTCCAGAATGTAGAACTTGTTGATCCAGGGCGGGAAGATCAGCAGCGGGATCTCGTACTGCTGCTCCGTGGTCGGATCGAACTGCAGGAGCTGCAGGATGTCGTTCTGGTAGACCACCTTGCCGGGGGCGGTGGCGACGTTCTCGCCGACCTTGAACTTGGCCAGGTCCGTCTGGCTGATGGCCAGCTGGCCGCCGCCGCGCTCCAGGTCGGCGGCGAAGTTCTCCATGCCGCGCTTCAGGCTCTCGCCGCCCGTCTGCATCACCTCGCGCAGGGCGGCGGGGTTGGAGATCAGGAAGTTCGACGGCGAGAAGGCGTCGGTCAGCATCTTGGTGAAGAACTCGACCCGGCGCTTGGACTGCGGATCGACCGTTTCGGCCTGGGCCACCAGGCCGTTCAGCCAGTTCGACGTCAGCAGGTAGGACTGCTTCATCATGTCGAACACCGGGTTGGCCACCCAGTCGGGGTCGGAAAAGCGCTTGTCGCCGTGGGCCGGGGCGACGACGGGCTTGGTTTCCTCGCCGACGGCGCGGCGGGCGGCCGACTGCCACAGCTCCATGTAGCCGTTGAAGAGGTCGGCCTGGGCGCGCAGCAGCCGGTCGGGCTGGGCCGCGAGACTTCCGATCACCTCGTTGAGGGCCGGGCCGACGTGGAACGGGTCGGGCGACAGGGCCGCGGGCCGGTCGGCCTGGCGCAGGGCGGCCTCTGCGATCGCGCCCTGGGCGGTGACCGCCGCGCGGGCCAGGTTCGCCGACAGGGTCTCCATCATCCTGCGCTGCTCTTCGGTCAGCAGCGAGGCGATGTCGGGGCCGGCGGAAAAGCCGGCGCCTGAACCGGCCTGGGGCGATTCGGGCTTGGGGTCGGGTTGCGGCGGTGGAGGAGGGGGCTTTGGCGCGGCGGCGGGCTTCTTGGCGGCTGCGGCAGGGGCTTTTCTGGGCTTCGGCGGCGCCTTGGCGCTCTTGCCCGTGTCCTTGCCGGTGGTCCCGCCCTTTGCCATGCGCGTTCCTTCCGTCTGAATGTCGTCGATCGGCGGCCCGATTCTCGTTCGGCGCCTTCCGCTCGCCGCGATCATCGCATAAGACCTGAGACAAGATGAACGGCCAAACCGGTAAAATCGTACGTTACGGCGCCTCGCTGGCGGTCCTCGCGACCTTGCTGTCAGCGTGCGGCACGTCGCCGTTCACGCCGCCGCCCGCCGATCCGACCTCGCCGGTGGCCGCCGCCGCCGACGCGGCCGCTCACCAGCGCGGCAAGCTGCCGACCTTCGCCGACATCCCGGCGATCCCCACCGACGTGCCCAAGCCCGGCGAGTACAAGGCCCAGGTGCAGGAACAGCAGGCGGCCGCCGCCCAGCTGAAGCGCGACACCGCGCCCGACACCTTCGCCCTGTCCGACACCGACGGCTTCGCCGCCCGCGCCCAGCGCGCGGCCCGCGTTCCGCCGTCGGAGATTCCGACCGCCGCCGACCGCGCCGAGACCGAAGCCTTCGCCAAGGCTGCTCGCGGCCGAGCTACCCCGCCTCCGTCCAAGCCCCAATAGGGCGACGGAGGCATAATTTTCCTTGAACTGGCTTGGCTATGCCCCGCTCGGGGTCTATCCATGCCCGACTTTTCGCTCCTGCAGCGCCAGAGGGCGCACGAGCCATCATGACCGCCGATTTTCATCGCATCCGCCGCCTGCCGCCCTACGTCTTCGAAGAGGTCAACCGCATCAAGGCCCGCCTGCGCGGCCAGGGCGTCGACATCATCGACTTCGGCATGGGCAACCCCGACATGCCCACGCCCCAGCACATCGTCGACAAGCTGGTCGAGACCTCGCGCGACCCGCGCTCGGGCCGCTATTCGGCCTCGAAGGGCATCCCGGGCCTGCGCAAGGCCATGGCCGGCTATTACGACCGCCGCTTCGGCGTGAAGCTGAACCCCGACACCGAGGTGATCTCGACCCTGGGCTCCAAGGAAGGCTTCGCCAACCTCGCCCAGGCCCTGACCGCCCCCGGCGACGTCATCATCTGTCCGAACCCGGCCTATCCGATCCACGCCTTCGGCTTCATCATGGCCGGCGGCGTCATCCGCCACGTGCCGGCGCTGAGCCCCGAGCAGTACCTTTCGAACATCAGCCGCGCGGTGAAGCACTCGGTGCCGCCGCCGTCCGTGCTGATCCTGTCCTATCCGTCCAACCCGACGGCCCAGACGGTGGATCTGGACTTCTACAAGGACGCCGTGGCGCTGGCCAAAAAGCACGACCTGCTGGTGATCAGCGACGTGGCCTATGGCGAGATCTATTTCGAGGACAACCCGCCGCCGTCGATTCTGCAGGTGGACGGCGCGAAAGATATCGCCGTCGAGGTCAACTCGCTGTCGAAGACCTACGCCATGGCCGGCTGGCGCGTGGGCATGGTGGTCGGCAACGCCCGCATCTGCGCGGCCCTGGCCCGCGTGAAGTCCTATCTCGACTACGGCGCCTACACCCCCGTGCAGGTGGCCGCCGCGGCCGCGCTGAACGGTCCGCAGGACTGCGTCGAGGAGATCCGCGGCATCTACAAGGGCCGCCGCGACACGCTGGTGTCGTCGATGAAGCGCGCCGGCTGGGACATCCCCAACCCGCCCGCCTCGATGTTCGCCTGGGCCAAGATCCCCCCGCAGTTCGAAGCCGCCGGCTCGATGCTGTTCTCGCGCCTGCTTATCGAGGAGGCCGGCGTCGCCGTCGCCCCCGGCATCGGCTTCGGCGAATACGGCGAGGGCTATGTCCGCATCGGCCTCGTCGAGAACGAGCACCGCATCAAGCAGGCCGCGCGCAACGTGAAGAAGTTCATCGCCAACGCCGACCAGATCCTGGCCAAGGCCCACAACAGCCTCGAACAGACCTGATCCCATTTGCGAAATCCTCGCCCTTCGACAGGCTCAGGGTGAGGATTTCGACCGCCAACGCCTGCAATAGCCCTCATCCTGAGCTTGTCGAAGGAGGAGGGCGGCCCCACCGGCCACCGGACCACTAGGAACCGCACCATGACTCAGAAAACCTGGCGCGTCGGCGTCGCCGGCCTCGGCACCGTAGGCGGCGGCCTCCTGCAGTTCCTCGCCGAGCGTCCCGATTTCGCCCCGGCCGGCGACCGCGCCGAGGTCGTCGCCGTCTCGGCCCGCTCCAAGTCGCGTCCGCGTACGGTCGACATCTCGGGCCTGGCCTGGTTCGACGATCCGGTCGCCCTGGCCAGCTCGCCCGACGTCGATCTCTTCGTCGAGCTGGTCGGCGGCAGCGACGGCCCGGCCAAGGCCGCGGTCGAAGCCGCGCTCAAGCTGGGCAAGCCCGTGGTCACCGCCAACAAGGCCCTGATCGCCGAGCACGGCGCCGAACTGGCCGCCCTGGCCGAGGCCAACAACGTCCCGCTGCTGTTCGAGGCCGCCGTCATGGGCGGCACCCCGGCCGTGAAGATGCTGCGCGAGGCCATGGTCGGCGACGACGTCGTCTCGGTGGCCGGCATCCTCAACGGCACCTGCAACTACATCCTCTCCGAGATGGAGAAGACCGGCCGCGACTTCGGCGACGTGCTGCGCGAGGCCCAGGCCCTGGGCTACGCCGAGGCCGACCCGACCATGGACGTCGGCGGCTTCGACGCCGGTCACAAGATCACCATCCTGGCCGCCCTGGCCTTCGGCTGCGCGCCCGACTACGAGGCCGCCGAGATCGAGGGCATCAGCGAGGTCGAGCTGCTCGACATCAAGCTGGCCAAGGACCTGGGCTATCGCATCAAGCTCATCGCCGGCACCGCCAAGTCCGACGACGGCGTCTCGGTGACGGTGCATCCGACCCTGATCCCGCTGGCCCATCCGCTGGCCCAGGCCGGCGGCGCGCTCAACGCCCTGTTCATCGAGGGCAAGCGCATCGGCCGCATCTTCATCCAGGGACCGGGCGCGGGCGCTGGCCCGACGGCCGCCGCCGTCGCCGCCGACATCGCCGACGTCATGACCCGCGCCCAGCGTCCGGTGTTCCAGGCCCCGGCCGGGGCGCTGAAGCCGTTCGTGCCGGTTGATCCGGCCCGCAGCGTCGGCAAGGCCTATCTGCGGATCATGGTCCGCGACGAGCCCGGCGCCATCGCCGCCATCTCCGAAACCCTGGCCGAATGCGGCGTCTCGATCGACGCCTTCCTGCAGAAGCCTGTCGAAGGGGCGGGCGGCGTGCCGATCGTGATCGTCACCCATGCGACTCCGGAATCGAAGCTTCTCGACGCGATTACACGCATCGAAAAACTGCAGGCCGTGCTAGAGCGTCCCCGTCTTCTGCGTGTCGCACGTAGCTAGAGGCCGCGAGCAACAAGCGGTCCAGGGTATGAAGACATTGGGAATTTAGCCTCGCCACGGGCTGGGAGACACTGATGAGTTCTAACACCCTGGACCGTTCTCTGGTCCTGGATGCGGTCCGCGTGACCGAAGCCGCCGCCATCGCGTCTTGGACCATGGTGGGCCGGGGTGACGAGATGGCCGCCGACCAGGCGGCCGTCGACGCCATGCGCAATGCGCTCAACGACCTGTCCATCGACGGCGAGATCGTCATCGGCGAGGGCGAGCGCGACGAAGCGCCCATGCTCTATATCGGCGAGAAGGTGGGCCGTGGCGGCCCGAAGGTCGACATCGCCCTCGATCCGCTGGAAGGCACCACGCTTACGGCCAAGGCCATGCCCAACGCGCTGGCCGTGATGGCCTGGGCGCCCAAGGGCACGCTGCTGAACGCCCCCGACACCTACATGGACAAGATCGCCTGCGGTCCGGGCTATCCGGCGGGCGTCATCGATCTGGACAAGTCGCCGGCCGACAACGTCAAGGCGTTGGCTGAAGCCAAGGGCGTCGATCCCTCCCAGATCACCGTCTGCGTGCTCGACCGTCCGCGCCACGCCGAGATCATCGCCGCCGTCCGCTCGGCCGGCGCGCGGGTCAACCTGATCACCGACGGCGACGTCGCCGGCGTCATCAACACCGCCGATCCCTCGACCGGCATCGACCTCTATCTCGGCTCCGGCGGCGCGCCCGAAGGGGTGCTGGCCTGCGCGGCCCTGAAGTGCGTCGGCGGACAGTTCCAGGGCCGTCTCGTCTTCCGCAACGCCGACGAGCGCGCCCGCGCGGCGCGCTGGGGCGTCACCGACTTCGACAAGAAGTACGATCTGCACGAGATCGTCCGCGCCGACGCCATCTTCGCGGCCACCGGCGTCACCTCCGGCGCCCTGCTGGACGGGGTGACCTTCAAGGACGGCTTCGTCCACACCCACAGCCTGGTGATGAATTCCTCGACCGGCGCCGTGCGCGAAGTGCGCATGAAGCGTCGAGTCTGAGGCGATAGGGCCGGTCCCTGGCGGCCGGCCCGTTCCGCCACGTAATACTGTCGTACTAGTCTGCGAGTCGGCTCGCAGCCGCGGCGCGCTTCGCCGCCTGTCCATTCGAGGCCCTTCCTGATGACCGCCCTGATCGATCTCGCCAGCCACCTCGCCGGCGATCCCTCCAGCCCCGCGGTCAAGACCGTCGTCTCCGATATCGCCGCCGCCTGCGCCCGCATCAGCCGCATCGTCGCCGGCGGGGCGATCCTGGGCAATCTCGGCGCGGCCGGGGTGACCAACGTCCAGGACGAGGAGCAGAAGAAGCTCGACATCCTGACCAACGACCTGCTGAGCGACGCCCTCAAGGCCTGCCAGCCGGTCGCCGGCCTGGCTTCGGAAGAGCTGGAAGAGATCGAGCCCACGGGCCGCCAGGGCGGCTTCCTCGTCACCTTCGATCCGCTCGACGGCTCCAGCAACATCGACGTCAACGTCTCGGTCGGCACCATCTTCTCGGTCCTGCCCGCGCCGGAAGGCCGCGAGCCGACCGAAGCCGACTTCCTGCAGCCGGGCCGTCACCAGGTGGCCGCCGGCTACGCCGTCTATGGCCCGCAGACCATGCTGGTCCTGACCCTGACCTCGGGCGTCGTGGGCTTCACCCTGTCGGCCGACGACCGCTGGCTGCTGACCCACGCCTCGGCGACCATCCCCGCCGACGCGGCCGAGTTCGCCATCAACGTCTCCAACCAGCGCCACTGGGCCGCGCCGATCCGCCGCTATGTCGACGGGTGCCTGGCCGGCAAGGAAGGCCCGCGCGCCAAGAACTTCAACATGCGCTGGGTGGCCTCGATGGTCGCCGACGTGCACCGCATCATGATGCGCGGCGGCATTTTCCTCTACCCGTGGGACGCCCGCGAGCCGACCAAGCCCGGCAAGCTGCGCCTGATGTACGAGGCCAACCCCATGGCCCTGATCGTCGAACGCGCCGGCGGCAAGGCCACCGACGGCGTCACCCCCATCCTCGACCTGGCCCCGACCAAGCTCCACCAGCGCGTCCCGGTCGTCCTCGGCTCGGCCAACGAAGTCGACGAAGTCGCCCGCGAAACCGCCGCCGGCTGATCCTCCCCCTCTGGGGGAGGCGGCCCGAAGGGCCGGAGGGGGGAAGTTTTCAGCTTCCGCGAAGCCGGCCGGTCTTCCCCCCACCCACAACCACAAAACCCCGCCTCCCTCGCCCCTGTGGCGAGGGCCCATGCCGGCGACCGCTCAGACCTCGACCGTCCTGCCAAGGTCTGAGCGGCTGAGCGATGGATCCCGGGCACAAGGCCCAGGAAGGCGGTGTTGGGTTGGGCGAGGGAAGTTACGAGAGGGGAGCCTGCCTCTCCTCCCGTAAAATCCCCGCGAAAGCGGGGACCCAGGCTTTTTCCGTCTTCCCTCTCCCCTTGCGG
>NZ_JBWKPK010000031.1:0-69927 GCF_059418205.1 Caulobacter sp. GW821-FHT09B11 | reverse complement strand
CAGCTCCCCCAGAGGGGGAGCATCTTCTTGGTGCGGCGCTTCTAGATCCTCCCCCTCTGGGGGAGGTGGCCCGGAGGGCCGGAGGGGGTTACGCCGCCGCCACCAGCTTCGGCTGGATCAGCGCCGCCGCGTTGATGCGGCGCCCGCCGGGCTTCATCACTTCCAGGTGCACGTGGTTGGTGATGCCTGGATAGTGCTTCTGCAGGCTGGCCACGTGGCCGATGGTCTGGCCGAGGCGAATGGTCTGGCCCACCGCGACGTCGGGATCGACGTAGAAGGCCCGCGCCACGTAGCCCAGCGCCGGATTGGTGATCTCGACGAAGCGCAGGTCGGTCGAGTCCGCGTAGGCGTAGCCGATCTTGGTGACGTAGCCGGAGATCGGGGCCTTGGCGGGCTGGCCGGCCTGGGCGGTGTAGTCCACCCCCTCGTGCCGGCGCGAGCCGCCGTCGCGGCGGGCTCCGAAGGCGCCGTCGCCGAAGTCGTCGTGCTGGCGCGGGGCCGCGCCGGTCGGATTGGCGAAGTCGGGCGCGCCGTCGCCGTCGACGTCGGCGCCCTTCCAGACCGTCTCCATGCGGACGGGCTTGGGCGGGGCCTCTTGCATCTGGTCGAGCAGCTTCTGCACCGCCGGGCGGGCGTTGCGATCCACGTGCGGGCTTTCCATCGCCAGACCCGCCATCGGCGCGAAGAGCACGGCCAGACCCAGGGCCACGCGCGCCTGGGGAGGGAGGTTCTTCATCGCCGAAAAGTGCATCTCGCCATCCTATGGATCGTTTCGCCCGTCTGTGCGTTGGGCGTCGTTAACCATCCAGATAAGGCGATGAAAAGGCGCAACTCCTGCGTCAGGTCGACGCGTCAATGCTCATGTGTGCTCAAGCTTGGTGGCGGAAATTCAATCGAACATTGTTCGAATGTATTTCACGCGCCGGTCAGGACTGAGTGAATGCGGTCGGCCAGTTCCCTGTTGTCAAAGGGTTTGCGCACCATCGACAGGTCGGTCCGCTCGGGCGTGACGTCGGCGTGGCCGGTGACCAGGATGACCCGGATCTCGGGGATCAGGTCCTTGGCCGCTTTGGCCAGTTCCAGGCCGGTCATGCCGGGCATGGCGAAGTCGGCGATCATCAGGTCGGGGCGATGCTCGCGCAGCCGGGCCAGGGCCTGGTCGCCGTCCTCCGCCTCGATCACCCGGTGGCCTAGGTCGCGGACCATGGCCACCGTCACGGCGCGCACGGTGGGATCGTCGTCGACCACCAGCACCCGCCGGGTCGGCTGGAGAGGGATGAGGTCGTCCAGCGTCTTGTCCGGACCCGGCCGGCAGTCGCCCTGGCCGCGCGGCAGGTAGAGGTTCACCGCAGTGCCCTCGCCGGGCTGGCTCTCGATGTCGATGGCCCCGCCCGAGCGCTGGGCGAAGCCGTAGACCATCGACAGGCCCAGGCCCGTGCCCTTGCCCACCGGCTTGGTGGTGAAGAACGGCTCGAAGATCCGCGCCATCAGCTCTGGCGAAATGCCCTGGCCGGTGTCGCGCACCGTCACCAGCACGTAGTCGCCGTCGGGCAGGTCGTGGCGCGAGGTCTCGCCGGCCATGGCCAGGTTGCGGGCGCTGATGGTGATCACCCCGCCGTCGGGCATGGCGTCGCGGGCGTTGACCGACAGGTTCAGCACCGCCAGCTCCAGCTGGTCGGGCTCGACGTAGGCGCTCCAGAGATCCTCGGGCAGCTCCCAGGCGATCCGGGCCGAGCCGCCCAGGGTGCGCACCAGTATGGCGTCCATGCCCATCAGGGTGTGGGCCACGTCGACGACATGGGGCTGGCTTTCCTGCTGGCGGCTGAAGCCCAGCAGGCGATGGGTCAGGGCCGCGCCCTTGCGCGCCGCCAGCGAGGCGTTGTCGAGATAGCGCCGCACCTTCTCGGAGTCGGGCAGGCGGCGGCCGGCCAGCTCCAGGCTGCCCAGTATGGCGGTCAGCAGGTTGTTGAAGTCGTGGGCCACGCCGCCGGCCAGGGTGCCGAGCGCCTGCAGCTTGTCGGCCTGGCGCAGGCGGATCTCGGCCATCTTCTGGTCGGTGACGTCGCGCTCAATGACCAGTAGGTGGCCGGCCGCGTCGCGCAGCGGCACGTACTGGCGCTCGGTCCAGGCCGGGCCGGCCAGGGTGGCCTCTTCCTCGACCACCTGCACCGGCTGGCCGGAGGCCAGGGCCTGCGCCGTCTCGGGGGCGTCGGGAATGACGTGGTCGTCGGCGGCGTTGGTGCGCACCACCCGGCCCTGGGCGTCCTTGAAGGCGACGAGGGCCGGCAGGCTGTCCATCAGGCCGCGCAGCAGGGCCTGCTCGGTGCGCAGGGCGCGGCGCAGGCGCGTCCGCTCGACCCCGGCGGCGACGGCGGCGCGCAGGGCCTCGGGCTCCCACGGCTTGGCGATGTAGCCGCTGACGCCGCCCAGGTTCAGGGCCGCGACCACGGCCGAAAGATCGGCATAGCCGGTCAGCAGGATGGAGTCGGCGTCGCTGGCGGTGCGGGCCGCGGCCAGGAACTGGTCGCCGGTCATGCCGGGCATGCGCTGGTCCGACAGGATCAGGGCGATCGACGGTTCGCGCGCCAGGATGTCCAGCGCCTCGCGCGGGACGTTGCTGGTCAGGACGCGGTAGCGATCCTCCAGCAGGTCTTCCAGGGCGACTAGGATGTCGGGCTCGTCGTCGACGATCAGGATCGTCGCGCGCTCGCCGCTGGGGGCGGTCATCGGACTTCTCCTTCGGCCGCGGGCGGCGGCGGGCCAGGTGGCGGGATGATGATGGTGAAGCGGGCGCCGCCGAGCGCGCCCTGATCGATGGCGATCGAACCGCCGTGGGCGCGCACCACGTTGTAGGCGATGGCCAGGCCCAGACCCGTGCCGGCGCCGACGGGCTTGGTGGTGAAGAACGGCTCGAAGATGCGGTCGCGAAGTTCGGCGGGCACCCCGGGACCGGAATCCTCGACCGTGATGATGAAGTCGCCGTCCTGGTCGCGGGTGGAGACGGCGATGACGCCCCGGCCCCCGGTGGACCCTTCCAGCGCATCGGCCGCGTTGCCGACGATGTTCATCACCACCTGGTTCAGCAGGGCGGGCGAGCCCTCCAGGCTGTTGCGGGCGGCGTAGTCGCGGCGCACCTCGATGCCGTCGCCCAGCTTGTGGGCCAGCAGGGCCAGCACGGTCTCGATGGAGTCGGCGGCGTCCAGCACGTGGCGGTCGCCCTCGTCCAGGCGCGAGAACTTGCGCAGGTTCAGAACCAGGTCCTGGATGCGCTTCATGCCCACCCGCATCGAGGCCAGGCGGGCCCTGGCCTTGTCGAGCCCGGGGGAGGGGCTCTGCTGCGCGGCCTCGGCGATCAGCCGCTCGACCGTGTCCTGGTGGCCCAGCAGGAAGGCCAGGGGGTTGTTGATCTCGTGGGCGATGCCGGCGACCAGCTCGCCCAGCGAAGCCATCTTGGCGGCCTGCACCAGCTGGCCCTGCGCGTCCTGCAGCTGGCGGTTGGCCTGGGCCAGGTCGTCGGCGACGGCGGCGCGGGCTTCGGCGCGGGCCAGAGCCAGTTCCTGGGCGCGGGCCTGGCCGGCGCTGCGCCGGGCGTCGTCGGCCATCAGCTTGCGGCGCAGCTGGGCGCGGACCCGGGCGCGCACCACCTCGTCGCTGGCCGAGGCGGGCACGACGTCGTCGGCGCCGGCCTCCAGCGCGTCGGTCAACAAGTCGCGATCGCTCTCCTCGCCGCCGAAGGCCAGCAGCTGGAACGGCGCGTCCAGGCGCATGCGGCGGGCGTCGAGGGCGGCCAGCAGGGCCAGGTCGTCGCGGTCGCCGCCGCGCACGCCGACCACCACCCCGTCGAGCTCGCCGTCCAGGGCGGCGGCGTCGGGATCCAGCCGCTCCAGCGTCGCCACCTCGTAGCCGTCGTGCTCCAGCAGGTGGCCCAGGCGCAGGCGCAGCGTGGCGCTGGGATGGGCGACCAGCACCCGGGCGCGGCGGAACGGCTCGGAGGTCTTGGGCGCGGCCCCCTCGGCGCGGGCGCGGCGCAGCAGGGCCTTCAGCCGTACGATCACCACCTTGGGATCGGCCGACTTGGCGACATAGGCGTCGGCGCCGCTCTCCAGACCCAGGCGCTCCAGGTCGCTCTCGCGGGCCCCGGTCAGCATCAGCACCGGCAGGGCGCGGGTGCGACCGTTGAGACGGATCTGCCGCGACAGCTCGCGGCCGTCCATGCCCGGCAGGTGGAAGTCGGCGACGATCAGGTCGGGCAGCTCGACGTTCAGGTGCTCCAGCGCCGCTTCGCCGCTGGCCGCGCAGGCGACGGAGAAGCCCTCGGCCTCCAGCAGGCCGCGCAGGCGCAGGGCCTGGGTCTCGGAATCCTCGACGACCAGGACCGAGGCGGTCATGCGTCTTCCCTCCGGCGGGCCAGCTGGGCGATGCGCGGGCCGATCAGGTCGAGGCTCAGCACCGCCCGCGCCGCGCCCAGCTTCACGGCCGCGGCGGGCATGCCGTAGACCACGGCGCTGCTCTCGTGCTCGGCGATGGTGAAGCCGCCGGCGGCGCGCAGGTCCGACAGGCCCTTGGCCCCGTCCTCGCCCATGCCGGTCAGCAGGGCCGCCACGGTGCGCGAGCCCACCGACCGCGCCAGGGATTGAAACAGCACCGTCGCCGACGGCCGCTGGCCGTTGACCGGCGCGGCGTCCGACAGCCGCAGCACGCCGCCCGCCGTCAGGGTCAGGTGGCGGTCGCCGGGGGCGACATAGGCGCGACCGGGCAGGGCCAGCTCGCCGTCCCTGGCCACCGACACGCGGATCGGCGACAGGCCGTCCAGCCAGCTGGCGAAGCCCTCCATGAAGGCCGCGCCCATGTGCTGGACGACCAGGATCGGGGCGGGGAAGTCGGCGGGCAGGGCGTCCAGCACCCGGGCCAGGGCCGGCGGCCCGCCGGTCGAGGCGGCCAGGGCCAGATAGCCCAGGTCCTGGAAGTCGGCGGACGTGGCGGGCGGCGCGGTCTCGCGCGGGGCGCGGGCGGCCCCGCCGATCGCCCGGCGACGGATCACCGGCACGCTGCTCATGATGTAGAGCTGGGTGCAGATGGTGTCGGCCAACTGCTCGTAGCCTTCGGTGGCCAGGCCCACGGGCTTTTCCACCACCGTCAGGGCGCCGGCCCTGAGCGCGTTCATCGAGATCTTCAGCGAGGCGTCTTCGACCGCGTCGGCGATGACGACGATCGGGGTCGGGTGGTCCGACATGATCCGCGCCGTGGCCTCCAGCCCGTCGATGCCGGGCAGGCGGATGTCCATCGAGATCACGTCGGGCTTCACCTGGGCGATGCTGGCCAGCGCCTCCTCGGCCGAGGCGACGGCGGCGGCGACGGTCAGGCGCGGGTCGCGCTCGACGATGTGGGTCAGCAAGGCCCGCACCACCGTGGAGTCCTCGACGATCATCACCCGCACGGGCTTGCCGGGCGCCTTCACAGCAGTTGCCCGATGGTGGCCAGCAGCTCGCGCTGGTCGAACTTCTGCTTGGTGATGTAGGCCTCGGCGCCGAGGTCGAGCCCCCGGCGCACGTCGGCGGCGTCGGCGCGCGAGGTCATCAGGATCACCGGCGTGGCGGCCAGGGCAGCGTCGGCCTTCACCGCCTGCAACAGCGAGAAGCCGTCCATGCGCGGCATCTCGATGTCGGCCACCACCAGATCGACCATCGCCTGGCCCGAGCGCAGCAGGTTCAGCGCGTCCAGGCCGTCGACGGCCAGCAGCACGCGATAGCCCTGGGCTTCGAGGATGCTCTTCTCCAGCGTCCGGGTGGTGATGGAGTCGTCGACGACCAGGATGGTGCGGGCCGTCTCGGCCGCGTCGTCGGGCGTCTCGGCGAAGCCCAGGCCGCCGGCCGCAAGGTGGCGCTGGTCGCGCAGCCAGCGGCGCACCAGGGCGTCGGGGTCGAGCGCCAGGGCAGGGGCCTGGTCGTCCAGCTGCACGGCGCCGACCAGCAGTTCGGGATCCAGGTCGGCGGCGTCCAGGTCCTCGACCAGGGCCGAGCGCACGTCGCACAGGGCGTCCACGGCCAGGGCCAGATGGCGGCGGCCGTGGCTCAGCAGCACGGCCGACACGGCGCCGGCATGGACGGGAACTTCGGCGGCGACGCCGGTGAGCAGAGCGGAAAGCGGAACCATCGGTACGATAACGTCGTCGCCGTCGATGGCGATCCGGGCGGCTGGGTGTCCTTCCACCGTTTCCAGCGTGGTGGCGTCCAGGCGCAACAGTCGGCGCACGCCCAGCGAGGGCAGGGCGGCCTGGCGACCCTGGGACTCGACGAACAGCAGCGACTGGCGGGCCGCCGACAGCGGGGCCGACAGCACGACCCGCGCGCCCCAGGGGCGGCCGGCGGTCAGGCGCAGGTCGCCGCGCAGCTTGCGCACGGCCTCGGCCACGACGGACAGGCCCATGCCGCGTCCGGCCAGGCGGTCGATCCCCTGCGCGGTCGAGACGCCGGGCGCGAAGGCCAGGGCCAGCAGTTCCTCGGGCGTCGGGGCCGGGGCGTCGGCCCCGCGGGCCGGCAGCAGGCCCTTGTCGATGGCCGCGGTCTCCAGCTTGGCGAGGTCGGGGCCGGGGCCGTCGTCGGCGATCTCGATCCGCAGCCGGCCGCTGGCGGCCGAGACGGTCAGGGCCACGGTCAGCCGCTCGGGCTTGCCGGCCGCCGTCCGCGCCTGGGCGCCTTCGCGTCCGTGGCTGACGGCGTTGCGCAGCAGGTGCATCACCGGGTCCTTCAGGGCCTGCAGCACCTTGCGGTCGGCGCGGGCGTCGAGGCCGCTGACCCGCACGTCCACCGCCACGTCGGCCTCGCGGGCGATGTCGCGGACCATGGTGGCGAAGCCGCCGAACACGGCCTCGGCCGGGGCCTGGGCGATCTGCTCGACCCGGCCGCGCAGGTCGGCCAGGCCCTGGTCCAGCGCCCAGCCGGCCCGCACGCGACGCACCGAAAGTTCTCCCAGCGCCCGGGACAGGTCCCGCAGGCCCTGCTCGACCTCGCGCGTCCGGACGGCCGCGCCGCCGCGCGCGTCGCGCCAGCGGCGTTCCAGCTTGCGGGCGTCGGCGGCCAGGCGGCGCAGGTCCTCGTCGATGGCGCCCTGGTCGAGCACGTCGCTCGAAAGGGTCTGCATGGCGCGCGACAGGTCCGACACCGCCTCGATGTCGATCCGCACCAGCTCCACGGCCTCGTCGCCGGCCTGGGCGGGCGCGGTGGTCACCGGCTTTGGCGCGGGCGGGGCGTAGGCCGTGGCGGCGGCGTCCTCCACCGCGTCGAGCAGGCCTTCCAGCGTCGCCACGGTGGCCGGGTCGAGCGTGCGGTCGCCGTCCATCAGTTCGGCGCACAGGCTTTCCAGGGCGTGGGCCTGTTCCTCGACGGCGGGCAGGTCGACCGCTCGCGCCGCGCCCTTCAGGCTGTGGGCCCGGCGGAAGATCTCGCGCGGGTCGGCCTCCGCCTCGCCGCGCAGGGCCTGGCGGATCGCCTGGAGGTGCTCGCGGTGTTCGAGATCGAACGCCGCCAGGAGCTGTCGACGGATATCGGGCACGTCGCGATCAGGTCCGGTAGCGCTCGGACAGGGACAGCAGCTGGCGCGACAGGTCCGACAGGTTGGCGGCGGCCTCGTCCAGCTGGCGGGTGCCGGCGGCGGTCTGCTGGCTGGCCTGGCGGATGTTCTGCAGCGCGCCCATCACCTGCTCGATGCCCAGCTGCTGCTGGTTGGTCGAGGCGACGATCTGCTGGAAGGTCTGGACGCTTTCCTGCACTCGGCCGGTGATCTCGGTGATTGTGCGCTGGGTGGTGTCGGTGCGCTCCTTGCCGGCGCTGACGCGCTTGACGGCCTCCTCGGTCAGCATGACCGAGGCGTTGATGCCGCGCTGGATGTCGCCGAGGATCGAGCGCACCTGGGTGGTGGCCTCCTTGGCCTGGTCGGCCAGCATCTTCATCTCCGAGGCCACGACCGCGAAGCTGCGGCCGTTCTCGCCGGCCGAGGCGGCTTCGATGGCGGCGTTGAGGGCCAGCAGGTGCGAGCGCTCGGAGATGTCGTTGACGGTGGCGATGATGTCGCCGATCGCCTGGGTCTTCTCCGACAGGGCGACGATGTTCTCGGCCACGGCCTCGGCCTGCTCGCGGATGGCGTCCATGGCCTTGGCGGTCTCGTCGACGGCGCGCAGGCCCTCGTTGCTGGTCTGGGCGGTCGCCTGGGCCGAGGCGATCACCTCCTGGGCGCGCTTGCCGATCTGGGCGCCGGAGTGGGTGATCTCGTCGACCGTGGCGGCGGTCTCCTGCACGGCGGCCAGCTGCTCCTCGACGCTGGCGGCCTGCTCCTGGGTCGAGGCGCGGATCTCGGCGGTGGCGGCGTTGAGGTTCTCGGTGGCCTCGCGGCTCTGGCGGGCCAGCACGGCCAGGCCGTCGACCATGGTGTTCAGCGTGCCGCCCAGCTTGCCGATCTCGTCGGCGCTGGTCGCGGCGGCGCGGCCGGTCAGGTCGCCTTCGCCCACCTTGCCGACGAAGCCCATGAAGGCGCTCAAGGGGCCGACGATCGAGCCGCGGATGGCCCAGGTGATCGCGCCGGAGATCAGGGCCGCCAAGATCAGGGCGACGATGATCGACACCTGGCTGACCTTGTAGACGTCGTTGATGCGGCGCTGGCCCGACAGGATGGCGTCGTCCAGCACGTCCTCGGCGCCCTGGATGCCGCGCCCGAATTCGCCGCGGCGCTGGACGAGGGCGGTCTGGGCCTGGGCCACGCCGGTCGCGTCGCCGCGACGGATGGCGCTGAACAGGTTCTCGGTGTCGGTGCGGCCCTGGCGCGACGAGGCGGCGGTCTGGTTCAGATAGTCCTCGATGCGGCGCCAGGCGTCGGCGCGCTCGGCCGACAGGGCGCTCTGGCGATAGTCGCTGGCCGACGACGCCGCCTTCTCCAGGGCCGCGTCCATGTCGACGCCGCGCTGGCGCCAGCGGGTGACGGGATCTTCCTCGTTCTGGCCCACGCCGCCCGCCGAGCGCGACAGGTAGCTGGTGATCACCGCGTCGCTGGCCGCGCGCATCTCGTTGGCGGTGGTGCGGATCTGGGCGATCTGGCGGACCACGGCCATGTCGCGGGTGACGATGGTCTCGGTGGTGTCCTTGACCACGCTGATCTGGAACAGCCCGAACAGGCCGATGCCCAGCAGCAGGACGGTGATGGCCGCGAAGCCGAGGATGATGCGGTTGGCGATGGTCACTAGGCTCTTGCCCCCAAGGCGGCGGAAAGGTGGTCGGCGAGCAGGTCGCCAAGATCGAGAAGGGTGACGGTGCGACCGATCAGGCCGGCGGGGCCCTCGGCGACGATGGCGCGCACGCCGCCCTCGAAGGCGTCGCCGGCCGGCTCGCGGGCGATCTTGGCCGCGCCGGGCGTGGCCTCGACGCGCAGGGCGAGGTCGCCGGCTCCGCGCAGGGCGATCAGCAGGCCGGACGCGTCGGGCGCTGCCGGGGCGGCGCCGGTCAGGCGGGAAAGGTCGAGCACCCGGCGCAGGCGGCCATCGACGCTGGCCAGGCCCAGCAGGGCGGGGCGGCCGGTGGTCGGGGTCAGGCGGCGCGGCTCGAACGGCGTCACGCGCTCGGCCGCCGCCAGCGGCAGGGCCAGCAGCGCCGGGCCGGCCTGGCACAGCAGCACGTCTTCGAGGGGGATTTCCGGCTCCGGCACCGTCCTGCGCTCGGCCAGCCGACGGGTGCGCGCCGCCAGGATCGCCCGGGCCCGCGCGTCGTCCAACAGTCCCCCCGATCCGTCGCCGGCTTCGGCGTCGGTACGCTTCATGTCGTTCTTCAAACCCCCACGAGCGTCTGCAACAGCAGACGGACGCTCTTGCGCAGCTGATCGGCGGTCAGACCTGCGCCGTGGGCCAAACGCGTCTCCGCCGGAACGGTTCCCGCGATCTGGGCGGCGGTGTTCAGCGAGCGGGCGGCGGCCTTGGTCCGTTCACGGTCGAGCAGCAGCAGGCCCAGGTGATAGTGGGCCAGGGCGAAGCCGCGATCGAGATAGAGCGCGCGCTTGAACGCGGCTTCTGCCGGGCCGGGCCGGTTCAGCGCCCGCAGGATCAGGCCGTCGAGCAGGTGCAGGGCCGGATCGTCGGGCGAGAGGTCCAGGGCGGCGCGGCAGGCGGTCTCGGCCCCGAGATAGTCGCCGGCGTCGGCCAGCCGCCGCACGTTCTCCACCAGGTCTACGGTCGACGGGATGTGGAGGGGAGCGGGCGAGGGGACGGGCGTCGGGATCGGCGCGGGCCGCAGGCGCACGACCGGGGCCTCGGCCGGCGCCGGCTCGGGCGCGGCGAAGACCTCGAAGCTGGGGCCGGGTGTCGCCGGCCGGTCGGGATCGGCCGGACGATAGGCCACCGTGCCCGGCAGCTGGGTGACGTCGAGGAGCTTGCCGAAGGCCGGATTGGGCTCGGCGTGGCCCAGCAGCAGCCAGCCGTCGGCCGCCAGCCGGCTCCCCAGCGCGCCCACCAGCTGCTCGACCACCTCGTGATGGAAGTAGATCAGCACGTTGCGGCACAGGATCAGGTCGAACTCGGTCAGCTCCAGCGGCGGGGCGGGACCCAGCAGGTCGAGCAGGTTCTGGCGCTCGAACCTGACGAGGCCGCGATAGGCGCTCTTCAGGGTCCAGGTGTTGCGGGCCGTTTCGGTGAACCACTGGTCGCGATCGGCGTCGCTGACGGCCCGCAGCGCCCAGCGGCCGAACTGGCCCTTGCGCGCGGTCTCCAGGAAGGCGGCGTTGATGTCGCCGCCCAGGATCGAGATCCGCCAGTCGGCAAGGCGATCGCCCAGCATCTGCGACAGCAGGATGGCGATCGAATAGGGCTCGGCCCCGGTGGCGCAGCCGGCGCTCCAGATGCGGATACGCTTGCTGCCCGCCTTGCGCTCCAGGATGTCGGGCAGGATCGTGTCGCGCAGGGCCGTGAACTGCTCGGCGTAGCGGAAGAAGAAGGTCTCGCCGATGGTGATCTCGGTCTCGAGCGCGGCCCATTCCTGCTCGCCGTCGTCGCCGGCCAGGCGCGCGAGATAGGCGGCGACGTCGCGGTCGCGGGTCGCCAGCAGGCGTCGCTGCACGCGGTCCCACAGCACCTCGTCCTTGTCGGCGTAATAGTGGTGGCCGGTGCGGGAGATCACCGCCCGCTTCAGGCGCTGGAACGGCTCGTCGGCGGCCAGCGCCAAGGGGCGCTGAGCCTGGGCGCGCAAAGCTTGAGGCCGCCCGGCCGCCCGGGCCGGTTTCACGCGGGCGCGCTTTCCCACTGCGCCAGGCGCTCCTGGGCCCGGCGGGCGAACTCGTCCAGCCGCGCCTTTTCTTCGGCCAGCAACAGATTTTCGGGCGACAACACAGGCGTCAGCCAGCCGTCGATCAGGGCCGTCTGCGCCACGCAGCCGCCCAGGCTGTCGGCCTCCTCGACTGGCTGGACGCCGTCGGCCACGGCGGCGGCGTCGGTGACACGGTCGACCAGCAGGGTCACGGCCGGCGCGCCCGCCAGGGGACGCAGGCGGATCAGGTGTCGATAGAGGGCGTTGGCCGGTGCTCCGCCTTCGGCGTCCAGCAGGCGGTCCAGCGCCAGGGCCGCCACGGCCTCGCCGCCCAGATTGACGAAGCCGGCCAGCGCGCGCGGGGCGCCGGGCGCGGGCGCCAGCTCCGGCACGGGCAGGATCTCGGCGACCGCCGCCTGCGGCAGGGCCGCTTCCAGCGCGCCGGCGCGGAAGGTCACATAGAGGCTGTCGGTCATTCAGGGCTCCGCAACCGGACCCAAGCGGCCGAACCCTCGCAAAGACATGGGAAGGTCAGGCCGGATCGATCCCGATCAGCAGCAAACGCCCTTCCATGGTCAAGGTTGCATCGCCTTCGACGAGAACCGCGTCCTCGGCCGCCAGGGCCTGGCCGTTGACGCTGGCGGGGCCTTGGGCGACCAGCACCGTGACCCGCGCCTGGGCGGTGATCGTCGCCGCGCCGTCGATCCGCCGCACGCCGCCGCGCCAGGCCCCGCGCCTGACCATCAGGTTGAGATCGCGGATCGGCCCGGCGTACAGCGTCGCTGCGGCGGGTGCGTCGCCGGGGAAGGCCAGGGGCGGCGAGGCGTCGTCGAGCACGACCTCGTCCAGGCCCTCGACCTTCAGCCTCAGGCCCGCGCCGGCGATCACCGTCAGCACCCGATCGACGCCGGGAAACGCCGAGAACGGCCCCGGGGCTGCGACCTCGGCGATGCTCAGCCGCCAGTCGAAGGCGTCCATCCTCGCGCCCGGCGGCTGGGCGGCGATCTCCCACGTCGTCCCGCCGCCGTTCTTCCAGGGGGCGGGCGTACGGTCGGCGGCGGGGAGGAGGCGCATGTTCTGACCTTCCATCACAACAGATGTCGTCATCCCGGCCGGAGCGCAGCGCAGAGCCGGGACCTAGGGGACTGGGCGCCGCGTTTGGGTTCACCGCCCATGCTTTGGCCGACGCGATGCGGCGGCCCCTGGGTCCCGGATAAGCCCTGCGGGCTTTCCGGGATGACGAGCTTGGGTGGGCTCCGGGGCGAGGGGGCGAGTTACAGGATCCCCGGCAGGTCCAGCCCGTGTTCCCGCGCGCAGTCCTGGGCGATCTCGTAGCCCGCATCGGCATGGCGCATGACGCCGGTGGCCGGGTCGTTCCACAGCACCCGCTCGATGCGCTTGGCCGCGGCCTCGGTGCCGTCGCAGACGATGACCATGCCCGAATGCTGCGAGAAGCCCATGCCGACCCCGCCGCCGTGGTGCAGCGACACCCAGGTGGCGCCCGAGGCGGTGTTGAGCAGGGCGTTCAGCAGCGGCCAGTCCGACACCGCGTCCGAGCCGTCCTTCATGGCTTCCGTCTCGCGGTTGGGCGAGGCGACCGAGCCCGAGTCCAGGTGATCGCGGCCGATGACGACGGGCGCTTTGAGTTCGCCGCTGGCGACCATCTCGTTGAAGGCCAGGCCCAGGCGGTGGCGATCGCCCAGCCCCACCCAGCAGATGCGCGCCGGCAGGCCCTGGAACTTGATCCGCCGGCCGGCCATGTCGAGCCAGTTGTGCAGGTGCGGATTGTCGGGGATCAGCTCCTTCACCTTGGCGTCGGTTCTGGCGATGTCCTCCGGATCGCCCGACAGCGCGGCCCAGCGGAACGGGCCGATCCCCCGGCAGAACAGCGGGCGGATATAGGCCGGCACGAAGCCGGGGAAGTCGAAGGCGTTCTTGACGCCTTCCTCCAGGGCCATCTGGCGGATGTTGTTGCCGTAGTCGACGGTCGGCACGCCGGCGGCCTGGAAGTCGAGCATGGCCTGCACATGCACAGCCATCGAGGCGCGGGCGGCCTTGTTCACCGAGGCGGGGTCGCGGGCCTTGGCGTCGGCCCACTGGTCCAGGGTCCAGCCGGCCGGCAGGTAGCCGTTGATCGGATCGTGGGCGCTGGTCTGGTCGGTCAGCAGGTCGGGGCGGATCCCGCGCTTGAACATCTCCGGCAGCAACTCGGCGGCGTTGCCCAGCAGGCCGACCGAGATCGGGGTCTTGGCGGCGCAGGCTTCTTCGATCCAGGCCAGGGCCTCGTCGAGGCTGTCGGTCGACCTGTCGAGATAGCCGGTGCGCAGCCGCATCTCGATGCGCGAGGGCTGGCATTCGATGGCCAGGCACGAGGCTCCGGCGAACACCGAGGCCAGGGGCTGGGCGCCGCCCATGCCGCCCAGGCCCGCGGTCAGCAGCCACTTGCCGGAAAGATCGCCCGCATAATGCTGGCGGCCCATCTCGACGAAGGTCTCGTAGGTGCCCTGCACGATGCCCTGGGCGCCGATATAGATCCACGAGCCGGCGGTCATCTGGCCGTACATGGCCAGGCCCTTCCTATCTAGCTCGTTGAAGTGCTCCCAGGTCGCCCAGCGCGGCACCAGGTTGGAGTTGGCGATCAGCACGCGCGGCGCGTCGGCATGGGTGCGGAACACGCCGACCGGCTTGCCGGACTGGACGAGCAGCGTCTGGTCGTCCTCCAGCCGGCGCAGGGTCTCGACGATCTTGTCGTAGCTTTCCCAGTCGCGCGCGGCGCGGCCGATGCCGCCATAGACCACCAGCTCCTCGGGCCGCTCGGCGACGTCGGGATGCAGGTTGTTCATCAGCATCCGCAGCGGGGCTTCGGTCAGCCAGGACTTGGCGGTGAGCTCGGTTCCGGTGGCGGGGCGGATGACGCGGGTGTTGTCGAGGCGGGTCATGCGGGACTCGTCTGAGAGGAGGGCAGGGCGGGCATGCTCCTCCCTCGCGAAGCGGGGGAGGTGGCGCGGCGCGGATACGCGCCGTGACGGAGGGGGCGAGTGAAGGAGTGCGGCGGTCGCCCCCTCCACCGCTTCGCGGTCCCCCTCCCCCGTTTCACGGGGGAGGAGCGGGGGTGGCGAATTCGATGCAGGCCTTCAGCACGTCGGTCAGCACGCTGCGCATCGGCGCGGCCTTCGGCGGGCGGTAGGGCGAGGGCCAGGACTGCGGGGTGATGCGGGGCGAGGGATCGTCCATGTAGCCGCGGCAGGCCAGCTCCATCTGCACGGCGTGGATGCCGCGCTCGGGCTTGCCGTAGTGGCGGGTGATCCAGCCGCCCTTGAAGCGGCCGTTGGTGACCATCGGCAGGCCCGAGGTCTCGCAGGCGGCCTCGACCGCCGCGGCCAGGGCCGGATCGCAGCTCTGGCCGGAATTCGTGCCGATGTTGAACACCGGCAGCTCACCCGGGAACAGCCGCGGCGCCCGCGAGCGGATCGAGTGGGCGTCGTACAAGACGACCTTGCCATGCAGGGCCAGCAGTCGGTCGATCTCGGCCCGCAGCGCCGCGTGATAGGGGATGAACCAGCGCTCGCGGCGGGCGGCGATCTCGGCCTCGTCCGGCTCCTGGCCCTCGGCATAGAGCCGCTCGCCGTCGAAGGTGTCCGTGGGACAGAGGGCTGTGGTCGCCATGCCCGGATAGAGCGAGGCTCCCGACGGGTCGCGATTGACGTCGATCACCGTGCGCGACACCGCCGTCCGCACCGTCGTGGCGCCCAGGTCGTCGGCGAAGTTGTAGAGCCGCTCGATCCACCAGTCGGCGTCCTTGCGGGCCAGCCAGGGCGAGGTCAGCCGTTTCTCGATGTCCTCGGGGATGAAGGACCCCGAGTGGGGAATGCTGACGATCAGGGGCGCGTCGCCCCGCCAGACTTCCAGCCAGTCGCTGCTCATCAGGTCGCTCCGGGCAAGGGAACGCCGGCCGCCGCGACGATGACCGCGCCGGTCCGCACCAGAGTGTTGGCCGCTTCCATGTCGGGATGGAAGTGGCGGTCGTCGGAAAGGTGCGGCACCCGCGCCCGCACCGCCTTGCGCACGGCCTCGAGGACGGCGCTGGAGGTCAGGGGCGCATGGAAGTCACAGCCTTGCGCGGCGGCCAGCAGTTCAATGCCGATCACCGCCGTCGCGTTCTCGACCATCGACAGCAGGCGGCGCGCCCCGTGGGCGGCCATCGACACGTGGTCTTCCTGGTTGGCCGAGGTCGGGATGGAGTCGACGCTGGCCGGATAGGCCTTCTGCTTGTTCTCCGACACCAGGGCCGCGGCCGTGACCTGCGGAATCATGAAGCCGGAGTTGAGGCCCGGCTTGGGCGTCAGGAAGGCCGGCAGGCCCGACAGGGCGGGGTCCACCAGCATGGCGATGCGGCGCTCGGCGATCGAGCCGATCTCGCAGACGGCCAGGGCGATCATGTCGGCGGCGAAGGCCACGGGCTCGGCGTGGAAGTTGCCGCCCGACAGGGCCTCGTCGGCTTCCGGGAAAATCAGCGGGTTGTCGGAGACGCCGTTGGCCTCGGTGGCCAGGGTGGTCGCCGCCTGGCGCAGCACGTCCAGCGCTGCGCCCATCACCTGCGGCTGGCAGCGCAGGCAGTAGGGGTCCTGCACGCGCTCGTCCTCCTTGAGGTGCGAGGCGCGGATGTCGGAAGCGGCCATCAGGCTGCGCAGGGCGGCGGCGGTCTCGATCTGGCCGGCGTGGCGACGCAGGGCGTGGATGCGTGGGTCGAACGGCGTGTCCGACCCTTTGGCGGCCTCGGTCGACAGCGCGCCGGTGACCAGGGCCGACTGGAACAGCACCTCGGCCTCGAACAGGCCGGCCAGGGCGTTGGCGTTCGAGAACTGGGTGCCGTTCAGCAGGGCCAGGCCCTCCTTGGGGCCAAGCTCGACGGGCGACAGGCCGGCGCGGGCCAGGGCCTCGGCGGCCGGCCTGCGCACGCCGCCGACGTCGATCTCGCCGACCCCGATCATGGTCGCGGCCATGTGCGACAGCGGCGCCAGGTCCCCCGAGGCGCCGACCGAGCCCTGGCTCGGCACCACCGGCGTCAGGCCCAGGGCCAGCATGGCCTCCAACAGCTTGACGGTCTCGACCCGCACGCCCGAGGCGCCTTGGGCCAGGCTGGCCAGCTTCAGGGCCATCATCAGGCGGATCACCGCAACCGGCGAAGGCTCGCCCGTACCGGCGGCGTGGGACAGCACGATGTTGCGTTGGAGCGTGGCCAGATCTTCGTCGCCGATGCGCACGCTGGCCAGTTTCCCGAAGCCCGTATTGATGCCGTAGACCGGCTCGCCCTTGGCCAGGATGCGGGTCACCGCCGCCGCGCTGGCCTCGATCACCGGCCAGGCATGGTCCGCCAGGCGGGCCGACGCGCCGCGATAGACGGACTTCCACTGGGCGAGGGAGACCTCGCCGGGATTCAGGACGACGACTTCGGTCACGAAACACCACTCCAGACGCGCGCATGGAGCGGGTTGAAGCCCATGCGGTAGACAAGTTCGGCGGGACGCTCGACGTCCCAGATGGCGAGGTCGCAGGCCTTGCCGGCCTCCAGCGTGCCTCGATCGGAAAGGACCCCGAGGGCGCGAGCCGCCTCGCGGGTGGTGCCGGCCAGGCACTCGTCCACCGTCAGGCGGAAGAGGGTGGCGGCCATGTTCATCGTCAGCAGCAGGCTGGTCAGAGGCGAGGTGCCGGGGTTGCAGTCGGTCGCGAGCGCCAAAGGCACGCCGGCCGCGCGCAGGGCCTCGATCGGCGGCAGCTTCGTCTCGCGCACGAAGTAGTAGGCGCCGGGCAGCAGCACGGCCGCCGTGCCGGCCTTGGCCATGGCCGCGATCCCGGCCTCGTCCAGATGCTCCAGGTGATCGGCCGACAGCGCCCCGAACTCAGCGGCGAGCGCCGCGCCGTTGAGGTTCGACAGCTGCTCGGCGTGCAGCTTCACGGGCAGGCCGTGGGCGCGGGCGGTCTCGAACACCCGGCGGATCTGGGCGGGGGAAAAGCCGATGCCCTCGCAGAAACCGTCCACCGCATCGGCCAGGCGTTCCGCGGCGACGGCGGGGATCATCTCGCGGCAGACGAGGTCGATATAGCCGTCGGCGTCGCCCTTGAACTCCGGCGGCAGGGCGTGGGCGCCGAGGAAGGTGGTCTTCACCGACACGGGCCGCGCCTTGGCCAGGGCGCGAGCGGCGCGCAGGCTCTTCAGCTCGTGTTCGAGGGAGAGGCCATAGCCGGACTTGACCTCGATGGTCGTCAGGCCCTCGGCGATCAGGGCGTCTAGGCGGGGCAGGGCGGCGGCGACCAGCTGGTCCTCGGTCGCCTCGCGGGTGGCCTTCATGGTCGAGACGATGCCGCCGCCGGCCCGGGCGATCTCCTCGTACGACGCGCCGGCCAGCCGCAGCTCGAACTCGTGGGCGCGGTCGCCGCCGAAGATCAGGTGGGTGTGGGGGTCGATCAGGCCGGGCGTGATCCAGCGGCCTTCGCAGTCGATGGCCTCGGCCGTCTCGAAGGCAGGGGCGTCGGAGGCAGGGCCGGCATAGACGATGCGACCGTCCTTGGCGGCGATGACGCCGTCCTCGACGACGCCCAGGCCGGGCGCGGCTTCGGCGAGGGTCGCAAGGCGGGCCTTGATCCAAACCCGATCGCACCGCATCGCCAACGCCTCCGAGCCGCTTTGAGTCGTTCCCGCGACCCTTGCGGCCCGGTTCAATATGTATAGACATATTCGCGAGCGACGAGGATTGTCCAGTGAGCGACGCCGAGAATCTTGAAGCCCCCGAACCGGCGTCCCCCCAGCTGCCAGAGGAGAGCTCCGTCGAGGTCGCTCCGCAGGTGGCGCCCGAGGCTCCGAAAGACGTCGTCGTCTGGTGCGAGAGCGCCCTGCTGGCCGACGGCTGGGCGAAAGGCGTTCGCCTGACCCTGTCGGACGGCCGCATCGCCCGGATCGACACCGATGTCGTCGCCGGAAACGAGCCCCGCCTGGGCGCGGCCCTGCCGGGCATGCCCAACCTGCACAGCCACGCCTTCCAGCGGGCCATGGCCGGCCTGACCGAGGCGCGCGGCGAGGGGAGCGACAGCTTCTGGACCTGGCGCGAGCTGATGTACCGCTTCGTCGAGCGGCTGGATCCGGACGCCCTGCAGGCGATCGCCGCCATGGGCCAGGTCGAGATGCTGGAAAGCGGCTTCACCCGCGTCGGCGAGTTTCACTACCTGCACCACGACAAGGACGGGGCGGCCTTCGACAACCCGGCCGAGATGGGCGCGCGGATCGCCGCCGCCGCCGAGGAGACCGGCATCGGCCTGACCCTGCTGCCGGTGTTCTACGCCCATGCCGGCTTCGGCGGCGCGGCGCCGGGCGAGGGGCAGAAGCGCTTCGTCACCGACGTCGACGGCTACGCCCGCCTGCTGGAGGCCAGCCGCGCCGCCGTCGCCGGCCTGCCCGAGGCGGTGGTCGGGATCGCCCCGCACAGCCTGCGCGCCGTGACGCCTGAGGAGCTGACGGCCATCACGCCGCTGGCGGCCGGCGGTCCGATCCACATCCACATCGCCGAGCAGACCAAGGAGGTCGACGACTGCCTGGCCGCCACGGGCCAGCGCCCGGTGCGCTGGCTGATGAACCACGCCGACGTCGGCAAGTCGTGGTGCCTAGTCCACGCCACCCACATGAACGCCATGGAGACCGAACGCCTGGCCAAGAGCGGCGCGGTCGCCGGCCTTTGCCCGATCACCGAAGCCAATCTGGGCGACGGCGTCTTCCCGGCCCACGACTACCAGGCCGCCGGCGGGGCCTTCGGGATCGGCTCGGACAGCAATGTGCTGATCGATGCCGCCGAGGAACTGCGGGTGCTGGAATATTCCCAGCGCCTGACGCGCCGGGCCCGCAACGTGCTGGCCGGCGGTCCCAAGCGTTCGACGGGCGGGGAGCTGTGGCGCGCGGCCGTGGCCGGCGGCAGCCAGGCCTTGGGCGGAGGCCGGCCGGGCCTGCGCCGCGGCGCGCCGGCCGACTTCGTCACCCTCGACCGCGAGCATACGGCCATCGTCGGGCGGAGCGGCGACGCGCTTATCGACAGCCTGGTCTTCGCCGGCCGCCACGGCGCGATCGACAGCGTCTGGCGCGCCGGGCGGCCCGTGGTTTCCGGCGGTCGCCACCGTCATCGCGACGCTATCGCCGAGCGCTATCGCCAGGTCCTGAAGGACCTGCTGTCTTGACGGCTGTTCCTCTCCACCAGCGCATCCGCGACGAGATCGAGGGCCTGATCCGCTCGGGCGTCTGGGCGCCGGGCCACCGCGCGCCCTCCGAGACCGAGCTGATGGCCCAGTACGGCTGCTCGCGGATGACCGTGAACAAGGCGATGTCGGCCCTGGCCGATGCGGGCCTGATCGTGCGTCGCCGCCGGGCAGGCTCGTTCGTGGCCCGGCCCAAGGTGCACTCCACGGTCCTCGACATCCCCGACATCCAGGCCGAGATCACCGCCCGCGGCGAGACCTACGCCTTCGTGCTGCTGGCCGCCGAGCGTCGCCCCGCCGATCCCGACGACGGCGACGAGGCCGAGCTGGCGGGCGAGGGCGACCTGATCGTGCTGCGCGGTCTGCACGTGGCCGGCGGCCGGCCCTTCGCCCTGGAGGACCGGCTGATCAGCCTGGCCGCCGTGCCCGAGGCCGCCGCCGCCGACTTCGCCGCCGAGCCGCCCGGCGCCTGGCTGCTGCACCACGTGCCGTGGACGGAAGCGGAAAGCCGCATCAGCGCCGTCGGCGCGGAAGCCGCCATCGCCGAACTGCTGGCGCTGGATGTCGGGACCGCCCTGCTGGCCGTCGAACGCCGCACCTGGCGGGCCGGCGAGCCCGTCACCCGCGTGCGCCAGCTGTTCCCCGGCGAGGCTTATGACTTGGTGGCGAGGTTCGGTCCCGC
Source organism: Caulobacter sp. GW821-FHT09B11 (assembly GCF_059418205.1). Lineage (NCBI taxonomy): Bacteria > Pseudomonadati > Pseudomonadota > Alphaproteobacteria > Caulobacterales > Caulobacteraceae > Caulobacter > Caulobacter sp. GW821-FHT09B11. The sequence goes on along the minus strand of NZ_JBWKPK010000031.1, from coordinate 49,731 downwards.
GCGGTAGGCCCGATACCTCCGCGTTAAGGGTCGCAAAGCTACACCATGGCGCGAACCGGCGCCTGGGCGTCGTCCACGGGGAACACCGCATGACCGAGACCACGCTCAAAGCCGACATGCGCCTGCCGGGCCTGGACCTCTGGGACGGCCTGCATCAGGCGCCGGTGCACGAGGTCCGGATCCTCGACGTGATCCACCGCATGTTCGACTTCCAGGTCGACCGGACGAACACCGAGGAGCGGCGGGTGCTGCACCTGCGCGCCCTGCACCTGCTGGATGGCGAGCCCGTGCTGGTCGAGAAGCGCGTCATGCAGGACAGCCTGGTCTTCGCGGCCCTCGGCTCTTCCGAGCGGACCTTCGCCGATCCGCTGCGCGCCTGGAACGCCATGCCGGACATCGCCGCCGGCCACGCCAAGTTCGCCTTCAGCGACACCCGCGCCGTGCCGTGCCCGGCCGAGGCCGCCGGGCTTCTGAAGGCGGACGCCGGGGGGGCGGCGCTGGTCTATCGGCACGAGGCCGCCGACGAGGAGCACCTGATGTTCTTCAATGTCGAGCAATCGGCCGCGCGCCTGAAGCTGCGCACGCTCGATGGCAAGGCCTATTGGGACTATCTCGACTGAGACCGTCGGGCCGGCGCCCTGCGTCTGGGCGAACCGGCCGCGATTTTCCCGCTCCGGCGTTCCCCAGGTGCGCGTTCGGCCGAGTTGTCATACATCGTTATGCGGGTAGTTGACGGAATCGCGCTCGCAGCGCGCGTGGGGGCTTGCGTGAAGGAACTCGAGGCGATCACCGGCGGAGCGCTGGGCGGCTGGCTGGCGCGGTTCAAGTCGGACGGCCGTTCGGCCCATGCCGCGCCGCCGCCCGGAACCAGGTGCGACAACTGCGAGACCGAGCTGGTCGGACACTATTGCCACGCCTGCGGCCAGGAGGCGTCGAACCATCACAAGTCGATCTTCCACGTCACCTGGGAAGCCATCGAGGGGATGTTCCACCTCGACGGCCGGCTGTGGCGCACCGTGCCGTGGCTGTTCGCGCGGCCGGGTCGGCTGAGCCGGGAATACCTCGACGGCAAGCGGGCGCGGCACGTGCCGCCGTTCCGGCTGTTCCTGGTCTCGCTGCTGCTGTTCATCCTCTCGGCCGAGACGGTGATCCACAAGGCCGTGCACGATGCGCAGCACCGCACCGAGCACGCGGCTTCGGACGGGGCCGGCCACGGCGAGGCGGGCAAGACCGCTCACGACAAGCCTGACGGCGGCGCGGCGAGCCAGGCGTCGGCCGAAGCCGCCAAGGACCTTCAGGAGGACGGCGTCCTCACGGTCGGCAAGGACGGCACGAAGCTGCGGTTCGTGGGGCCCAGCAAGGACGCCCTGGCCAAGGACAAGGCCAAGGCGGAATGGTTGAACACCCAGCTGAACAAGGCCGTCGCCACGCCCGGCTACTTCATGGCCTTGGTCTTCGGCTGGGGGCACAGGCTGGCGGTGTTCCTGCTGCCGATCCTCGCCCTGTCGCTGGCCGGCTGCTATTTCTACCGGCGGAAGTTCTTCATGTACGATCACCTGATCGTCTCGATGAACTACCTGTCGTTCATCTTCCTGCTGTGGGCGGTGGTGCTGATCCTGCCGCGACAGGTGAACGAGGTCGGCGTCCTGGTGGCGCTGCTCTGGGCGCCGGTGAACCTGTTCCAGACCCTGCGCGGCGTCTATGGCTCCAACATCTTCGGCGCGGTGCTCAAGACCGGCGTCGTCTGGGTGACCACCCAGATGGCGTTCGTCTTGCTGCTGCTGGGCCTGCTGTGGCTCGGGCTGTCGCAGATCTGACGGCCGGCGCCGCTTTATTGTTCGTAAGCTGACATTATCCCCAACCGGCGCCAGCGGCTGTCATGACAGTTTCGCAAGCGCCTGTTACGCGGACGCTGTTCTGTGGAAATAATCAACAACCACAGGCGCTTCTACGTAAAAAGGGGATTACTTCGTGTCCAAGTCCATGATCGCCCGGTCGGCGCTGATGCTGACCTGCGCGATGGGCGCGCTCGCCAGCGCCGCCGTCGCCAACGCCCAAGAAACTACCGACTCGACCAGCCTGGAAGAGATCATCGTCACCGCCGAGCGCCGCTCGGTGAACCTGCAGGACACGCCGCTGTCGGTCGCCGTGGTCGGCGGTTCTGACCTGCGCGCCCTGCAGGCCGGCGGCGACGACATCCTGGCCCTGGCCGGCCGCGTGCCCGGCCTCTACGCCGAGACCACCACGGGCCGCATCTTCCCGCGCTTCTACATCCGCGGCCTGGGCAACATCGACTTCTACCTCGGCGCCTCCCAGCCGGTGTCGATCATCCAGGACGAGGTCGTGCTCGAGCACGTGGTGCTGAAGTCGAACCCGGTGTTCGACGTCCAGCAGGTCGAAGTGCTGCGCGGTCCGCAAGGCTCGCTGTTCGGCCGCAACACCACCGCCGGCATCATCAAGTTCGACACCGCCAAGCCGACCCAGACCCTGCAGGGCCAGGCCCAGGCCTCGTACGGCAGCTACGGCACCACCACCTTCGACGGCGGCATCGGCGGCCCGATCGTGGCCGACAAGCTGGCCTTCCGCGTCTCGGCCCTCTACCAGCACCGCGACGACTGGGTGGACAACACCTTCACCGGGACCAGCGCCGACGGCACCAAGACGCCGCAGAGCGACGCCATGGGCGGCTTTGACGAGCGCGACATCCGCCTGCAGATCCTGGCCACCCCGACCGAGAACCTGTCGGTCCTGGCCTCGGCCCACGCCCGCAGCTACGAGGGCACCTCGACCCTCTTCCACCGCGCCGGCCTGAAGAAGGGCTCCAACAGCACCGCCTACGCCGAGCGCGACAAGGTCGCCTACGACGAGGCGGTCAACAACCCGCAGGCCTACGACACGTTCGGGACCTCGCTGAAGATCGACTACGACTTCGGCGGCGTGAAGCTGACCTCGATCAGCGCCTATGAAGGCACCAGCGGCTACAGCCGCGGCGACACCGACGGCGGCGCGGCGGCCAACTATCCGGTCGGCGGCGTGCCCAACGGCTTTGGCCAGTCGCAGGGCCAGGTGAAGGATCTCGACCAGATCACCCAGGAAATCCGCCTGGCCAGCGACACCGACGGTCCGCTGAAGTGGCAGGTCGGCGGCTACTATTTCGACAGCCGCGACATCACCAACTTCTACCAGCGCGCCTTCTTCGTCCGCACCAACCCGAACAACTGGGTGTCGCTGTCGAACGTCAACACCTCGTGGGCCGTGTTCGGTCAGGTCAGCTATGACGTCACCGACAAGCTGACGGTCACCGGCGGCCTGCGCCAGACCGACGACACCAAGAAGACCCGTCTGCTGAAGTCGGCCGACACCGCCGCCGGCGTCGTCACCTATGCCGGCCGCCGCTATGTGAAGCTGTCCGACAGCCAGCCCAGCTGGGACCTGTCGGCGCTCTACAAGGTGACCGACGACGTCAGCGTCTACGCCCGCGTCGCCCGCGGCTTCCGCGGCCCGACCATCCAGGGCCGCTCGGCGGTGTTCAACAGCGACTTCACCACGGCCGACTCCGAGACGATCCTGTCGTGGGAAGCCGGTTTCAAGAGCCAGCTGCTGGACAACACCCTGCGCCTGAACGCCACGGCCTTCACCTACAAGGTCAGCGACATCCAGCTGAACGGCAACGACAGCAACGGCAACGGCGTGCTGTTCAACGCCGACAAGGCCGAGGCCTACGGCATGGAAGCCGAAGCCCAGTGGAAGCCGATCGCCAACCTGACCCTGACCGCCGGCCTCTCGCTGCTGCACAGCGAGATCAAGGACAAGCGCGTCTACGCCCAGGTCTGCGCGCTCAACAGCGTGGTGGTCTGCACCGTGCAGAACCCGACGATCCAGATCGGCTCGAACGTCTACGCCCAGATCGACGGCCAGCCGCTGCCGAACGCGCCGGAGTACAACATCGACTTCACCGCGCGTTACGACATCCCGCTGGGCAACGGCGGCCTGCTGTTCGCGTCCACCGACTGGAACCAGCAGGGCTACACCAACTACGTCCTCTACAAGACCAAGGAGTTCTACTCCGACGGCAACTTCGAGGGCGGCGTGAAGCTGGGCTACTCGGCTCCGGGCGGCGCGTATGAGGTGGCCCTGTTCGGCCGCAACATCACCAACGAGAAGAACCTCAAAGGCGTGATCGAGAACTACATGGCCTCGGTCCTCAACGAGCCCCGCATCGTCGGCGTCTCGGTCAGCGCCAAGCTGCGTTGATCTGAGTTTCTGACCTGAAAGAGCGCCCTCCGAGCTTCGGCTCGGGGGGCGTTTTTCGTTTGGGGAAAACCCCCTCAGTCGCTTCGCGACAGCTCCCCCAGAGGGGGAGCATCTGAAGCGCCAAGATCCTCCCCCTCTGGGGGAGGTGGCCCAGAGGGCCGGAGGGGGTCAGCGCCGGCGTTGACCAGGATCGTGGCGAGGGTGTCGTCGACCGAAGCCAGCACCTCGACGGCGGGGATGCGCAAGGTGCGTATGCCCTGGGCCAGAAGCCAGGCGTCGCGACGGGCGTCACGCCAGGGGCGATCAGCGGTGTCGTGCGCATAGCCATCGACCTCGACCGCCAGTTTCAGGGCGTCGCAGTAGAAGTCGAGCACGTACGGCCCGACAGGGTGCTGCTTGCGAAAGTGCAGGCCTTCGAGGCGACGCGCCTTGAGGCCGATCCAGAGGAGAACCTCCGGCAGGCTCATGGCGCGGCGGAGCGTCTTGGCGTTTCGTCGGGTGCGCTTGGGCGCGTCCACCGGGGTCCCCCTCCGTCGCTCCGCGACACCTCCCCCAGAGGGGGAGGATCTTCGATCGATGCGTCGCCTTAACATTACATTGTTCTCTATTTGTTCTCAACCCTCACGGGAGCGGCCATGCCCCTCTTCGCATCCCGGCGCGCGCCGGAAATCAAGGATTCGCGGGCCGCCCGGCTGGTCGCCCTGACCAGCGGCGGGCGGGCGCAGTGGACGCCTCGGGATTATGGGACGCTGGCGGCCGAGGGGTTTGGGAAGAACCCCGTAGCCTATCGCTGCGTGCGGATGATCGCCGAGGCCGCGGCGGCCGTGCCGCTGGCGGTGTTCCACGACGGCAGGCGCAGCGACGACCATCCGCTGGCCAAACTGCTGGCCCGGCCCAATCCCGAGCAGGGCGGGCCTGATCTGATGGAGGCGTTCTTCGGGCATCTGCAGGTGGCCGGGAACGGCTACCTGGAGGCGGCCGGTGAGCAGCCGGGCGAGCTCTATGCGCTCAGGCCCGACCGTATGGCGGTGGTGCCGGGGCCGCGCGGCTGGCCGGCGGCCTATGACTACCAGGCCGGGGGGCGGACGGCGCGGATCGCGCGCGACGCCGACGGTTGGCTGCCGGTGCTGCACCTGAAGCTGTTCAACCCGACCAGCGACCACTACGGGGCCTCGCCGCTGGAAGCGGCCGCCTTCGCCATCGACGTGCACAACGCCTCGGGGGCGTGGAACAAGGCGCTGCTGGACAACGCCGCGCGGCCGTCGGGGGCGCTGGTTTATGGCGGGCGCGACGGGGACCGGCTCTCCGAGGAGCAGTTCGAGCGGCTGAAGGCCGAGCTGGCGGGCGCCCACGCCGGCGCCGACAACGCCGGCCGGCCGCTGCTGCTGGAGGGCGGGCTGGAGTGGAAGCCGATGTCGTTGACCCCGGCGGACCTGGACTTCGTCGAGGGCAAGCACGCGGCGGCGCGGGAGATCGCCCTGGCGTTCGGGGTTCCGCCGCAGCTCTTGGGGATACCCGGAGACAACACCTACGCCAACTATCGCGAGGCCAATGGCGCGTTCTGGCGGCACACGGTCGTACCCCTGGCCGAGCGGGCGGCGCGGGCGCTGACGGCGTGGCTGGGGGTGAAGTTCCCCGGCGCGCGGGTGGGGTGCGACCTGGACGCGGTGCCCGCCTTGAGCGCCGAGCGTGACGCGCTGTGGGCGCGGCTGGAGGCGGCGAGTTTCCTGACTGATGCGGAGCGGAGAAGGCTGGCGGGGGTGGAGCTTTAGCCGCCCCTCGCGGGGCGGCCCCCTCCGGCCCTCCGGGCCACCTCCCCCAGAGGGGGAGGATCTTTGAGCACGAACCAGATGCTCCCCCTCTGGGGGAGCTGTCGCGTAGCGACTGAGGGGGTCTTTTCCCATGACCACGACAAACCGCTGGCGGCTGGACCGCCAGATCTCGGCCGCCGTGCTGGTGGCGGTGGTGCTGCAGGCGGCGGCCGCCTTGATGTGGGCCGGGCGGGCCAGCGCGCGGATCGACGATCTTACGCGGCGGCTGGAGGCCCAGGCGCCGGTGGCCGAGCGGCTGGCGCGGCTGGAAGCCCAGGCCGACGCCACGCGCGCGGCGCTGGTGCGCATCGAGGCCAAGCTGGATGGGGACGCCCGATGAACGATCTCCGCATCGAGGGCTACGCCTCGCTGTTCTGGACCCGCGACCTCAACGACGACGTCACCGCCGCCGGGGCCTTCAAGGCCAGCCTGGAAAACGGCGGGGCGGGCGCGATCCGCATGCTGCACCAGCACGACGAGGCCGAGCCGGTGGGCGTGTGGGACGAGACGTTCGAGGACACGCGCGGCCTCTTCGTCCGTGGACGGATCATCACCGCGACGCCGCGCGGGCGGCTGGTGGCGGCGCTGGTCTCGGCGGGGGCGCTGGACGGGCTGTCGATCGGCTTTCGGCAGGTCAAGGCGCGGACGGACGCACGCTTGCGGGTGCTGAGCCGGGTGGAGCTGTGGGAGGTGTCGATCGTGACGTTCCCGATGCTGCCCGGGGCGCGGCTGAAGGTGGTCGGCTGAAGTTTTCCTTCTCCCCTTGCGGGAGAAGGTGGCCGCGAAAGCGGCCGGATGAGGGGTCTCGCCGGTCGTTCCGCGCGACCCCTCATCCTCCCACCGGCCTGCGGCCGGCGGGCCCCTCCTTCTCCCGCAAGGGGAGAAGGTCATCCGTGACGGAGAACTCCATGAAGGAAACCAAACAGGTCCCGGCCTCGCCGGAGGCTCGGGCGGCGTTTGCCGAGGTGCTGGCGGCGTTCGAGGGCTTCAAGGCGGCCAACGACCAGCGGCTGGCGGCGATCGAGAGCAAGGCCGCCGACGTGCTGCTGGAGGAGAAGGCCGCGCGCATCGACGCGGCCCTGACCAGCGCCCAGGACCGGCTGGACCGCATCCTGGCCGAGAGCCGGCGTCCGGCCCTGGCCGGCGAGGCCCCGGCCGCGCGGGTCGACGAGCGCAAGGCCGCCTTCGACCGCTATGTGAAGACCGGCGAGACGGCGGGTCTTCTTGGCGGTCTTCTCGAGGCCAAGGGGCTGTCGGAGGGCGTGGCCACGGCCGGCGGCTATGTGGCCCCGCCGGAGCTGGAGCGGCAGATCCTGCGCCGCCTGGCGGCCACCAGCCCGATGCGCGAGATCTGCCAGGTGCGCACGATCGGCGGCGGCACGTTCCGCAAGCCGGTGAGCCCCGCCGGCCTGGCCGCCGCCTGGGTGGCCGAGACCGCCGCCCGTCCGGAGACCACGGCCCCGACGCTGGACGTGATCGACTTCCCGGCCGGCGAGCTCTACGCCAGCCCGGCCGCGACCCAGGCCCTGCTCGACGACGCCTATGTCAGCATCGACGAGTGGCTGGCCGAGGAGGTGCAGGACGCCTTCGCCGCCCAGGAGACCAGCGCCTTCGTTTCGGGCGACGGGGTCAACAAGCCCAAGGGCCTGCTGTCCTACACGGCCGCGGCGGACGCTTCGTACACGTGGGGTCAGCTGGGCTATCTGGCCACGGGCGTCGCCGGGAACTGGCCGGCCAGCAACCCGACCGACAAGCTGATCGACCTGATCTACGCGGCCAAGACCCAGTACCGCCAGAACGGCCGCTTCGTGATGAACCGCCGCACGGTCAGCGCCGTGCGCAAGTTCAAGGACGCCCAGGGCAACTACATCTGGAACGCGGCCCTGCAGCCGGGGCAGTCGGCCAGCCTGCTAGGCTTCCCGGTGACCGAGATCGAGGCCATGCCCGACGTGGCCGCGGGCAGCCTGGCGGTGGCGTTCGGCGACTTCGAGAAGGGCTACCTGATCGTCGACCGCGCCGGGGTGCGGGTGCTGCGCGACCCGTACTCGGCCAAGCCGCACGTGCTGTTCTACACGACGAAGCGCGTCGGCGGCGGGGTGCAGAACTTCGACGCGGTGAAGCTGCTGAAGTTCGCGGCGAGCTAGCCCTGAAGACCCTTCTCCGGCGCTTCGGGAACCTCCCCCTGTGGGGAGGCGGCCCGCAGGGCCGGAGGGGGGACGTTTTCAGCTTTCGGGTTGGCGGCCGGGTTAGCGGCCGCTCCCCCACCGATCGCTGACGCGATCGCCTCCCCCACAGGGGGAGGTGCCTGAAGGTCGAAGCTGCGGCCTTCCTTTCAAAATCATCGGAAAAACCCATGCCCAATTCCGTGACCCTGGCCGAGGCCAAGGGGTTTCTGCGCGTGGGCGGGAGCGGCGAGGACGCGCTGGTTTCCCTGCTGATCGACGCCGCCGAGGCGCGGGTCGGGCAGGCGGCCGGCGTGGTGCTGAACGCCGCCGCGCCCGCGCCGCTGCGCCTGGCCGTGCTCGTCCTGGCCTGCCACGCCTATGAGCACCGCGACGGCGAGAAGCCGCCGCCGCTGTCGCTGGTCGAGCCGTGGCTCGCGCCCTATCGGGGAGCACGGCTTTGAGCGGGCTTGTGAGTGGGCTCGAGAGCGATCTGGCCGCCGCCCTGGCCGGGGCGCTGGCGGCGGCGCCGGCGGTTAGCGCCATCGTCGGCGGCCGCATCCACGCCGATCCGCCGCGCATGCTGACCTATCCCTGCATCAGCGTGGGCCGCATCGAGAGCCGGCCCGTGGGCGAGGACCTGCTGGAGCATGTGGTCACGATCACCTGCGCTTCGCGGTTCGGCGGGCCGGAGGAGGCGCGGGCGATGACGGCGGCGGCGCGGCTGGCGCTGCACGACGCGGCGCTGAGCGCGCCGGGGCGGCGGCTGGCGTCGTGCCGGGTGCGCTACGCCGACGTGTTCGCCGCCTCGGACGGCGAGCTGACGCTGGGGATCCTGCGCGTGCGGGCCGTCAGCGAGCCGGCCTGACCCTTTCCTTTTTCTCAAACGATGGAGGCGTCCATGGCCGCGCAAGCCGGCAAGGACATGCTGCTGAAGATCGGCGACGGCGGGTCGCCCCAGACCTTCGTGACGGTGGCGGGCCTGCGGGCCCGGACCATCAGCCTGAACGCCCGCACGGTCGACGCCACCGACGGCGACAGCGCCGGCCGCTGGCGCGAGCTGCTGGCCGGGGCGGGCGTGCGCTCGGCCTCGGTGTCGGGCAGCGGCGTGTTCCGCGACGCGGCGTCGGACGCGGCGGTGCGCGACAGCTTCTTTTCGCAGACGGCCAGGACCTGGCGGCTGGTGATCCCCGACTTCGCCCAGCTGGAGGGGCCGTTCCTGGTTTCGGCGCTGGAATATGCCGGCCAGCACGACGGCGAGGCGGCCTTCGCCCTGACCCTGGCCTCGGCCGGGCAGGTGAGCTTCACGGCGATCTAGCCCCAACGCGCGTCATCCCGGCCGGAGCGCGCAGCGCGCAGAGCCGGGACCCAGGGGCCGCCGCACTGCGCCGGCGCCCGTGAGGGCGGTGAACCCGACCGCCGAGCCCGGTCCCCTGGGTCCCGGAAGCCTCTGCGAGGCTTCCGGGATGACGAAGATTTTCGAGTTCGAAAGCTGGAGGGAAACGAAGATGACCATCCACAACCCCGGGCGCGGCGAAGTCACCGCCGTGCTGGCCGGGACGACGCGGACGCTGTGCCTGACCCTGGGCGCCCTGGCGCGGATCGAGGAGGCGCTGGGTCTGGAGGACTGGAGCCAGCTGCCGGGACGCATCGCCAGGATGTCGGCCCGCGACCTGCTGGCGGTGCTGCAGGCGCTGCTGGACGAGGACGGCCCGCCGCTGGACGTGGCGCGCCTGGACGTGCGCGAGGCGGCCGCCGCGGTGGCCAAGGCGCTGGCGGCCGCGGCGTGACGGCCTGGAACGAGATGCTGGCCCGGGCGGCGCGGGAGTTCTGCGTGCCGCCGGCGGCGTTCTGGCGATTGTCGCTGCCGGAGTGGCGGGCGCTGGCCGGTCCGCCGGCGTCGCCGGCCTTGCCGCGTCCGGCGCTGGAGGCGCTGATGGCGCGGTTTCCCGATGACGACGAGGAGGCGGCGGCGTGAGCGGCTTCGACGACATGACGATCCAGGCGGCCGAGGCCGGCGAAGCCCTGGCGGCGCTGGAGGCCCCGGCGCGGGCGGCGGCGCGCTCGATCGAGGACGCCTTCGGGGCGGCGGGGACGAGTCTCGCCCGTTCGCTGGCGCGGGCGGCGGCCGACGGAGAGGTGTCGCTGGCCGAACTGGCGCGGGCGGTGCTGGCGGCCGTGCAGGCGGCGGCCGGCGGGAGCGGCGGCGGGGGATTGGGCGAAGCGTTGGGAACGGCGCTGACCTCGGCCTTCTCGGGCGCGCGGGCCGACGGCGGGGCGGTGACCGGCGGCGGCGCCTATCTGGTCGGCGAGCGCGGGCCGGAGGTGTTCCGTCCGGCGGGCGCGGGGACGGTGGAGCCGCTGGGTAGCGGCGGCATGAGCGTGACGGTGCAGGTCAGCGGCGGCGACGTCGGCGGCCTGGCGCGGTCGGACGCCCAGTTGGCCCAGGCCCTGGCGCGGGCGGTGAGTCTGGGGGCGCGGCGGCTGTAGGCCGGCGAAGCGCTACTTTCCTCCCGTCATTCCCGCCCTTGTGGCGGGAACCCCTCTTTCAGCCGCAAGGGCAGCAGGGGCGGCGTGCCGGGCACGCCGCTGGCGCTTCACGTGCGTATGGAACCAGGGGTTCCCGCCACAAGGGCGGGAATGACGGGAGGAAAAGGGGAGGGGTCATGGAAAAGGCCCGCCGATTGCTCGGCGGGCCTTGGGATCCTTACACCGCCAGGGCGTGCAGGGGCGGGTCGCCCCAGCGGTTGTCGCGGGTCTGGCCTTCGGCGCAGCCGACCCAGAGCGTGAAGCCGACCGTCACCAGGAAGCCGAGGACGGCCGCGACGGCCATGCCGCCGACGCTGGCCAGGGCGAAGAACTCCGGGTCGCCGCCGCCGAGCGCGATGGCGGCCGAGCCGAACACCAGCCACATCACCGAGCCCATCAGCAGGACGGGGCCGAGCAGGATCGGCAGCAGCTGCCACCAGGCGGTCTTGCCGATGTCGTGCAGGCGCTTGGCGTAGATGCAGATGAAACAGAACAGCGTGACCAGCGAGGCGGCCCACCCGATGAAGGGGATCCAGCCGGCGACCACGTTGACGCCCAGCAGCATCAGCCAGGCGATCCAGAACGCCTGACGACCGATGCGGCCGTCGGCGGTGAACATCAGGGTTTTCCAGTCCATGTCTTTTCAGTCTCCCAACCTTGAAAGGGAGACTAGGCCCGGCGGGCTCGCGCTTTAAGTGAAATGGGCGTCATGACAAGGGTTTAACCAGGTGGGGTTTAACCCAGGTGGGGTTTAACCCGGCTCGGTGTGAAACCCAACCAGGCCAGGAAGACCAGCCAGACGATGGCGATCGTCGGCAGGGCTACGAAGAAGGGCACGATGACGGCCATGCCGTCGAGCCCGGCCATCCAGACGCGGCCGCCGCCCTGCAGGGCGAGATTGAGCAGCCAGACCGCGACCAAAATCCATGGCGTACGGCCCATGTCGCGCAGGCGCTTGAGGCAGAGCACGCCGCTGATCCAGGCCTGGAACAGCATCATCACTGCGCCCGTCCCCCAGACTTCCACGAGGCCCGGCAGGGCGCCGTCGGCGTCCATGTCGCCGAACCAGGGTCCGAGCACCGGGGCGGCGAAGAAGGCCCGCGCGCCGTAGGGCATGGCGGCCAGGCCCATGGCCGCGTCGATCGCCGCCAGCAGGAACAGGCCCAGCCAGAAGTCGCGGCGGCCGACGGCGCCGCGCGGCGAGAGGAGCAGGGCGAGAAGGGGCACGGTTCGGTCTCCGACAAAATGTAAGTAAGCAATCACTCACATTCCATATCCTTGTCAAGGAGGGCTCGGATGAGCGCCTTTCACGAGACGCGCCTGCCGCTGCGCCTGGCCTTCGGCGGGACCAGCGGGATTGAGCGGCGGACCGAGGTGGTCGGGCTGGCGTCGGGCTTCGAGCGGCGGTCGAGCCCCTGGGTCCAGGGGCGGCGGCGGTTCCTGATCGGCACGGCCAGCCGGAGCCTGGACGAGGCGGCCGAGCTGGTCGCGTTCTTCGAGGCGCGGCGGGGGCGGCTGCATGGCTTCCGGTTCCGGGATCCGGCCGACTTCAAGTCGTGCGCGCCGTCGGCGGCGACGGCCCCGACCGACCAGGCGCTGGGGACCGGCGACGGGACGCGGACCGTGTTCCAGCTGGTCAAGGCTTATGGAAGCGGCGAGACGGCGGTGGTCCGCATGATCGCCAAGCCGCAGGCCGGAACCGTGCGGGTGGCGGTGGCGGGCGTCGAGCAGGCGGCCGGGGCCTTCGCGATCGACGCCGCGAGCGGCTTGGTGACCCTGGCGGCTGCGCCGGCGGCGGGGGCGATGGTGAGCGCCGGCTTCCTGTTCGACACCCCGGTGCGGTTCGACCTCGACCGGCTGGACGTGACCCTGGAGGGGTTCGGCGCGGCCAGGGTCGGAGCGGTGTCGCTGGTCGAGGTGCGGGTCTGATGCGCGCTGTGCCGGAAGCGCTGGCCCAGCGCATCGAGAGCGGGGCGGCCAGCCTCTGCCACGCCTGGGTGCTGACCCGGACGGACGGCGTAGTGCTGGGCTTCACCGACCATGACCGGGATCTGGTGGTGGAGGGCGCGGCCTGCCGGGCCGCCAGCGGCTGGAGCGCCGGGGCGGTCGAGGACGAGGCCGGCTTCGCGCCGGGCCTGGCGGCGGCGCTCGGGGCGTTCGACGACGCGGCGATCACGGCGGCGGACGTCGAGGCCGGGCTCTATGACGGGGCGGCGGTGGTCTGCCGGCGGGTGGACTGGAGCGCGCCTGACCTTTTCGCCGAGCTGTGGCGGGCGCGGGTGGCGCGGGTGTCGTGGACGGGCGACGCCTTCACCGCCGAGCTGGAGGGACCGGCGGCGGCGCTGGAGCGGGTGGTGGGGCGAACCTACGCCCGCGGCTGCGACGCCGGCCTGGGCGATGCGCGGTGCGGCGTGAACCTGGCGGACTTTCCGGGCGCGACCTGCGACCGGCGGTGGGCGACCTGCCGCGAGGTGTTCGCCAACGGCCTCAATTTCCGGGGCTTTCCGACCCTGCCGGGCGAGGACTTCCTGACGCTCTATCCGGTCGAGGGCGAGCTCAACGACGGAGGCCGGCGATGAGCGCCCGGGCCTACTCCATTGGCGAGCGCGTCCTGGCCGAGGCGCGGGGCTGGATCGGCACGCCCTATCAGCACCAGGCCAGTCTCAAGGGCGTCGGCTGCGACTGCCTGGGGCTGGTGCGCGGGGTGTGGCGGGGGCTGGGCGGGGCCGAGATCACGCCGCCGCCCTATCGCCCGGACTGGGCCGAGCTGGGCGCTGGCGAGCCGCTGCTGGCGGGGTTGGGCCGCGTGCTGACGCCGATCGAGCCGACGGCGGCGCGGCCGGGCGACGTGCTGGTGTTCCGCATGGCGCGGGGCGTGCCGGCCAAGCACTGCGCGATCCTTTCGACCTCCTGGGATGGAGGAGGGACGCGGATGATCCACGCCTATTGGGGCCGGGCCTGCGTCGAGACCTGGCTCGGATCCTGGTGGCGGCCCCGGCTGGCGGCCGTCTTTTCCTTTCCGGAGCATGTCTGATGGCCCAGATGATCCTGCAGGCGGCCGGTTCGCAGTTCGGCCAGACGGGAAGCGCCATCGGCGCGACGATCGGGGCGGCGATCGACCAGAGCCTGATCGCTTCGCTGAGCCCGGCCCGGCAGGTCGGGCCGCGGATCGCCGAACTGAAGCTGACGGCGGCGGCCGAGGGCGCGGCCATGCCGTGCGTGTTCGGCCGCGCGCGGGTGGCCGGGCAAGTGATCTGGGCGGCGCGGTTTCGCGAGCATCGCACGACGAGCGGCGGCAAGGCCGGGCGGACGCGGTCGTACGGCTACAGCCTGTCGTTCGCCCTGGCCGTGGGCGAGGGGACGATCGACGGGATCGGACGGGTGTGGGCCGACGGCAAGGCGCTGGACATGGACGGGGTGACGATGCGCGTGCATCGCGGAACCGAGGACCAGCTTCCCGACCCGCTGATCGTGGCCGTGGAGGGCGAGGAGGCCGCGCCGGCCTTTCGAGGCGCAGCCTATGTGGTGTTCGAGGACCTGATGCTCGACGACTTCGGCGGGCGGCCGCCGCAGCTGTCGTTCGAGGTGTTCCGCCGGCCGGCGGGCGACGGGACGGCGCTGGAGGGCCGGCTGGAGAGCGTGTGCCTGATCCCAGGGGCGGGCGAGTTCGTGCTGGCGACCGACGTCGTGCTGCGGCGCTCGGGGCTGACGCGGACCAGCGCGGAGAACCTCAACAACGCCGAGGGGCGGGCGGATCTTCTGGTGTCGCTGGACCAGCTGCAGGCGCAGCTGCCGAAGGTGAGGCATGTGAACCTGGTGGTGTCGTGGTTCGGGACCGACCTGCGCTGCGGGGCCTGCGAGATCCGGCCGGGCGTGGAGCTGGCCGACAAGCCGACCGAGCCGATGGCCTGGAGCGTGGCGGGGCTGGCGCGGAGCGGGGCGCATGCGATCTCGACCGCCGTCGGCGGCGTGGCCTATGGCGGCACGCCGGCCGACGCGGCGGTGGTGCAGGCGATCGTGGAGCTGAAACGGCGGGGCCTGGCGGTGACGCTCTATCCGTTCGTGCTGATGGACGTGCCCGCGGGCAACGGCCTGGCCGATCCGTACGGCGGCGCCCGGCAGGCGGCCTATCCGTGGCGGGGGCGGATCACCTGCCATCCGGCGCCGGGGCGGACGGGGTCGCCGCACAGGACGGCGGCGGCGACGGCGCAGGTCGGGGCCTTCTTCGGCGGGACCTGGGGCTTTGCGCGGTTCGTGCTGCACTACGCGGCCCTGGCGGCGCAGGCCGGCGGGGTGGACGGCTTTCTGATCGGCTCGGAACTGGTCGGGCTGACCAAGGTGCGCGACGCGGCGGGCTTTCCGGCGGTGAACGCGCTGAAGGTCCTGGCGGGGCAGGTGCGGGCGCTGGTGGGACCGGCCACCAGGCTCGGCTACGCCGCCGACTGGAGCGAGTATTTCGGGTCGCAGCCGGCCGACGGCTCGGGCGACGTCCACTTCCATCTCGACCCCCTGTGGGCCGATGCGAACATCGACTTCGTGGGGATCGACTACTATCCACCCATCACCGACTGGCGGGACGGAGAGGGGCATCTGGACGCCGTCGCCGGCTGGGACGGGCCGCATGACGGTGGCTATCTGCGGCGCGGACTGACGGGCGGCGAGGGTTTCGACTGGTTCTATGCGTCGGACGCCGCTCGGGCGGCGCAGGCGCGCACGCCGATCACCGACGGCGCCCATGGCGAGCCGTGGGTGTTCCGACCCAAGGACCTGCTGAGCTGGTGGAGCAAGCCCCATCACGACCGGCCGGGCGGGGCGCGGTCGGCGACGCCCACGGCCTGGGTTCCGAAGTCCAAGCCGATCCGGCTGATCGAGTTCGGCTGCGGGGCGGTGGACAAGGGGGGCCAATGCGCCGAACCTGTTCGTCGACGCCAAGAGCGCCGAGAGCGCCCTGCCGCCGTTCTCGAACGGGACGCGCGATGAGCTAGGGCAAAGGCGGGCGCTGGAGGCGGTGCTGGCCTGGATCGCCGAGCCGGCCGCCAATCCGGTCTCGCCGATCTATGGCGGGCCGATGATCGAGCAGGCTTCGGCGTGGTGCTGGGACGCGCGGCCGTTTCCGGACTTCCCGGCGCGGTCGGGCGTGTGGGCCGATGCGCCGAACTGGAGCCTGGGCCACTGGCTGAACGGCCGGGCGGGCGCAATGGGCGTAGGCGAACTGGCGCTCGCGGTGGCGGCGCGGGGCGGGGTCGCGATCGATCCGGGCGAGGCTTCGGGCCTGGTCGCCGGCTATGTGGTCGAGCGGCCGATGCGGGTGCGCGACGCCCTGGCGCCGCTGACGGAGGCCTTCGGGCTGGACGTGGTGGAGCGTGGCGGGGGCGTGCGGCTGGTGTCGCGCTCGGGGCCGGCGGCGGGAATGCTGGCGGGCGATGATCTGGCCTGGCCGGAGGATCGCGAGGCGCCGCAGAGCGCGGCGCGGCGACTGGAGCCGGCGGCGGGCGCCGTGCGGCTGCGGTTCGTGGATCTGGCGCGCGATTACCAGGCCGGGGCGCTGATCGTGCGGCGTGATGGGCTCAGTGAGGGAGGGGGCGAGACCCTGGATGTCGACGCGCCCCTGGTGCTGACGGCGGCCGAGGCGGCGGTGGTCGCCACGCGTCGGCTGGATGCCGAGGCGGCCGTGCGGCGCGAGCGGATCGTGCACCTGTCGCCTCTGGCCGCGCTGCGCTGGCGGGCCGGGGATCGGCCGGCGCTGGACGGCGAGGCCTGGCGGGTGGCGCGGGTGGATCTGGACGAGCGGCCGAGGGCGCGGCTGCTGCCGGTTCTGCCCGAGCCGGGCGCGGCCGGAGCGATCGACTGGAGCCCGGCGCCGGCCGCCTCGGTGACCGGGCCGCCGGCCCTGGTGGTGCTGGACCTGCCGCCGCTGCCGGGGGCGGAGGACGACGCGCGGCCGCTGGCGGCGGTGTCGGGCCGGCCCTGGCGGGCCTTCGACGTGCATGCCGGCGTGGCGGTCGATGCGCTGCGCGTGCGGGCCGGTGCGACGAGACCGGCGACGGTGGGCGTGACCCTGAGCGACCTGCCGGCCGGGCCGCGCCATCGCTTCGATCGGGCGACGCGGCTGGTGGTGCGGCTGGAGGGCGGCGTCCCGCAGAGCCGCAGCCGCTCGGCGGTGCTGGCCGGCGAGAACCTGCTGGCCGTTCGGAACGGTGAGGGCTGGGAGCTGCTGCAGTTCCTGACCGCCGAGGCGGTGGGGGCCGAGGTCTTCGCCCTCACCGGCCTGCTGCGCGGGCAAGGCGGGTCGGACGTGGCGGACCTCGTTTCGGCGGGCGCCGAGGCGGTGCTGGTGGACGAGGCGCTGGTCCGTGCGGATCTGGCCTTGGCCGAGCGGGGGCTGCCGCTGGTCTGGCGGGCGGCGCCGGCCGGCGGTCCGGCGGCGGGAACGGCGATGGCGCAGGTGGAGGCGACGTGGCGGGGGCTGGCCCTGCGGCCGTGGTCGCCGGCGCATCTGCGGGCCAGGACGGCGGACGGCGAGACGCGGCTGTCGTGGATCGCCCGCGCGCGGGTCGGCGGCGACGGCTGGGAGGCGGAGGTTCCGGCCGGCGAGGCGCTGTGGCGGGTCGAGATCCTGGACGGCGAGACCGTGGTGCGGACCGCAGATGTCGAGGCGGCGGGGTTCGTCTGGACGGCGGCGATGCGGGCGGCGGACCTGCCGTCCGGGCCGTCCGGCAGCCTGTCGGCGCGGGTGCGGCAGGGCTCGGCGAGCTGGGGCTGGGGCGCGCCTGCGGCAACGGGTCTGTGATATTAATGCAACATTTGGCTTGCGCCCGGCGCGGAACCGCCTAAGTGAGGAGCTTCGGCTTTTTATCCCTAGTCCTTCGAGGGCCTTCCTTGGCGCGCGACCCCTATCTGGAGCTTGGTGTTTCCCGCGGCGCGAGCGCCGATGAGATCCGCAAGGCGTTCCGCAAGCTGGCCAAGCAGTATCACCCCGACACCAATCCCGGGGACAAGAAGGCCGAGGACAAGTTCAAGCAGGTCAGCGCGGCCTTCGACATCCTCGGCGACGCCGAGAAGAAGAAGAAGTTCGACGCCGGCGAGATCGACGCCGACGGGCGCGAGACCATGCGCGGCTTCGGCGGCGCGGGCGGCAATCCGTTCGGCGGCGGCGGCTTCAACCGGGGCGGCGGCTTCGGGCGCGGCGGCGAGGGTCCCGAGGTCGACCTCAACGACCTGTTCGGCGACATCCTGGGCCGCAATCGCGGCGGCGGCGGCGGTGGTTTCGGCGGTGGCTTCTCGGCCAAGGGCGCCGACGTGCGCGCCAAGCTGGAGATCGACCTGGAAGAGGCGATCAAGGGCGGCAAGAAGCGCGTGGCCTTCTCCGACGGCCGCACCATCGACGTGACCATCCCGGCCGGCGCCCACGAAGGCCAGACGCTTCGCCTGAAGGGGCAAGGCAGCCCGGGGCGCGGCGGCCAGGGCGACGCCTTGATCGAACTGGCGGTCAAGCCCCACCCGATCTACCGCCGCGAAGGCGAGCACCTGGTCATGGACCTGCCCGTCTCGATCCCCGACGCGGTGCTGGGCGGCAAGGTCGAGGCCCCGACGCCCGACGGCCCGGTGAACGTCACCGTGCCCAAGGGCGCCAACAGCGGTTCGAAGCTGCGGCTGAAGGGCCGGGGTCTTTCGGACGCCAAGGGCCACCGCGGCGACCTCTACGCCCGGCTCGTCGTCACCCTGCCCGAGACCATCGACGAGGACCTGGAGAAGTTCGCCCAGGCCTGGCGGGACCAGAAGCCGTATACGCCGAAGCGGCGGTAGGCCCTGGATCGCTACAGCTATCCCGCGGACCTGCGCGCGACCATCCTGCGCGCCTGGCGGCCCCG
The DNA here is from genome assembly GCF_059418205.1 of Caulobacter sp. GW821-FHT09B11. Lineage (NCBI taxonomy): Bacteria > Pseudomonadati > Pseudomonadota > Alphaproteobacteria > Caulobacterales > Caulobacteraceae > Caulobacter > Caulobacter sp. GW821-FHT09B11. The sequence continues at coordinate 31,104 of NZ_JBWKPK010000031.1, read as the reverse complement.
TTCGCTGCTGTGGTGCTTTCGAGCGTCGCACGGCCTGGACCGGCGGCGGCCGCATACGGTCGAGATACGGCTCGACCTGCCGGCCGGCGTGATCGCGGCGCTGGCGGAGGTTCACGGCTGGCGGATCGCCCGCGCCGACATCGAGCGCGGGATGCTGTTCCTGCGGCGCGAGCAGCCCCTGACCAACCGCGCCCTGCGGCTGATGTTCCGCGAGGCGCTGGTGCTGGCGGATGCGCAAGGCGGGCGGTTCTTCTCGTGGATGCACGCGCCGGGGCTGGCTGAGTGGGCGCCGTAAACCCTCCCGTCATTCCCGCCCTTGTGGCGGGAAACCCTGGTTCCGCTGACACGTGAGGCGCCAGCGGACCGCTGGCGGTCCGCCTCAACTGCCCTTGCGGCTGATAGAGGGGTTCCCGCCACAAGGGCGGGAATGACGGGAGGAAAGGTTGGGGCGCACCGGTTCGGCGCGCCCACTTGTCGGTCAGGCGTCGATCAGCGCCCGCGCCGTTTTCGCCGCCGCGACCATGTTGGCCAGGGCCGGCTCCACCTCTTCCCAGCGATTCCCAGCGCCTCGTCTTCAGGCCGCAGTTCGTGGATGCACGCGCCGGGGCTGGCTGAGTGGGAGGCCCAAGCCATCAAAACTCCCGTCATTCCCGCCCTTGTGGCGGGAAGCCCTGGTTCCGCTCGCACGTGAGGCGCCAGCGGACCGCTGGCGGTCCGCCTCAACTGCCCTTGCGGCTGAGAGAGGGGTTCCCGCCACAAGGGCGGGAATGACGGGAGGAAAGGTGGGGCGCACCGGTTCGGCGCGCCCTTTGTCGGTCAGGCGGTGAGCGCCGCCCGTGCCGCTTTCGCCGCGGCGACCATGTTGGCCAGGGCCGGTTCCACTTCTTCCCAGCGACGGGTTTTCAGGCCGCAGTTCGTGGATGCACGCGCCGGGGTTGGCTGAGTGGAAGCGCAAGCCATCAAAACTCCCGTCATTCCCGCCCTTGTGGCGGGAAGCCCTGGTTCCGCTCGCACGTGAAACGCAAGCGGCGTGCTGAGCACGCCGCCACTACTGCCCTTGCGGCCGAAAGAGGGGTTCCCGCCACAAGGGCGGGAATGACGGGAGGAAAGGGTGGGGCGCACCGGTTCGGCGCGCCCTTTGTCGGTCAGGTGGTGAGCGCCGCCCGCGCCGCTTTCGCCGCCGCGACCATGTTGGCCAGGGCCGGTTCCACTTCTTCCCAGCGACGGGTCTTCAGGCCGCAGTCGGGGTTGACCCAGAGCTGGGCGGGCGAAAGGCGCTGGCCGGCTTTTTCCAGGAGGTCGAGCATCTCGGCGGCCGCGGGGCTGCGGGGGGCGTGGATGTCGTAGACGCCGGGGCCGATCTGGGCCGGGTAGGCGTAGGCTTCGAAGGCGTCGAGCAGCTCCATCTTCGAGCGGGCGGTCTCGATGGAGATGACGTCGGCGTCCATGGCGCCGATGGCGGCTATGATGTCGTTGAACTCCGAATAGCACATGTGGGTGTGGACCTGGGTCTGGGGGGCCACGCCCGAGGCGGCGATGCGGAAGGCCTCGACGGCCCAGGCCAAATAGGCGTCCCAGTCGCCGCGGCGCAGGGGCAGGCCCTCGCGCAGGGCGGCCTCGTCGATCTGGATGATCGCGGCGCCCGCGGCTTCGAGGTCGACGACCTCGTCGCGGACGGCCAGGGCGATCTGGCGGCAGGTTTCCGAGCGGGGGATGTCGTCGCGGACGAACGACCACTGCAGGATGGTGACCGGGCCGGTCAGCATGCCCTTCATGGGGCGGGCGGTGAGGCCCTGGGCGTAACGCCACCACTCCACCGTCATCGGCGCGGGGCGCGAGACGTCGCCGTAGAGGATCGGCGGTCGCACGCAGCGCGAGCCGTAGGACTGGACCCAGGCGTGCTTGGTGAAGGTGAAGCCCGTCAGGCGCTCGCCGAAATACTGCACCATGTCGTTGCGCTCGAACTCGCCGTGGACCAGCACGTCGAGGCCGATCTCCTGCTGCCAGGCCACCGCGCGGGCGGTCTCGGCGCGCAGGAAGGCCTCGTAGTCGGCGTCGGGCAGCGCGCCCTTGGCGTGGGCGGCGCGGGCCTGGCGGACGGCGGCGGTCTGCGGGAATGAGCCGATGGTGGTGGTCGGCAGGGGCGGCAGGGAGAGTCTGGCCTGCTGCAGGGCGATGCGCTCGGCGAAGGGCGTGGCGCGGGCGGCGTCGGCCGGTGTCAGCGCGGCGGCGCGGGCCTGGACGGCGGCGTCGTGGATCAGCGGCGAGGTCTTGCGCGAGGCGACGGCGGCGCTGGAGGCGGCGAGCTGGTCGCGGACGGCGGCGCGGCCCTGGTTGAGGGCCTTGGCCAGCACTGACAGCTCCTCCAGCTTCTGGACGGCGAAGGCCAGCCACTGGCTGACCCGCGGGTCGAGGCCGGTCTCGATCGAGAGGTCGAGCGGGGTGTGCAGCAGCGAGCAGGACGGAGCCAGGATCACGCGGTCGGGGCCGCGGGCGGAGACGACGGGCTCGACGCGGTCGAGGATGGCTTCCAGGTCGGCGCGCCAGACGTTGCGGCCGTCGACGACGCCGAGCGACAGGACGAGGCTGTCGCGGGCCAGGGCGAGGACAGCGTCCAGGTCCTGCGGAGCGCGGACCAGATCCAGGTGCAGGCCCTCGACCGGCAGGTTGGCGGCGGTGGCGAGGTTGTCACCATAGGTCCCGAAATAGCTGGCGAGAAGAATGCTGATGCGCGGGGCGGCGTGGGTCAGGGCGCCGTAGGCGCGGCGGATCTCGGCGCGCTCGAAGTCGGTGAGGTCGAGCGCCAGGCAGGGCTCGTCGACCTGCACCCAGTCGGCGCCGGCGGCGGCCAGGCGCTGGAGCAGCTCGGCGTAGACCGGCAGCAGGGCCGACAGCAGGGAGAGGGGCTGGAAGTCCTTCGCCTTCGACTTGGCCAGCTTGAGGAAGGTGACGGGGCCGAGGATCACCGGGCGGGTGTGGATCCCCCGGGCCTTGGCCTCGAGGAAGGCGTCGACGACCTTGGTCGAGGCCAGGGTGAAGGCCTGGCCGGGGGCCAGTTCAGGCGCGAGGTAGTGGTAGTTGGTGTCGAACCACTTGGTCATCTCCATGGCCGGCAAGCCGGTCCCGGAGGCTTCGTGCGAACAGCCGTGGTCGCAGGTTTCTCTGCCCTGCGTTCCGCCACCTTGCGTCCCTCTGGCCATGGCGAAGTAGAGCGGCAGGTCCATCGGACCGCCGGTCCAGCCGTAGACGGCCGGGACGGCGCCGACCATGACGGCGGTGTCGAGCACGTGGTCGTAGAGCGAGAAGTCGCCGCTGGGGACGTGGTCGACCCCGAGGTCGGCCTGGCGGCGCCAGGCCAGGGCGCGCAGGGCGGCGGCTTCGGTCTCCAGCCCTTCGGCGTCGAGACGGCCGGCCCAGTGGGCTTCGAGGGCGGTCTTCAGGCGGCGCTGCGGGCCGATGCGGGGAAAGCCGAGGGCGGCGACGGTGACGGTCATTTCATAGCCTCTGTCTCGATGGTGACGGAGGCTGGACGGGGCGCAGGCATAGGCGCGCGAACGGGCTGGCCGACCCGCGCCTGGACTAGCGACCAGACCGGGCACCCCGCCGGAGGACGTTATCTGTCGAGGCAGGTCTCCTGGCTCGCGGGTCGACGCCGCCGTCCTGGCCTTCCCGATGCGCCACCGAGTCGAGTTCGGCGCATCAGTGACACGTATCGGACGGCCGCTCGCCGCTCACAGTTGCGGGGGCAGCGCCGGTTTCACACCGGCTTCCCTCTTAGCTTTGGACGCAAAACGTCCGCAGACCACGACCCGCTTATCAAGCCTGGGTCGGCCGGCATTGTCAACAAGGACATAAAGATATCTTTATGTGATTTTAGATTGTGGTCGGGCGGGGCCTTGGACCGTGACAGGACGTCGCACACCGTTCATAAACCCCGCGTTCAGTCTCCATTCAGCCGTGCTCCTCTAAACCGGACGACATGAAGCCGATCCGCGCCATACTCGCCGCAGCCGCCATCGTCGCCGCCCTTCCGGGCGCGGCTCTGGCCCAGCGCGGCCCGGACTCGCTGGGCGCCGACTGGCGCGCCCGGCAGGACCAGGCGCGTGGCGGCGTGCAGTCGGGCCGCCTGGTGCCGCTGAGCGCGGTCATCGACAATATCGCCCGCCGCACCCCCGGCCGCCTGCTCGACGCAGGGCTGGAGGGGCGCAACTATCGCATCCGCTGGGCGACCACGGACGGCCGCCGAATCGACTTCATCGTCGACGCCGAGAGCGGCCGCATCCTCAGCGGCGGGTAGAGCGTGACGGCTGAGACCATGAGCGATTTCGGCGTTCGTCACGCTCTACCTTTTGCTTGCGAGCCTGTTTATCCGGTTCGGACGGGACCGTCCGAACCGGACAGGCTCTAGGGAGTTCCTCGAGACATGCGCATCCTGCTCGTCGAAGACGATCCCGACCTGTCGCGCCAGCTGAAGCTGGCCCTCTCCGACGCGGGTTACGCCGTCGACCACGCCGCCGATGGCGAGGAAGCCCAGTTCCTGGGCGAGACCGAGCCCTATGACGCGGTGATCCTGGACCTCGGCTTGCCCAAGGTGGACGGGGTGTCGGTGCTGGAGCGCTGGCGGCGCGGCAATGTCGCCACGCCGGTGCTGATCCTGACCGCCCGCGGCGCCTGGAGCGAAAAGGTCGCCGGCTTCGACGCCGGGGCCGACGACTACCTGACCAAGCCTTTCCACACCGAAGAGCTGCTGGCGCGCCTGCGGGCGCTGCTGCGGCGCTCGGCCGGCCACGCCGCGCCGAGCCTGACCTGCGGCGGCCTGCGCCTGGATCCGCGCGCGGCGCGGGCCAGCGTCAACGGCGAGCCGCTGCGCCTGACCTCGCTGGAATACCGCCTGCTGCACTACATGATGATGCACCAGGGCCGGGTGATCGGCCGCACCGAGCTGGTCGAGCACCTGTACGACCAGGATTTCGACCGCGACAGCAACACCATCGAGGTGTTCATCGGCCGGCTGCGCAAGAAGCTGGGCGCCGACCGCATCGAGACGGTGCGGGGCCTCGGCTACCGCCTGATCCCGCTGGAAGGCGAGACCGCGGGGTGACCGCGCGCGGGGGCGAGGCTTGATGCTCGACTTCCGCAAGCGCTCGCTCGTCCGGCGGCTGGTGCTGCTGGCGGCGATCTGGACGCTGTTCGTGCTGCTGGCGGCCGGGGCCTTCCTGACCGCCCAGTTCCGCGACGCCGCCATCCGCCGCTTCGACCAGTCGCTGGCGGTGCTGACCGACGACCTCTATGCCGGCTCGACGGTGGAGGACGGGGTGGTCAAGGCGCCGTTCCTGACCGACATCCGCGCCACGCGGGCCTATTCCGGCCGCTACTGGGCGATCTTCGCCCAGAAGAGCGGCGGCGGGCTCTCGGCGATCGAGCGTTCGCGCTCGCTGTTCGACAGCGACCTGATGCTGTCCACCGCCCAGATCGACCGGCTGACCGCCGATCCGGGCAAGACCCTCTACTTCGACATGCGCGGGCCGCAGGACAAGCCGCTGCGGGCGGCGGCGATCCTGACGCGGCTGCCGGGGCATCCGGCGCCGGTGGTGTTCATCGCCGCCGAGGATCGCTCCCCGATCGACGACGACGCCGACCGCTTCGGCCGGATCACGGCCTTAGCCCTGCTGCTGCTGGGCGTGGGCCTGATCGTGGCCATCGTCGTCCAGGTGCGCTTTGGCCTGCAGCCGATCTTCCGCCTGCGTCGCGAGATCGCCGGGGTGCGCAGCGGCAAGGCGGAAAGACTGGTCGGGCCCTATCCGGAAGAGCTGGAGCCGCTGGCCGGCGAGCTGAACGGCCTGCTGGCGCACAACCAGGAAGTCGTCGAGCGCCAGCGCACCCACGTCGGCAACCTGGCCCACGCCCTGAAGACGCCGCTGTCGGTGATGCTGACCGAGGCCAGCCAGCAGGGCGGGGCGCTGGCGGAAGTCGTCGAGCGCCAGGCCCAGACCATGCGCGAGCAGGTCGACCACCACCTGCGCCGGGCGCGGGCGGCGGCGCGCTCGCAGACCAGCGGCGAGCGCACGCCGGTGGAGCCGATCCTCGACGAACTGGCCGTGACCCTGGAGCGGATCTTCCAGGACAAGGCTGACGGGCGGGGCGTGGAGATCGACTGGCGCTGTCCGGAAGACCTGTGCTTCCAGGGCGAGCGGCAGGACTTCATGGAGCTGGCCGGCAACGTCATGGAGAACGCCGGCAAGTGGTCGAAGGCCCGCATTCGCGCCGAGGCCAAGGCGGACGGCGAGGGCCGCATGCTGCTGACCGTCGACGACGACGGCCCGGGCATTCCGGCCGAGCAGCGGGCCCAGGCGCTGAAGCGCGGCCAGCGGATGGACGAGCACACGCCGGGCACCGGGCTTGGCCTGTCGATCGTCGACGAACTGGCGCGGGCCTATGGCGGTTCGGTGACGCTGGACGATTCGCCCCTCGGGGGGCTGCGGGTGGTGCTGTCGCTGCCGCGCGCCGAGGGTTGAGGCCGCCGCGCGCCACTCAGGCGATAGCGCGCTGTCGTCAAGGTGGAGCTTTCAGCGCCGCGACACTTCGCCCCGCCTTGCGGCGTTGAAAAAGCAGCGGTTTCGGAAAGTCTTAACCTCGTTGGCAACATGGTTGACGCTGCCTGGACATCCCCCGTCCCCGGCGGAGATCGATGCCCGCAATCGCCGCGCACAAACTGCAGATCCTCAGGACGCTGGTCGAGACCGCGCCCGATGCGGCTCTGCGCAGTCTGGAGCTCGCCCTGGCCAACGCCGGCGGGCAGGGGGCGCTGGCGACCGTGCGGGCCATGGTCGAGGACGAGACCGCCGACCGCTACGTCCGCAACACCATTCTTTCCCCCATCGCGCCCCTGTGCCAGCCGCGGCCTGAAGGCCTGCCGCAGTTCCCGCGCCGGGCGCTGGCCCTGCTGTGGAAGGCGCTGAAGGTCGAGGCCCCGCGCCAGGTCGCCGAGGGCGCGGCCCGCTGCAATCCCTGGGATCTCGACAACGGGGCGCCCGACGTCTTCAACGAGCTGTGCAAGATCGCCGCCCGCGGCCTGCGCGCGGCCGATCGGCCCGACTACGAGGCCATCGCCCAGATCTGCGACGCCGACGAGCTGGCCGACTATCTCGACCTGTCGGTGATCGTCCGCAACGCCCTGCCGCGACTGTCGGAATGGGTCAGCCGGATGAGCGGCGAGCGCGCGGCGGCCGCGCGCCTGGCCTATCGCGACGCCTGCGCGATCAGCGACGACGCCGGGCCGCGGATGTTCGAGATGCTGGCGGCGCACCTGCCCGAGCCCTGGCGGATCCTGCGGGTGATCTCGGCGGTGATGGACCGTCCCAACGACCGCTACCTGGCCTCGTCGGAGGTCAAGGAATTCGGCGAGCGGATGCTGGCCGACATCGAGGCCAGCATCGAGCACGTGCGCGGCTTCGACCTGGAGGGCGGCGAGGCGGCCGGACGCGAGGCGGCGGCCTCGGCCCAGCGCATCGCCCAACAGCTGACCGAGTTCGAACAGGCGGTCGACGTGGCCAAGGACGGCCCGTGGGGCAAGCGCCTGGCCAAGTTCAAGCAGGCCGCGGCCCAGGCGGCCGAGACGCGGATGAACGCCGCCGACAAGGAGCTGGGCCTGGCCTTGCCGCTGCGGCCGATCTCGATGATGGGCAAGATGGGCGGCGGCAAGGGCGTGCCGAAGCTCGAAGAGGCGCCGGACGCGGCCCTGGTGCGCCGCGCCGCCTCGGCCCTGGCCTTCATCGAGGACCTGCGGCCCTGCGCGGCCCAAGCCGGCTACGGCTCGACCCGCGCCAAGGTGCTGGAGAAGCTGAACCAGCGGCTGGACCAGTACATCGAGGACAGCCTGCACGTGGCCCGCACCGGCGAGGGCGGCGACCCGCAGGTGGCCCGCGCCTATCTCGAGATCGCCGCGGCCTACATCGCCCACACCCGCGACGAGAAGACCGCCGAGATCGTCCGCCGCCGCGCCGTCGCGGCGATGGCGGCTTAGGGGCGGGCGCCCTTCAGATCGCCTTCCTGGGCCTCGTGCCCAGGATCCATCGGTCAGTTGCTCAGGCCTTTCGAGGCTGGTCGAGGTCTGAGCGGTCGCCGGCATGGGTCCTCGCCACAGGGGCGAGGGAGGCGACTTCGGGGGCGCGGTGGGACGTTGGGCCTCGGGCGCTGATCCGGGACCCGGCGGGCGCCGCGACTCAATCTGCGCCTTACGTGTTTTTTTCACTGACGCGCGGGTCGATCTGCGGCTAACAGCGAACCATGATCGGTTTTTGGATCGCCGCCGCTGGTCTTTCGGCCGCCGCCGCCGCCCTGGTGCTGCGGGGGGCCGCGCACGGGCTCGCGCCCGCCGGGGACGACCCGGCCCTGGCCGTGCATCGCAGGCAGCTTTCCGAGATCGACGACCTGGCCGAGCGCGGCCTGCTGGCCGACAGCGAGCTGAAGGCCGCCCGCGCCGAGGCCGGACGCCGGCTGCTGGCCGCCGCCGACCAGGGCGCGGCCGACTGGCCCCAGGACGGGAAAGGCCCGCGTCGCGCGGTGGTGGCCGTCGCCGCGATCGCCGCTCTGCTGGCGGTGGTGGTCTATGTACTGGTGGGCGCGCCCGGGGCGGCCGACCAGCCGTTCGCCCGTCGGGTGGCCGAGTGGAAGTCGAGCGATCCGTCGACGCTGGACCCGCCGCGCATCGCCGCGGTGCTGGAGCAGGCGGCCAAGACCCGCCCCAACGATCCCGAGCTCTATCGCAACCTCGCCCTGGTGCGCATCGCCGGCGGCGACGCCGTCGGGGCCGGCGAGGCCCTGCGCCGCGCCGTGCGGCTGGCCCCGCAGCGGGCCGACCTGTGGACCGCTCTCGGCGAGACCTTCGTGGCCGGCGACAACGGCCAGGTCGGTCCCGACGCCCGCATGGCGTTCAGCGAGGCGCTGAAGCGCGACCCGAACGACCTTTCCGCCCGCTATCACCTGTCCAAGGCCCTGATCGCCGACGGCCGGCTGGACGAGGGCCTGGCCGGGTGGCGCGGCCTGCTGGCCTCGCTGCCGCCGGCCGACGAGCGCCGCGCGATCCTGACCGCCGAGATCGACCGCACGGCCAAGGCCGGCCGGCTGGTCGAGCCGAATTCGCAGGCCGCCCAGGCGGCGGCGGATGGCGGCGTCACCCCCGACATGATCCAGGGCATGGTCGACAGCCTGGCCGCCAAGCTGGCCGCCGATCCCGACAACGCCGACGGCTGGGTGCGGCTGGTCCGCGCCTATGGCGTGCTGGGCGACACCGCTCGCCGCGACGCCGCCCTGAAGACCGCGACCGAGCGCTTCAAGGACCAGCCGCGCGTGCTGGCCGCCCTGCGCCAGGCCGCCGATGCGCCGCCTGCTTCGAGCCCCCGATGAGCTTCCTGCCCAAATCCCGCAAGGCGCGCCGCCGCCTGACCATCCTGCTGGCGATCGCGCCTGTCGCCGCCCTGGCGGCGGGGCTGGCGCTGTACGGCATGCGGGACTCGATCTCGCTGTTCTACACCCCGGCCCAGGCCCAGGAGGCCCACGTGCAGGCCGGCCGCAAGGTGCAGCTGGGCGGGCTGGTGCAGGCCGGCAGCGTGGTCAAGCATCCCGACGGCCTGGTGGAGTTCGTCGTCGCCGACCAGAGAGCGACCAGCAAGGTGCGCTACCAGGGCGACCTGCCCGACCTGTTCCGCGAGGGGCAGGGTATCGTCGCCTCGGGATCGTTCGACGAGAGCGGCGTCTTCGTCGCCAAGCAGGTGCTGGCCAAGCACGACGAGCGCTACATGCCGCGCGAGGTGGCCAAGGCCATCAAGGAGCAGGGCGAGTGGCGCGGCGAGGGAAGCGGCAAGCCCAGCTACGACGCGCCCGGAGCGAGCAAGCCTTGAACGCTTCCCATCACCTCTGCGGCCCTTCTCCCCTTGCGGGAGAAGGTGGCGGCGCCAGCCGACGGATGAGGGGTTTTGCTCCCCTGTCCGCGCGACCCCTCATCCGACCCGCTGCGCGGGCCACCTTCTCCCGCAAGGGGAGAAGGGGAGATCTCATCCGATGATCGTCGAGTTCGGCGCGTTCGCCCTCGTCCTGGCCCTGGTGCTGTCGGTCGCCCAGACCGGCCTTTCCGCCGTGGGCGGCGCTCGGCGCTCGGGTGCCCTGGCGGGCGCGGGACGCGGCGCGGCCGTCGCGACCTTCGCGGCCCTGGCCTGCGCCTTCGCGGCGCTGATCTACGCCTTCGTCACCTCCGACTTCTCGGTGGCCAACGTCACGGCCAACTCCCACACCGCCAAGCCGCTGCTCTACAAGGTGGCCGGCGCCTGGGGCAGCCACGAGGGCTCGATGCTGCTGTGGTGCCTGGTGCTGACCGGCTACGGCGCGGCCATGGCGGTGTTCGGCGAGCGCCTGCCGCCGCGCCTGCGGGCCTACGCCATCGCGGTGCAGGGCGCGCTGGGCGTGCTGTTCCTGGCCTACACCGTCTTCGCCTCGAACCCGCTGACCCGCCTGCCGGACCCGCCGGTGGAGGGCCGCTCGCTCAATCCGCTGCTGCAGGACTGGGCCCTGGCCGTGCATCCGCCGTTCCTCTATTCGGGCTATGTCGGCTTCTCGGTGGTGTTCTCGCTGGCGATCGCCGCCCTGATCGAGGGCAAGGTCGATGCGGCCTTCGCCCGCTGGGTGCGGCCCTGGACCCTGGCGGCCTGGAGCCTGCTGACCGTCGGCATCACCCTGGGCGCCTTCTGGGCCTATTACGAGCTGGGCTGGGGCGGCTGGTGGTTCTGGGACCCGGTCGAGAACGCCAGCTTCATGCCCTGGCTGATCGGGGCGGCCCTGCTGCACTCGGCCATCGTGCTGGAGAAGCGCGGCGCCCTGCCTGGGTGGACGGTGTTCCTGGCCCTGGCGGCCTTCGGCTTCTCGATGCTGGGGGCGTTCCTGGTGCGCTCGGGCGTGCTGACCAGCGTCCACGCCTTCGCCGTCGACCCGACGCGGGGCGTGCTGCTGCTATCGATCATGGGCGTCGCGGCCGGCTTCGGCTTCGTGCTGTTCGCCATCCGCGCGCCCAGCCTGAACGCCGGCGGCCTGTTCGCGCCGGTCAGCCGCGAGAGCGCCATCGTGCTCAACAACATCATCCTGTCGGCGGCGACGGCGACGGTGCTGCTGGGCACGCTCTACCCGCTGATCCGCGAGGCGCTGGACGGCGAGGCCGTCTCGGTCGGGCCGCCGTTCTTCAACCTGACCTTCACGCCGCTGCTGGTGCTGGCCCTGGCCATCCTGCCGGCCGGGCCGCTGCTGGCCTGGAAGCGCGGCGACGCCCGCCTCGTCGTGCGGCGGCTGTGGCTGGCGCTGGTGATCGCCGCCGTGCTGGGTCTGGCCGCCTACGCCGTGGTCACCCCGCGCAAGGCGCTGGCGAGCCTGGGCCTGCTGCTGGGCTTCTGGCTGATCGGCGGCGCGCTGGCCGAGCTGGCCGAGCGGGTGAAGGCCTTCCGCGCGCCCTGGGCCGAGGTGCGCCGGCGCCTCTCGGGCCTGCCGCGCGGGGCCTGGGGCATGACCATCGCCCATGCCGGCCTTGGCCTCTTCGTGCTGGGCGCCAGCTTCGAGACCGCCTGGCGGATCGAGAGCGCCCAGGCCCTGGGCGTCGGCGGCAAGATCGAACTGGGCGCCTATGTGCTGACCCTGACCGACGTCGGCACGCTGGACGGGCCCAACTACCTGGCCGAGCGCGGCGTGGTGCGGATCGAGAAGAAGACGGGTGGTTTCGTCTGCACGGCCGAGCCCGAGCGGCGGTTCTTCCCGGTCGGCGGCCAGACGACCTCGGAGGTGGCGCTGTGCCCGCGCGGCCTGGACGACCTCTACGTGGTCATCGGCGAGCGGCGGGCCGGTCCGGCGGGCGAGCCGGCCTGGCTGGTGCGGGCCTATGTCAATCCGTGGGTGCGGCTGATCTTCCTGGGACCGCTGATCATGGCCCTGGGCGGGGCGGTGTCGCTGTCGGACCGCCGGCTGCGGATCGGCGTGGGGCGGAAAGCCAAGGGAGCTGAGGCGTGAGCGCGCTCCAAGCGGTCCTTCTCCCCTTGCGGGAGAAGGTGGCCCGCGCAGCGGGTCGGATGAGGGGTCTCTCAGAACCCTCTGTGCGACCCCTCATCCGTCGGCTTCTCCCGCAAGGGGAGAAGGGGCGCGTGCTGATTGTTACCCTGGCCGCCGTCGCCTGCATGGCCGCGGCGTCGGACCCGTCCGAGCGGCTGGCCGATCCGGGGCAGGAGGCCAGGGCGCGCGAAATCTTCAAGCAGGTGCGGTGCCTCGTCTGCCAGAACGAGTCGATCGACGATTCCGAGGCCGACCTGGCCCGCGACCTGCGCGTGCTGGTGCGCGACCAAGTGAAGCAGGGCCGGAGCGACGGCGAGATCCGCGCGTTCCTGACGGAGCGCTACGGCGAGTTCGTGCTGCTGAAGCCGCCGTTCTCGGCCGGCAACGCGGTGCTGTGGCTGACGCCGCTGGCGGTTCTGCTGGCCGGCGGCGGGCTGATGGTCGCGCTGTTGCGACGACGGCGGGAGGCGGAAGCGCCGCCCGAGGCGCTGTCGGCCGAGGAGGAAGCGCGGCTGCGCGGTCTGCTCGGGAAAGAATGACACGATTGCGCCGCGATGACGCCGCAAGAAGCGCCGCGTGGGTGAAGGAAAGATAATCCTAGAACCGTTGCACGAATTGCTGGTGCGACTAGGTTCTGTTCGACAGAACCCGGCGCAGAGCGCCGTGGGTTGAGGAAAGACGAAAGATGGCTGCTCGGAAGTCAGGATTCATTGTTGGCGCCGTCGCGGGGGCGGGCGTCGCGTGCGCCGCCCTGGCGGGCGTGGGCATGCGGATGGGACCGGCCGGCGCCGCGGAGCAGGAGCCGCAGCTGGTGCGCGCCTCGGCCACCGCCGCCCCGATGTTCGCTCCGCCGCCCGGCGCGCCGCTGTCCTTCGCCGACATCTTCGAGAAGGTCTCGCCGGCCGTCGTGCAGATCGACGTGACGTCAAAGGCCGATCCCAAGGCCCGCCTGCGCATTCCGGGCCTGGAAGGCCTGCCGTTCGACATCGTGCCCAAGGGCCAGAAGCCGGGCGAGGACGGCGACGACGCCGCCCAGGCGCCCAAGCAGCAGTCCTCGGGCTCGGGCTTCTTCATCTCGGCCGACGGCTACATCGTCACCAACAACCACGTGGTGGCCGACGCCGACACCGACGGCATCAACGTCGTCATGAAGGACGGCCGCGAGCTGAAGGCCACCATCGTCGGCCGCGACGAAAGCACCGACCTGGCCGTGATCAAGGTCATCGATCCCAAGGCCAAGGGCGCGGCGTTCCCGTTCGTGAACTTCGAGAACCAGGCCCGTCCGCGCGTCGGCGACTGGGTGATCACCATCGGCAACCCGTTCGGCCTGGGCGGCACCGCCACGGCCGGCATCATCTCGGCCTATGGCCGCGACCTGGGCGACAACTCCTCGCAGTTCGTCGACTACATCCAGATCGACGCTCCGATCAACCGCGGCAACTCGGGCGGTCCGTCGTTCGACATCTACGGCCGGGTGATCGGCGTGAACACGGCGATCTTCTCGCCGACCGGCGGCTCGGTGGGCATCGGCTTCGCCATCCCCGCCGACGTGGCCGAGGCCACCGCCAAGCAGCTGATCAACGGCGGCAAGGTGGTGCGCGGCTATATCGGCGCCCAGATTCAGCCCTTCACCAGCGAGATGGCCGAGGCCCAGGGCCTGGCCGACGTCAAGGGCGCCATCGTCGCCGACCTGGTGCCGGGCGGTCCCGCCCAGCGCGGCGGCCTGATGCCGGAAGACGTGGTCACCTCTGTCAACGGCGTGGCCATCAAGAGCGGTTCGGAATTGACCCGCGAAGTCGCCAAGGCCCGTCCGGGCGAGGTGATCAAGCTGGCCGTCCTGCGCGGCGGCAAGCCCCGCACCGTCGAGATCCGTTCGGGCGTGCGTCCGACCGAGAAGGAACTGGCCGACAACGACAACGAGGACGGCAACGATCCGGCCGCTCCGGCCAAGCCGGCGGCTCCCAAGGTCGAGGCCCTGGGCATGAGCCTGTCGCCGCTGGACGACGCGGCCCGCAAGGCCAACGGCATCGACACCGCCGTGAAGGGTCTGCTGATCGACAGCGTCAAGGCCTCGTCCGACGCCGGCGAGAAGGGTCTGCGCAAGGGCGACGTGGTGACCAGCGTCAACGGCGAGGCGGTCTCGACCGTCGCCGAGGTCAACGCCCAGGTCGAGGCGGCCAAGAAGCTGCAGCGTCCGAGCGTCAACCTGCGCATCGTCCGCGCCGGCCGTCCGACCATCGTGCCGCTGAAGATCGCGCCGTAAGCGTTCTCGCAGCGTGAACCGATCGATCCCGCCCCGGCAGATGCCGGGGCGGGATTTTTCGTATGTGACCAAGGTTTAAGGTACGCTCGCGCGTAAAGCCGGTATCAGACCGCTCGCTATCGCTCCGGTCGACAGAATCGGGAGAACGTGGGTTGTTTCTCCATCCGGACGGCGCACGAGGGGTTGGCTGATGCGTATTCTGATCATCGAGGACGATCTGGAGGCCGCCGCCGCCATGTCCCACGGCCTGACCGAGGCCGGCTACCAATGCGTCCACGCGCCGGACGGCGAGGCGGGCCTGACCGAGGCCGGCAAGGGCGGCTTCGACGTGCTGATCGTCGACCGCATGATGCCCAAGAAGAACGGCGTCGAGGTGGTCTCGACCCTGCGCCGCGAAGGCGACCAGACGCCGGTGCTGTTCCTGTCGGCCCTGGGCGAGGTGGGCGACCGCGTCGACGGTCTGAAGGCCGGCGCCGACGACTACCTGGTCAAGCCGTACGCCTTTCCCGAGCTGATCGCCCGCGTCGAAGCCCTGTCGCGCCGTCGCGAGACGGGCGCGGTGGCCACGACCCTGAAGGTGGGCGAGCTCGAGATGAACCTCATCAACCGCACGGTCCATCGCCAGGGCAAGGAGATCGATCTCCAACCCAGAGAGTTTCAACTCTTGGAGTTCATGATGCGCCACGCCGGCCAGTCGGTGACCCGCACCATGCTGCTGGAGAAGGTGTGGGAATACCACTTCGACCCGCAGACCAACGTCATCGACGTGCACATCTCCCGCCTGCGTTCGAAGATCGACAAGGGGTTCGACCGGGCCATGCTGCAGACCGTGCGCGGGGCAGGCTACCGGCTCGATCCGTAGGCGGCCTGCGGGACCCGTGTTAGGCTGAGCGCCATGAACAAGCCTTCCAAGCCCGTTCCGGACGACGAGGTCGACGACGGCCTTGGCCCGATCCCCTCCGAGGAGGAGATGGAGGCCTGGATTGTTCGGAACCGTGACGCCATCAACGAGTCGATCATCGAGGCGGATCGAGAGTTCGCCGAGGGCAAGGCCGAGCCCTGGACCATGGAGGACGTCATGGCTGAGGTTCAGGAAATCCTGCGCAAGGAAGGCCGCTAGCGAGCGACATGGTCGGGGGCAGGATCGAGAGGAGCTCCAGGGCGCGGAGTGATGCGCTCAAGCTGTCTCTTTGGATCACGCGTGAGAGCGGCATCGGGCGCGCTCGGGCGGTTTCCGATCGGCTGGAGGCCGCTTTGGAAATGTTGGCTCGGCGTCCTTTGCTCGGCAGGCCGCGCCCTGACTTCCCGGCGACGCCGCGTTCGTTTTCGGTCCCGCCCTGGGTGATCGTCTACCGGCCGCTGCCCGATCAGGCTGGAATTCTGGTGCTCCGCATCCTCGACAGCCGCCAAGACACCGCCGCCCTGATGGGCAAGAAGAGCTAGACCCATGCGCCTGCCGCGCCTCGTCCGATCCACGCCGTTCCGGCTGACCCTGCTGTTCCTGGCCCTGTTCGCCGCCGCGGCGACGGCCTTCCTCGGCTATATCTACATCGCCACCGCCGGCGAGGTGGACCGCCGCGCCGACGCCGAGATCACCCGCGAGATGGAGAGCCTGGAGGCGGCCTATCGCCAGGGCGGGGTCAACGCCCTGAACCAGACCCTGGTCGAGCGGGCCATCGGCGAGCGGCCGTTTCTCTATTACCTCGCCGGCAAGGACGGCAAGCGGATCACCGGCTCGATCGAGGAGTCGCCGATCGACGACTTCACCGGCTCGGGGCCGACCTGGCGCGGCTTCACCCTGACCGAGACCGACCTCGACGGCGCCCCGGTGCGGCGCTCGGCGCGCGGGGTTCAGGAGCGATTGAGCGGCGGCGAGATCCTGTTCGTCGGGGCCGACGTCGCCGAGTCCCAGGGCTATGTGATGAAGATCGTCCGGGCCCTGTGGGGGGCGGGGGCGCTGGTCATCATCCTGGGCTTGGCCGGCGGGGTGCTGATCAGCCGCAATGTCAGCCGCAGCATGCAGGGCCTGGTGGACGTGGTGAACGCCGTGCGCTCGGGCGACCTGCACGCCCGCGCCAAGCTGCGCGGCACGCGCGACGAATATGACGAGCTGGCCGAGGGCCTGAACGACATGCTCGACCGCATCGAGCGGCTGATGGGCGGCCTGCGCCACGCCGGCGACGCCATCGCCCACGACCTGCGCTCGCCGCTGACCCGCCTGCGCGCCCGCATGGAGGTGGCCCTGATCGACGCCGAGAACGGCAAGGGCGATCCGGTGGCGGCGCTGGAAACGGCGCTGATGGACGCCGACGGCGTGCTCAAGACCTTCAACGCCGTGCTGGCCATCGCCCGCCTGCAGGCCGCCGGCCAGGCCCCCGACCAGAAGCCCTTCGACGCCAGCGAGCTGGCGACCGACATGTCCGAGCTCTACGAGCTGTCGTGCGAGGACAAGGGGCTGGACTTCAAGGCCGAGGTGACGCCGGCCCTCAGCTTGCGCGGCAATCGCGAGTTCATCGCCCAGGCCCTGGCCAACCTGCTCGACAACGCGATCAAGTACACGCCGGAGGGCGGGGCGATCATGATGCGCCTGCGCCGCCGCTCGTCGGGCGAGCTGGAGTTCTCGGTCACCGATACGGGTCCCGGCGTACCCGAGGCCGACCGCGCCCGCGTCGTCCAGCGCTTCGTGCGCCTGGAGAACAGCCGCAGCGAGCCGGGGGCGGGCCTTGGCCTGTCGCTGGTGCAGGCGGTGGCCGCCTCGCACGGCGGCCGTCTGGAACTGGCCGAGGGGCCGGGCGAATACAACGGCATGGGCCCTGGCCTGCGCGTGGCCCTGGTGCTGCCCCGGGTGGAGTAGGGTTCCAATCTTCCCGTCATTCCCGCCACAAGGGCGGGAATGACGGGAGAACTGGGAGGCGTCCGCGCGCCCGGCCGCTACCCCCACCCGACGTCGAAGCGCGTTCGTCCCAGGCGTCGCCCGATATGTTCAAGCCCGCTCCCGGTCCGTCGGCCACTGTGCGCCTCGTTCGGGGAGGCGACGACGCGCCGCCCTGACTGTTCGATGCAGAGGGGCGACCGATGACCAATCCTTCCACAGATGACGGCGCCTCCCGCCGCGACGTGCTGACCGCGGGCCTTGGCCTGGCGGCCTTCGCGCTCGCGCCGCCCTTCGCCGCGGCTTCGGCCGCGCCTCTTTCCTCCCACGGAGCCACGACCATGAGCAGCGGTTACGTCACGACCAAGGACGGCACTCAAATCTACTACAAGGACTGGGGCCCCAAGACCGCCCAGCCGATCGTGTTCCACCACGGCTGGCCGCTGACGGCCGACGACTGGGACAACCAGATGATGTTCTTCTACGCCCAGGGTTTCCGGGTGATCGCCCATGACCGTCGCGGTCACGGCCGCTCGACCCAGACCGACACCGGCAACGAGATGGACACCTACGCCGCCGACGTCGCGGCCCTGACCGACCACCTCGACCTGAAGAACGCCATCCACGTCGGCCACTCGACCGGCGGCGGCGAGGTGATCCACTACGTCGCCCGCGCCAAGCCGGGCCGCGTGGCCAAGGCCGTGCTGATCGGCGCGGTGCCGCCGATCATGGTCAAGAGCGACAAGAACCCGGGCGGCCTGCCGCTGGAAGTGTTCGACGGCTTCCGCGCCGCCACCGCCGCCAACCGCGCCCAGTTCTTCTTCGACGTGCCGGCCGGTCCGTTCTACGGCTACAACCGTCCGGGCGCGAAGGTCGACCAGGGCGTGATCTGGAACTGGTGGCGCCAGGGCATGACCGGCAGCATCAAGTCCCACTACGACTGCATCAAGGCCTTCTCCGAGACCGACTTCACCGACGATCTCAAGAAGGCCGACGTGCCGGTGCTGGTGATGCACGGCGACGACGACCAGATCGTGCCCTACGCCGACAGCGCTCCGCTCTCGGCCAAGCTGCTCAAGAAGGGCGAGCTGAAGACCTACAAGGGCCTGCCGCACGGCATGTGCACGACCCACCCGGAGATCATCAATCCGGACCTGCTGGCCTTCTTCAAGGCCTGACGAAAAAGGGGCGGCCGCAACGTGCGGTCGCCCTTTCCACGATCAAGGCCACGCTCTAGCGTCGGTTTCGCAAATCAGCGCGAGGCGACCGGATGCGTGGACTGACGATTTCGACCCTGGCGGCCGCCCTGGCGCTGAGCGCGACCTTGGGGGCGGGCCTGGCCCAGGCGGCCGAGACCAAGGTCGTCACCGCCGCGCGGCTGCTGGACGTCGCCACTGGGCGTTATGTCGAGAACCCGTTGGTGCTGGTGGTCGGCGGCCGGATCACCGCCGTCGGCAAGGCCGGCGAGATCGCCATTCCGCAGGGCGCCGAGACCGTCGACCTGCCGGGCGCGACCCTGCTGCCGGGCCTGATCGACATGCACGTGCACCTCGACGCCTCGCCCGTCTACGGCGGCTACAATTCCCTGCAGTTCAGCGACGCCTTCTGGAGCGTGACCCAGACCGCCAACGCCAAGGCCACGCTGAACGCCGGCTTCACCACCGTGCGCAACGTCGGCGCCGACCGCTTCAACGACGTGGGCCTGCGCGAGGCGATCGACGAGGGCGTGGTGCCCGGGCCGCGCGTGGTGACGGCCACCTACGCCATCGGGGCCACCGGCGGGCACTGCGACAGCACCTTCTTCCCGCCGTCTATGGACCAGAAGGCCCCCTACAACATCGACAGCCCCGACGAGGCCCGCAAGGCGGTGCGGACGCTGAAGAAATACGGCGCCCAGGTGATCAAGATCTGCGCCACCGGCGGGGTCTTCTCGCGCGGCGACGAGCCGGGCCAGCAGCAGCTGACCCTGGCCGAGATGACCGCCGTGGCCGACGAGGCCCACATGGCCGGCCTCAAGGTCGCCGCCCACGCCCACGGCGCGGCCGGCATCAAGGACGCCATCCGCGCCGGCATCGACACCATCGAGCACGCCAGCCTGGTCGACGACGAGGGGATCAAGCTGGCCGCCCAGAAGGGAACCTGGTTCTCGATGGACATCTACAACACCGACTACACCCAGGCCGAGGGCGCCAGGAACGGCGTGCTGGAAGACAACCTGCGCAAGGACCGCGACATCGCCGAGGTCCAGCGCGAGAACTTCCGCAAGGCCCTGAAGGCCGGGGTGAAGATGATCTACGGCACCGACGCCGGGGTCTATCCGCACGGCGACAACGCCCGCCAGTTCGCCGTCATGGTCCGCTACGGCGCCACGCCCCTGCAGGCCATCCAGGCCGCCACCCTCAACGCCGCCCAGGCCCTGGGCCGCGACAAGGACGTCGGCCAGGCGACGCCGGGCCGCTACGCCGACCTGATCGCGGTGTCCGGCGACCCGCTGGCGGACGTGACGGTGCTGGAGAAGCCGGTGTTCGTGATGAAGGGCGGGGTGGTGGTTAGGCGGTAGGGAGCCAGTCCCCGCTTCCCTTACTTCCCGTCATTCCCGCCCTTGTGGCGGGAAACCCTGGTTCCGCTTTCACGTGAGATGCAAGCGGCGTGCTGAGCACGCCGCCCATCCGCCCTTGCGGCTGACAGAGGGGTTCCCGCCACGAGGGCGGGAATGACGGGAGAGGAGGGAGCGCGAGGGCAAAAATGGGCCCGCCGCCCTCTTTCCCCCTCGCTTTTTCGTTCACCTGAGCCGTAAGCCCGCCTATTGCTGCCCCTTCCTGTGAGTTCCGGGGGCTTCATGTTCGATACGCGTTTTGGTCGCCGCGCCGCGGCCCTGGCTTCGACCGCCGTGCTGGCGGTTCTGATCGGCGGTGCGTCCGCCGCCACGGCCGGCGAGGCCTATCGGACGCCGCCGGCGCCGATCGCCCAGATCCTCGACGCCGCCCCGACGCCGGGCGTGACCCTGAGCCCCGATCGCAGGACCCTGGCCGTGCTGGGCCGCGAGAACCTGCCGCCGATCCGGGCCGTGGCCGATCCGATCCTGCGCCTGGGCGGCTATCGCCTGAACCCGCGCACCAACGGTCCGATCGAGGCCCGCACCAACTGGATGAACAGCCTGGCCTTCGAGGACGTGAAGTCCGGCGCGGTGCGTCAGGTCGCTCTGCCCCAGGGCACGCGCTTCATCGAGACCCGCTGGTCGACGAACGGCCAGCACCTGGCCTTCGTGATGGAAGCGCCCACGGGCCTGGAGCTGTGGGTCGCCGAGCTGAAGACGGCCACGGCGCGCAGGCTGACCGGCCCGGTGCTGAACGCCGCCTTCGGGGCCGGCTACGACTGGCTGCCGGGCGACAGCGGCCTGCTGGTGCGCCAGATCCCGGCCGGTCGCGGCGCGGCGCCCGCCGAGCCGGCGGCGCCGGAAGGCCCGATCGTGCAGCAGGCCGCCGGCCGCACCGCCGCCATCCGCACCTATCAGGACCTGCTGGCCGACGCCCATGACGAGGCGCTGTTCGACCACTACTTCACCAGCCAGCTGACCCGCGTGGCCCTGGCCGACGGCGCGGCGACCCCGGTGGGCGCGGCCGGCGTGGTCAACGGCTTCTCCACCTCGCCCGACGGTCGCTATCTCTTGGTCACCCGCCTGAAGCGTCCCTACAGCTACCTCGTCCCGGCCGGCCGCTTCCCCACCGAGATCCAGGTGCTGGACGCGACCGACGGCAAGCTGGTCAAGACCCTTGCCGACCGTCCGCTGGCCGATAACCTGTCGTCGGCCTTCGACGCGGTGGTCGCCGGTCCGCGCAGCGCCGAGTGGCGCGCCGACGCGCCGGCCACCCTGGTCTGGGCCGAGGCCCAGGACGGCGGCGATCCGAAGAAGAAGGTCGAGATCCACGACCGGGTGCTGATGCAGGCCGCGCCGTTCGACGTCGCCCCGGCCACGCTGATCGACCTTGATTTGCGTTACGCTGGGATCGACTGGGGCCGTGGCGATTTTGCTCTGGTCACCAGCCGCTGGTTCGACAACCGCAAGGAAAAGCGCCTGGCGGTCGATCCTTCGAAGCCGGGCGCCGGCCGCCTGCTGCTGGAGCGCAACTACCAGGACCGCTACGGCGATCCGGGCGACGCGGTCAGCCGCCGCAACGCCCAGGGCGAGGCGGTGCTGCACTTCACGCCGGACGGCAAGGGCGTGTTCGTCACCGGCGCCGGGGCCACGGCCAAGGGCGAGTATCCGTTCGTCGGCGTCATGAACCTGGCCGACGGCAAGACCGCGCGCGTCTGGCAGGCCAAGGCCCCGTACTACGAGGCGCCGGTGGCCCTGGCCGACGAGGCCGGCAAGACCCTGATCACCCGCCGCGAGAGCAAGGACGAGGTTCCCAACTACTTCGTCAAACCCCTGAAGGGTGGGAACGGCAAGGCCCTGACGACCTTCGCCGACCGCGCCCCGCAGTTCGCCGGCGTCACCAAGCAGACCATCACCTACAGCCGCCCCGACGGGGTGAAGCTGTCGGGCGACCTCTACCTGCCGGCCGGCTACGACAAGGCCAAGGACGGCCCGCTGCCGATGCTGATGTGGGCCTATCCCGAAGAGTTCACCGACGCCTCGGTGGCCGGCCAGACGGTGGACGCGGGCAACCGCTTCACCCGTCCGGGCGGCGCCAGCCCGCTGTTCCTGCTGACCCAGGGCTATGCGGTGCTCGATGGTCCGGGCATGCCGATCATCGGCAAGGACGGGGCCGAGCCCAACGACAGCTATGTGGAACAGCTGACCGCCGACGCCAAGGCCGCGGTGGACGCGGTAGTGGCCCTGGGCGTGGCCGACCGCGACCGCATCGCCGTGGGCGGCCACAGCTACGGCGCGTTCATGACCGCCAACCTCTTGGCCCACACCGACCTCTTCCGGGCCGGCATCGCCCGCTCGGGCGCCTACAACCGCACCCTGACGCCGTTCGGCTTCCAGTCCGAGCAGCGCACCTACTGGCAGGCGACCGACACCTATACGAAGATGAGCCCGTTCACCTACGTCAAGCAGATCAACGAGCCGATCCTGCTGATCCACGGCCAGGCGGACGACAATTCCGGCACCTTCCCGATCCAGAGCGAGCGCTTCTACGCCGCGCTGAAGGGGGCGGGGGCCACCGTGCGCTACACCGTGCTGCCCTACGAGGCCCACGGCTATCGCGCCCGGGAGTCGGTGATGCACACCCTGTGGGAGATGACCGACTGGATGGACCGCTACGTCAAGAACGCCCCGCCGCGCGCCGCCACGCCGGTGGCCGCCGCCGCAAAGTAAGGACCCGCCGCCGGTGATCCGTTTCGACTCCGTCTCCAAGACCTACGCCGCCTCGCGCGGCGCGTCTGGTCATGCGGCCCTGCGCGAGGCCTCGCTCGAGGTCGCCCAGGGCGAGGTGTTCGGGGTCATCGGCGCCTCGGGGGCCGGCAAGTCGACCCTGATCCGGCTGATCAACGGCCTGGAGCTGCCGACCGGCGGCAAGGTCGTGGTCGACGGCGACGACGTGGCGGCGCTGGATGTCGCCGGCCTGCGGGCGCTGCGTCGGCGGGTGGGGATGATCTTCCAGCACTTCAACCTGCTGTCGTCCAAGACCGTCGAGCAGAACGTCGCCTTCCCGCTGAAGCTGGCGGGCTGGGAGCCCGCGCAGATCAAGGCCCGCACGGCCGAGCTGCTGGCGCGGGTGGGGCTGTCGGACCACGCGACCAAGTATCCGGCCCAGCTGTCTGGCGGCCAGAAGCAGCGGGTCGGCATCGCCCGCGCCCTGGCGACGGGGCCGAAGATCCTGCTGTGCGACGAGGCCACCAGCGCGCTGGATCCCGAGACCACCGAGCAGATCCTGGCCCTGATCTCCGACCTCAATCGCGAGCTGGGCCTGACCATCGTGCTGATCACCCACGAGATGGACGTGGTGCGCCGCGTCTGCGACCGGGTGGCGGTGCTGGAGGCCGGCCGCGTGGTCGAGGAAGGCCCGGTCGAGGAGGTGTTCCTGCATCCGGCCAGCGGCACGGCCCGCCGCTTCGTCGGCGAGGCGGAGGAGGCCTCGGAGGTCGCCCTGCCGGCCGGGGTGCTGGTGCGGCTGACCTTCAAGGGCGAGGCCACCTACAAGCCGGTGCTGGGGGCGGTGGCCCGCGAGACCGGCGTCGACTACTCGATCCTCGGCGGCCGCATCCACAAGCTGCGCGACGCCCCCTACGGCCAGCTGACCCTCGCTTTGACCGGCGGCGACATCGAGGCCGCCATCGCCCGCTTCGAGGCCGCCGGCGTGCGGGTCGACCGCCTGGAGGACGCCCGATGAGCCTGTTCGCCAATATCGACTGGAGCGACATCGGCTTCGCCACGCTCGACACCCTGACCATGCTCGGCGGCTCCATGGCCCTGACCGTGATCCTGGGCCTGCCGCTGGGCGTGATCCTGTTCCTGACCGGCAAGGGCCAGATGCTGGAGAACAAGGCTGCACATACGGTGCTGGGCCTGCTGGTCAACATCCTGCGCTCGGTGCCGTTCGTGATCCTGCTGATCGTGATGATCCCGCTGACCGTGCTGCTGGTCGGCACCTCGCTGGGCGTGGCCGGGGCCATTCCGCCGCTGGTGGTCGGGGCCGCGCCGTTCTACGCCCGCCTGGTCGAGACCGCCCTGCGCGAGGTCGACAAGGGCGTGGTCGAGGCCAGCTTCGCCCTGGGCGGCTCGCGCCGGCAGGTGGTGCTGGGCGCGCTTCTGCCGGAGGCGATGCCCGGGATCATCGCCGGGGCGACGGTGACGGCCATCGCGCTCGTTTCCTACACCGCCATGGCCGGGGTGGTCGGGGCCGGGGGGCTGGGGGATCTGGCCATCCGCTTCGGCTACCAGCGCTTCCAGACCGACGTGATGGTGGTGACCGTGGTGGTGCTGCTGATCCTTGTGCAGGTGCTGCAGATGGTCGGCGACACGGTGGTGCGGCGGGTCTCGCACCGGTGAGCACGCTCGCGATCAGGCCCGCCGTCGAAAGCGACATCCCGGCCCTGGTCGCGCTGAACGCCGTGGTCCAGAGCCTGCACGCGGCGCTGTCGCCCGAGGTCTTCAAGCCGAAAGTCGACCCGGACGAACTGGCGGCCTTCCTGCGCGGGCTTCTCGATCAGCCGAGCCATCGCCTGCGGGTGGCGGCGCTGGACGGCGCGACGGTCGGCTATGCCTGGGCCGAAATCCAGGACCGCCCCGAGACGCCGTTCGCCCTGGCGCGGCGACGGCTCTACCTGCATCACCTGTCGGTGGACCCGGCGGTTCGCCGCCAGGGCCTCGCCTCGGCCCTGCTGGCGTCGCTGGAGGACGAGGCCCGCCTGCTGGGGCTGGCGAGCGTGGTTCTCGACGCCTGGGCCGACAACACGGGCGCCCAGGCCTTCTTCGCCGCCGCCGGCTACGCGCCGCTGAACCTTACGCGGGCCAAGCGGCCGGGGTGATTGCAGCGGCCCTTTCTGGCGCCTAAAACCCCCGATATGAGCGAAGACATCATCCTCCCCGCCCCGCCGCCCGAGCACTGGGACGAGGCCCTGGCGCAAACCCTGCCGGGCAAGACCATCCTGGTGGGCCTGACCTTCCTCGACGCCGACGGCGAGATCGAAGCGGTCGAGCAGTTCCACGGCGTCATCCTGTCGGCCGAAGCCGACGAGGGCATCCTGATCGACCTGCTGGGCGAGGAGGACGACGGCGACACCTACCTGCTGCCGCCCCAGACCTCGAACATCCAGCCGGCCCTGAAGGGCGCCTACACCCTGGCCAACGGCGAGGTGCTGGACAGCCCCGACTTCGTCTCGAACTGGACGATCCAGGGGCCGGAAGATCCGGCCAACGAGGCGTAGGGACCTATCCCCCTAAACGCCCGTCATTCCCGCCCTTGTGGCGGGAACCCCTGGTTCCGCTTGCACGTGAAGCGGCAGCGGCGCGCTCGGCGCGCCGCCCCAACCGCCCTTGCGGCTGACAGAGGGGTTCCCGCCACAAGGGCGGGAATGACGGGAGTTAAAGGGGCGTGCGCCACGTCACCCTCTTCCCCGCCTCAGGAAAACTGATTCCGCCCCGGCGGCGTTTTCGCGCAATACCCATCCGGAATTATCGACTTACCGGAGCCGTTCATGGTCGCCCGCCGCGCCGCCCTCCTCAGCCTCGCCGCCTTCGCCCTGCTGGCCGCCTGCAGCCGTCAGCCCGCGCCGTCGGCCGCCGACACCCTGGTGGTCGGCGCCACCGCCGTGCCGCACGCCGAGGTGCTGGAGTTCATCAAGCCGAAGCTGGCGGCCGAAGGCCTGAAGATCGACGTCAAGGTGTTCAACGACTACGTCCAGCCCAACACCCAGCTGGCCGAGAAGCATCTGGACGTGAACTACTTCCAGACCGGTCCGTATCTCGACACCGTCAACGCCGACCGCGGCTGGGGCCTGGTCAAGGTCGCCGGCGTGCACATCGAGCCGCTGGGCGCCTATTCCTCGAAGATCAAGGCCATCGCCGACCTGCCGGCCGGCGCGACCGTGGCCATCCCCAACGAGCCCAGCAACGGCGGCCGCGCCCTGCTGCTGCTGGCCCGCAACGGCCTGATCACCTTGAAGGATCTCAAGAACCCCGTCTCGACCCTGAAGGACATCACCGCCAACCCCAAGAACCTGAAGTTCAAGGAGCTGGAATCGGCGACCCTGCCGCGGGTGCTGAACCAGGTGGATCTGGCGGTGATCAACACCAACTACGCGCTGGACGCCAAGCTCGACCCGGCCAAGGACGCCCTGCTGATCGAGGACAAGACCAGCCCCTACGTGAACTTCCTGGTCGCCCGCCCGGACAACGCCAGCGACCCGCGCGTGGCCAAGCTGGCCAAGGCCCTGACCTCGCCCGAGGTGAAGGCGTTCCTGGCGGAGAAGTACAAGGGCGCGGTCGTTCCGGCGTTCTGATTTCGCTTCCCTAGATCCCAGAGGTCGTCATCCCGGAAAGCCCGCAGGGCTTATCCGGGACCCAGGGGACTGGGCTCGGCGGCGAGGTCGTCCACCCGGGCGGTCGCCGGTGCGGTGCGGCGGCCCCTGGGTCCCGGCTCTGCGCTTCGCTTCGGCCGGGATGACGAACGTTGGGGTAGGAAGGTCTCTCGACAACTCCAGATTGCTAAGCTCTAATCCTTCCCTCGCAAGGGGGTGCGATGGTCAGCGGCAAGTCCTTGAAGGTGTCGGAGGCCGCGCCGCGCGCGCCCAGAGCGCCGGCCAAAGCCGCGCCCGCGCACCAGACCGGCCATCGCGAGCGCCTGCGGGAGCGGGCCAGGGCCGCGGGCCTCGCCGCGCTGCCCGACTATGAACTGCTCGAACTCTATCTCTTCCGCAGCCTGCCGCGCGGCGACGTCAAACCGCTGGCCAAGGCGCTGCTGGCCCGGTTCGGCTCTTTCGCCGGGGTGCTGGGCGCCAGCGTCGAGGAGTTGAAGACCGTCTCCGGCGTGGGCGAGACCGCGGCCGTCGAGCTGAAGATCCTGCACGAGGCCACCTTGCGCGCCGGCCGCGAGACCATCGCCAAGCGGCCGGTGATCTCGTCGTGGACGGCGCTGCTGGGCTATGTGCGCGTCGCCCTGGCCAACGAGTCCCGCGAGCAGTTCCGGGTGCTGTTCCTCGACAAGAGAAACCAGCTGATCGCCGACGAGGTGATGAACCACGGCACGGTCGACCACGCCCCGGTCTATCCGCGCGAGGTGATGCGACGGGCGCTGGAACTGGCCAGCTCCAACATCATCCTGCTGCACAATCACCCCAGCGGCGACCCCACCCCTTCGCGGCCCGACATCGAGATGACCAAGCAGATCATCACCGCCGGCAAGGCCCTGAGCATCGTCGTCCACGACCACCTGGTGGTGGGCCGCGACGGGGTGGCCAGCTTCAAGGCGCTGGGGCTGATCTGACGCTCACCCGCGAAAAGTGGGCGCGAAGAAAATCTAATGTCCTTGACGCCGGGCGCGGCGCCCCCGAGCTTGACCGGATCAGCTGTTCCGGAGTGTCCCATGCGTCGCCTGCTGTCAGTCCTGCTCGCCTCGACCGCCCTGCTGGGCGCTTCCGCCAACGCCGCCGACGCGCCCAAGAATGAGGGGGGCAAGACCGAGGTCTCCAAGGTCGATCGGGCGCTGCACGAGCGCATCCTGACGCTGGACACCCACCTCGACACGCCCGAGCACTTCTCGCGGCCGGGCTGGAGCATGACCGACCGCCACACGGTGGGGCAGGACTTCACCCAGGTGGACCTGCCGCGGATGAACGACGGGGGCCTGGATGGCGGGTTCTTCGTCATCTACACCGGCCAGGGCGACCTGACCGCCGAGGGCTATCGCTACGCCCGCGACTTCGCCCTGACCCGGGCGACCGAGATCCGCGAGATGGTCGCCGCCCACAGCGACAAGTTCGAGCTGGCCTACACGCCCGAAGACGCGGTCCGCATCAACAAGGCCGGCAAGAAGTTCGCCTTCCAGAGCATCGAGAACAGCTGGCCGATCGGCGAAGACCTGACCCTGCTGCAGACCTTCTACAAGACCGGCGTGCGGATGGCCGGGCCGGTGCACTTCCGCAACAACCAGTTCGCCGACAGCTCGACCGACCCCAAGGGCAAGATCTGGAACGGCTTCTCGCCGCTGGGCCTGCGCTGGCTGGACGAGGCCAATCGGCTGGGCATCCTGATCGACGTCAGCCATGCCTCCGACGACGTGGTGGACCAGGCCGTGGCCCTGTCGAAGGTTCCGATCATCGCCTCGCACTCGGGCGCCAAGGCCGTCTTCGACCATCCGCGCAATCTCGACGACGCCCACATCAAGCGCATCGCCGACAGCGGCGGGGCGATCTGCATCAACTCGGTCTATCTGAAGGCCGCGCCCGCCAGCCCCGAGCGCAAGGCCGCCCTGGAAGCCCTGGGCAAGCCGCCGGCCGACGAGGTCGCCACCCAGGCCGACGTCGTCGCCTACGCCAAGAAGCGCGGCGAGCTCGACAAGAAGTACCCCCCGATCCGCGCCAACTTCGACATCTTCATGGACAGCATGAACCACGTGCTGAAGATCGGCGGGGCGAAAGCCGTTTGCGTCGGCGCCGACTGGGACGGCGGCGGCGGGGTGGAAGGCTTCGAGGACGTCGCCGACCTGCCCAAGATCACCGCGCGCCTGAAGGCGGCGGGGTATTCGGACGCCGACGTCGAGGCGATCTGGAGCGGGAATGTGCTGCGGCTGCTGGGCCAGGCGCAGGCCTATGCGAAGACGGCGGCGAAGTAGGACCCCCTCAGTCGGCTTCGCCGACAGCTCCCCCAGAGGGGGAGCATCTGGCGCGGCGCCGACCGAGATCCTCCCCCTCTGGGGGAGGTGGCCCGGAGGGCCGGAGGGGGGACGTTTTCAGCTTTCGAGGCCTCGGAAGATATTCCCCCCACCGATCGCTGCGCGATCGCCTCCCCCATAGGGGGAGGTTCCTATTTGGCGGCCGCCTTCCGCCAAACCCGCCACCCCAGCAGCACCGCCAGGATCGCGCCGTACGCCAGCGGCGGCCGGTGATCGGCCTTCACCAGCAGGTAGTAGTGGGCCACGCCCAGCGGGACGATCAGGTAGATCAGCCAGTGCAGCCGGCTCCAGGCCGCGCGGCCCATCCGCACCACCCAGCCGTTGGTCGAGGTCACCGCCAGCGGAACCAACAGGGCGAACGCAGCCATCCCCAGGGTGATGAACGGCCGCTTGAGGATGTCCTTCACCAGCTGTCCGAAGTCGAAGAAGAGATCGACGCCGATGTAGCTGGAGAGGTGCAGGGTGACGTAGGCGAAGGCGAACAGGCCGATCGTGCGGCGGAAGCGCACCAGGCGCGGTTTCCTCAGGATCACGGCGGCGGGCGTGATCGCCAGCCCGACCAGCAGCAGCCGCAGGCCCCAAACGCCCAGCTGCCGCACCAGGGTCTCGATCGGATTGACCCCCAGGTCGCCGGTGAAGGCGCGGAAGGCCAGCCACGCCAGCGGCGCGGCGCAGGCCAGCCAGACGGCGGCGTAGACGAGGTTGTCGCGGGTGCGGGAGGGGCGCTTCTTCCTTGCTCCTCCCCCGCGCGCGGGGGAGGGGGACCCCGAAGGGGTGGAGGGGGCGGCCGCACGCACGGCGCTCCGTCCCTCGCCCCCTCCGTCCCGCTGCGTATCCGCAGCGCGCCACCTCCCCCGTTTCTCGGGGGAGGAGCGGGTGGCTTCGGCGTCGTCCATCATCAGAAGTTCCGCTTCAGATCCATGCCGCGGTACATGTCCGCCACCCACTCCCCATAGCCGTTGAACGCCAGAGTCTCGCGACGCCGGAACTCGCCGATGCGGCGCTCGGAGGCCTGCGACCAGCGGGGGTGGTCCACGGCCGGGTTGACGTTGGAATAGAAGCCGTACTCGCGCGGGGCCGACAGGTTCCAGGCGGTCGGCGGCTGGCGCTCGACCAGGCTGATGCGGGTGATCGACTTGATGCTCTTGAAGCCGTACTTCCACGGCACCACCAGCCGCAGCGGCGCGCCGTTCTGGTTGGGCAGGGTCTCGCCGTAGAGGCCGACGGCGATCAGGGCCAGCGGGTGGGTGGCTTCGTCGATGCGCAGGCCCTCGCGATAGGGCCATTGCAGCACGTCCCAGCGCTGGCCGGTCATTTCCGAGGGCCGCATCAAGGTCTCGAAGGCGACGAACTTGGCCTTCGAGGTCGGCTTGACCGCCGCGATCAGGTCCTTCAGCGGGAAGCCGACCCAGGGGATGACCATCGACCAGCCCTCGACGCAGCGCAGGCGATAGATGCGCTCCTCCAGCTTCTGGCCCTTGATCAGCTCGTCGATGTCGAAGGTGCGCGGCGCCTCGCAGGCGCCGTCGACGCGGACGGTCCAGGGGCGGGTCTTCAGCTTGCCGGCGTTCTCGGCCGGGTCGGACTTGTCGACGCCGAATTCGTAGAAGTTGTTGTAGCTGGTGACGTCGTCCTTCGGCGTCGGCTTTTCCTGGGTGGAGAAACCCTTGGTGAAGGCCAGCGGCGCGGCCGCCGCCGCTCCGCCCAATCCAGGAAGGCTCAGGCCCGCCAGCCCAAGCCCCGCCGCGCCGGCGATGAACTCCCGCCGTCGCAGATAGAGGCCCCGGTCGGTGACGTCGTTCTCGGTCAGGTCGGGGCGGTGGCGGATCAGCATCGCGGAGTCTCCGGGCTTGGCCTGGAAGATACGTATGGGACGAGGCCAAGGTTTACGAGGCCGCGCGCCTTTTTCACGACCGTTTCGCGGGAAGCTCGCCATTGTGCAGCTTGAAATGGTTATTCTGTGAATGCGCGCACAGATTGTGTTTTCCGTGACGCGCTATCGATCGGGCGTCGCCCAGCGAGGCGATCAACAACCAGAGGAGACACGTGATGGGTTTCTATGGTCCCGAACCTTTCGAAACCGCCGAGGCGACCTACGTCTGGACCGGCCTGCGTACGCCGGGCTTCTTCAACGTCAAGGTCCAGGGCGCGGCGCCGAACTACACCACCGGCATCCAGCTGATCCGCGACAACGAGTTCGTCGGCGGCCTGGCCATCGAGGTCACGGGCTGGACCGGCCCCATCGGCGTGGGCACGACGCCCTACGCCGTGCAGAACACGTTCAAGGGCTTCTACCTGCCCAAGATCCTGATCGTCGGCTCCAACAAGAGCGTGCTGATCGACGTGAAGGAGATCCCCTTCACCACCGACGAGGCCTATCTCGCGCTGCTCAAGGGCGACGTGAAACAGCCCGAGCCGGCGTACTGATCCTTCTCCTCCCCCGCCTGCGGGGGAGGGGGACCACGCAGTGGTGGAGGGGGCGAGACCGGGCTCAGCGCTCTGTCACTCGCCCCCTCCGTCACGGCGCTGATAGCGCCGCGCCACCT
>NZ_JBWKPK010000030.1:0-70096 GCF_059418205.1 Caulobacter sp. GW821-FHT09B11 | reverse complement strand
CCCAGAGGGGGAGCATCTTGATCCGCTGACTAGATCCTCCCCCTCTGGGGGAGGTGGCCCGGAGGGCCGGAGGGGGTCCTCGACGTCAGTCGAGGATCACCCCCATTGCGATGTCGTCCTCGAACGTCCCGTCCGGGAAGCGTCCACGCTTCTCCAGCCGCCCCTCCACGCGGAACCCCAGGCGCTCGTAGAGCCGGATCGCGCCCGCGTTCCCGGCGCCGGTTCCGAGCTCCACCCGCACGATCGGCGGGTCCATCGCCCGCGCCGCCGCGAACAGCGCCTGGAACAGGGCCGAGCCGACGCCCCTGCCCCGCCAGTCCGGATGCACCGCCACCGTCAGGTCGGACAGCACGTGCGAGAACAGCTTCACCGGAATGCGCACGGCGTGAATCTCGCCGATGACGACGCCGCCTTCGTCGACCGCCACCAGACCCACGCCGTCGGCCAGGGCCTCGTGCAGGATCCTGTCGATATAGCCGTCGGTGATCTCCTCCGGCTGGCGCGCGATGCCGCCGGGCATGGCGGCCGTGGCGCGGTGAACGGCGGCGATCGGGATCGCGTCATAGGGCCGGGTCGGGCGGATCGAGAAGCTCATGCGTCTCTCTGGAAGGGATAGAAGCCGCCGCCGAGATCGAGGATCGCGGTCAGCTCGTCCAGGGCCTCGCGGCTCTCGATCAACAGCGACGGATCGGCCAGATCGGCCGGCGCCAGGCGGTCGCGGTAGCGTCGAGCGCCCCAGTCGGCGAGACGCGCGTGCAGGGCGGCGTCGAAGCGTTGGGCAGGATTGGCGGCGGCCAGTTCCGCGTCGGTCAGCACCACCCGCAGCCGCAGGCAGGCTGGGCCGCCGCCATTGCGCATGCTCTGGCGGACGTCGGCGTATTCCACCCGGCCGACCGGGCCGTTGGAGGCGACAAGGCCCTCGGCGACGGCGCGGGCGCGGGGATTGTCGCGGGTCTCGCCGGGGGCCAGCAGCACCAGGCGATCCTCGCCGGGCAGGACGAGGAGCTGGGAGTTGAAGAGATAGCTCTTCACCAGGTCCTCGATCGGCAGGTCGGCCTCGGAGACCTCGACGAAGATCGGCTCGAACAGGCCCTCGGCGGCGCGGCGAACCTGCGCTTCCATGGCGGCGCGGTCCTCGAAGGCGGCCTCGTGGAAGAACAGGGTCTCGCGCGTGCCGACGCAGACGACGTCGTTGTGGAAGGCCCCGCCGGCGATGGCGCGGCGGCCCTGGCGGGGGAAGACGGCGCGGGCGGCGGCGTGGCGACGCTGGATCGCCTCGAAGGCCTCGCGGGTCTGGCGGGCCGGATAGGCGCCGCTCCAGTGCTCCCAGGCTTCGCGGCCCCAGACGAAGAGGTTGACGCCCGGGTCGCCGTGGTCGGCGCAGAGCCGCACGTGGTTGGCCGCGCCCTCGTCAGCGAAATGCGGCTGGCCCGGCAGTGGGTCGTGGACGGCGAAGCGGGCCTCGTCCGGGAACAGCCGGCGCAAGGATCGGGCGGTCTGCGGGCCTTCCAGGCTGCGATGCAGGTTGGTCAGCAGGTTGGCGGGCGTGAAGTGCACGCAACCGTCGGCCGTATCGGCGCTGGGGGTCACCGTGGCGGCGTTGGCGGCCCACATCGGCGAGGCCGAGCAGGCGGCGGCGGCCAGGGCCGGGGCGGTGTTCCAGGCGGTCTCGATGACGGCGGCGTCGGAGCCGGCGAAACCGATCGACTTCAGGAACCCCACGTCCGGACGCTCGTGCGGCGGCAGCACGAACTGCGGCACGCCCCAGTCGGCCAGGCGGCGCATCTTGTCGAGGCCCTCCAGCACCGCCGCGCGCGGATCGGAGACCTGGCCGGCGTTGACCTGGCTGGCGATGTTGCCCGGCGACAGGCCGACATAGGAGTGGGTCGGCCCTACGAGGCCGTCGCAGTTGGCCTCGAAAGCGGTCACTCCTTTAGGGCTCATGGGCGCAGGCCCTTTATGTCGCCGGTCGTGTCGAGCACCGCCCCGGCCTCGAAGCTGGCGACCGGATAGGCGCAGTAGTCGGCGGCGTAATAGGCGCTGGGTCGGTGATTGCCCGAGGCCCCCAGGCCGCCGAACGGCATGGTCCCGGCCGCTCCCGTGGTCGGACGGTTGAGGTTGACGACCCCGGCCCGGATCCTCGCCAGGAAGCGGTCCCACAGCGCCGGGTTCTCGGTCACGAGACCAGCCGACAGGCCGTAGCGGGTGGCGTTGGCGGCGACGAGCGCCTCGTCGAACGAGGCGACGCGACGCACCTGCAGGATCGGGGCGAAGATCTCGTCGTCGGGCACGTCCACGCCCGTGACGTCGATCAGGCCCGGCGAGACGAAGGCGCCCGACAGGCCCTCGACGCGGCCAGGTTCCAGCAGGCGCTTGCCCTCGATGCGGCCGGCGGCGGCCAGGGCGTGACCGGCGGCGCGCTCGGAGATCAACGGCCCCATGAAGGGCTCGTCGCCGTTCCAGGGACCGATCGAGAGCTTCGGGACCAGGGCCAGCACGGCCTCGACGATCGCCTGGCCTTCCGAACCGTCCGGCACGATCAGCCGGCGGGCGCAGGAGCAGCGCTGGCCGGTAGTGATGAAGGCCGACTGCGCCACCAGGGCCGCGACGGCGGTCGGATCGCCGGCCTGCCAGGCGACCAGCGGATTGTTGCCGCCCAGCTCCAGGGCCAGGATCACGTCGGGTCGGTCGGCGAAGTGGCGGCGGAAGAAGGTCCCCGCCTGGGCCGAGCCCGTGAACAGCAGGCCGTCGATCTCCTGGTCGATCAGCGCCTGGCCGACCTCGCGCCCGCCCTGCACCAGGTTGACGACGCCGGCCGGTACGCCCGCCGCCTCCAGGGCCTCGACCAGCAGCCGGCCGGCCAGGGGCGTCTCTTCCGACGGCTTGAACACCACGGTGTCGCCGGCCAGCAGGGCCGGCACGATATGGCCGTTGGGCAGATGGCCCGGGAAGTTGAACGGTCCCAACACCGCCATGACCCCATGCGGCCGGTGGCGCAGCACCGCGCGGCCGAAGGGCATGGCGTATTCCGCGACGCCCGTCCGCTCGTCATAGGCCTTGATCGAAGCGTCGACCTTGCCGGCCATCGAGCCGATCTCGGCCTTGGTCTCCCACAGCGCCTTGCCGGTCTCGCGGCTCAGGGCTTCGGCGTAGGACACGGTCCGCTCGACCAGCACCTCCTTGTAGCGGCGCAGGATCGCGATCCGCTCCTCGCGCGGCAGGTCGGCCCAGGGGTGGAAGGCCTTGCGGGCCGCGGCAACGGCGGCCTCGACATCGACCGACGAGGCCGTCGTCTCGCGCCACACGACCTCGCCGGTCGCCGGATCGGTGGAGACCGCCTCCGGCCCCTGCCCGCTCTTCCAGACGCCGTCGATATATACGCCGTTCATGCCTTCACCCGCACATAGTCGCCCTCGGCCACGCCCAGGGCGTCGGCCGCCTCGCGATCCAGGATCGCCGCCTCGCCATCGATGAGCACCGGCGCCCGCACGGCCCGGAAGCGCGAGACCTCGGTGGACGAGATCAGAGCCTCCTCGCCGAACGCGTCCTCGCCGATCTTCACGCGCAGCCGGCGGGCGTCGCGCACCGTGCGGATGTCGTCGCGCGGCGCGGCCACGGTGGGCCCCGCGTCGAACAGGTCGACCAGGCCCTGGTAGCGGAAGCCCTCGCGCTCGAGCATGGCCCGGGCGGCCTCGCCGTCGCGGTGGACCTTGCCGATGACGTCGCGGGCGGCCGGGGCCAGGAGCTCGGTGTAGATCGGATGGCGCGGCGCCAGGTCGAGGATGAACTGGCCGTTGGTCGAGGCGCTCATCAGGTCGGCCTGGTCGAAGTCCAGCCGGAAGAACTTGCTGGCCGCGTGCTCCCAGAAAGGGCACGAGCCGTCGTCGTCGAACCAGCCGCGCAGCTCGGCCAGCACCATCTCGGCGAAGCGCTGCGGCTCGATGCCGATCAGCATGTAGCGCGACTGGGCCAGCAGCCGCCCCGCCCCGCCCTTGCGCTTCTCGGGGCGCAGGAACAGCGAGCCGACCTCCGACCAGCCGGCGCATTCGTTCACCAGAACGAGGGCCTTGTGGTCGAAGCGCATCTCCAGCACCGGCGACGACTGGGCCAGGGTGACGACGCGGAACGAGAAGAACGGCCGCTTGAGGCCGACGCTCGCCTTGACCCCGGCGACGCCATCGATGACGCCGGTCTCCAGGTCTTCCAGCATCAGTGTGTACCAGGCCTCGGGCGGGGCGACGCCGGCCTGGAAGCTGGCTTCCGACAGGGCCAGGCGCTCGCGCAGGGTCGGCTCGTCCTCGGGCAGGCTGGTGAAGCCACGCCCCGACAGCACGGCCAGCTCCATCAGGGAGTCGAAATCCGCCGAACCGGCGGGACGGACGACGAGCATTCAGAGGATCTCCGGTACAGCGGCCATGGCCGCGCGGATCGCATGGGCGTCGATGTCGCCGCTCGCGAGCTTGATCAGGGTGAGGGCCGAGAGCTGGGCGCGCTCGACGAAACTGGCGGGCCAAGCGTGCTCAGCCTCGCTGTGGATGTCGCCGCCGCGCACGCCCAGGCTGTCGATGTTGGGCAGGCCCGAGGCGAACAGGTTGTTGCCTTCGCAGACGCCGCCCGACGGCTTCCAGGCGATGTCCTGGCCCAGCAGCGCGCCGACCTCCTTCACAGCGCCGAACAGCCGTTCCTGGGCGGCGTTGAATGGCTTTGCGCCGCGCGTGATACGGCCATGCAGATGGGCGTGCAGGCCGTCGCTCTTTGTCGAAGCGACGATGGCGGCGATCTCGCCCTCCAGCCAGGCGGCGTCGGCGGCCGAGGGGAAGCGGACGTTGAAGCGCAGCACCGCGATGTCGGGCACCATGTTCAGCGGCGAGCCGCCATCGATCTTGGCGATGTTGAGCGTGACGCCCTCGCGTCGGCCATTCAGGGCGTGCAGGGCCTGGGCCAGGCGCGCGGCCTCCATCACCGCGTTGCGGCCCGAGGCGAAGTCGCGGCCGGCGTGGGCGGCGCGGCCGTGGACCGCGACGTGGAAATTGCCCGAGCCCTTGCGCACGCTGGCCAGCGCCCCGTCGGCCAGGGCCGGCTCGTAGGTCAGGCCCACATGGCCCAGCCGCGCGAAGTCGGCCAGCACAGGGGCGGAGGCAATGGAGCCGATCTCCTCGTCAGGCGACAGCAGCACGCGATAGCCCACATTGGCGGCCTTGGGATGGCGTTCGAAGGCCTCCAGCGCCGCCAGCATCACCGAGATCCCGCCCTTCATGTCGGCGATGCCCGGGCCGTGCAGCGCGCCGTCGGGGCGGGTCGAGACGGTCTGGAAGGCTGAGGTCTCGGGGTAGACGGTGTCGTAGTGGCCGGTCAGCACGACCTGGACCGGCGCCTCCGGACGCACCACGACGGCGATGGCCGGTGGATGGCCTTGCGTGACCTCGCGGCCGTCGGCGGCGATTTCCGGCGAGGCGGTCAGCGGGATCTCGGTCGGGGCGGCCGGCAGCGCCGAGAAGGCTTCGGCAAGAACCTGCCGCTGCCGCTCCAGGCCCGCGATGTGGCGGCTTCCCGAGTTGATGGCGCACCAGGCGACGGCCCGGTCGATGATCCGGGGGCCGTCGGCCGCCAAACTCCCCAGGACAGCCCGATCTTCGTCGTCGATCCGCATGGATTCGCTGTCTCCCTTGACCAGAGCCTAGTCCAAGGGCCGCGGGCAAAACGTTGTTTCCTTTGGCGAGGAAACCGCAGGCCCGCGCAACAGCCTTGCGCTACTTGTAGTTCTTTCGCCACTTCACCGAAAGCTTCGCGTCGCCGTCGCCGCCAAGGCGCGAGACCAGCGACAGGGCCCGGCGGATGCGCCATTCGACCTGCGCCGCCGGTCCTTCGCGGCCGCCGCCGATGATCTCCACATAGACGTCGTCGGTGACGTACTTGCCGCCGGCCACGGTCATGCCCGTGCTGCTTTCGGCGAAGGCCAGCCGGTCGAGACGCGCGAAGCTCCTCAGGTTGCCGATCACGTCGAAGCCCCCGCCCCCGGCCAGCGAGGCCAGCGCCGAGGCCAATTGGGCGGCCTCGATCGGCGACAGCTGGGCGGCCGAAGCCCCGAACAGCACCTGCGACAGCACCTCGTCCTGCGGCAGTTCAGGCGTCGAGGTCAGGGTGATCTCCGGCTTGGCCGCGGTGCCCGAGATCTTGATGACGGCGGTCAGGGCGTCGTCCTCGCGGGTGGCGGTCAGGTCGAGGCGGATGCGCTCCAGCTGAGTGGCCAGGCGCACGACGCCGTCGTCGTCGAACTCGAAACGCTTGCCGGCGAAGTCGTACTCGCCGCGCACCACCCGGGCCACGCCGTCGAGGCTGGGGCTGGCCGTGGTGCCGCCGACATGGGCGTCCAGCGACAGTTCGACGTCCAGGCCCCTGCCCTTCACGAAGATCCGCCGCGGCGCCTTGAGGGTGACGTCCAGCGCCATGCCGGAATCGGCCCGGCGCTGGCGGATCTCGACGCCCTGCACCAGGTCCTGCGGGCGGTTGCGCTCGATGACGTCCATCGAGACGACGCCGGCCGGGGTCTTGGACTGGGCCGAGACGTCGGCGCGGTCGATGGTCAGGGCCCCGGTCAGCTTCACCTTGCCGGCGGAGTCGCGGTTGATCGTCGTCTGACCGGTGGCGGACGCTTTCGCCAGCTCGTTGTCGATGACCTGGAAGTTCTTCATGTCGAGGCGGAAGCTGCCGACGCCGTCGCGCGCCAGGCTGATCCGGCCCGCGCCCGAGACCGTGCCGCCCCGGCCGTCGGCGCCCTGGGCCTGGCTGACGTCGATGGCGTTGTCGGCCAGGGCCAGGGTGATGGCGACGTCCTGCAGGCGCAGACCCGTCTGGCCGTCCTCGAACTTGCCGCCGGTCAGGGCGGCGCGGCCGATCAGGCGCGGGTCGGCCAGGGTGCCGGCCAGCGAGCCCTCGGCGTCGATCTTGCCCGACAGGCCGCGCTCGGGGCCGATCAGCAGGTCCCACAGCGGCTTGATCTCGCCCTGGGCCAGGAACCGGCCCTGCACCGCGCGGCGGCGGTCGATGGCCAGGCGGAACGGCTTGGCCGAGGCCTCGGTCGGCAGGGTCAGGTCGGCCTCGGCCTTGAGGCCCTGGGGGTTGGAGCCGCTGGCCTTGATGGTCATCACCCGGTCGCGCAGGTCGCCGTGGATCGTGGCGTCCAGCGACTGGTTGGGCTTGGCCCCGCGCTCGCGGGCGCCGGACAGGTTGGCGTCGAGTTCGCCGTCCAGAGCCTCGCCCTGGCCGCGCATCGAGACCCGGGCGTCGATGCGGCCGGCGAGGTCGGGGTTGAGCGCCGTCAGGCTGACGCCCACCAGGTCGGCCCGCAGGTTGGCCAGCTCGCCGCCTACATCGAGATCGAGGTCGGCCCGGCCGTCGCCCAGGTTCAGGCGCAGGCTGCTGGTCGTGCGCGAACCGCCGAAGCGGATCTGGGCGGACTCACGGGTGGAGATGTCGGTGCGGGCCATGCGGCCCTTGGCGTCGAGGGTCAGCAGGTAGTCGTCGGCCTGCTGGGCCAGCAGGCCGGTCCCGGCCAGGTTCCAGCGGCCGGCCGGCGCCTCGCCGCGAGCGTCGAGGGTCAACGGCAGGCGGCTCATCGGGCCGGAGGCCTTGATGGTGGCGGTGCGCAGCTTCCAGGCGCCGCCAGCGACGTCCTGGGCGACGAGATCGAGCGTCGCGTTCGGCCCGCCGGGCGCGTCGACCAGCTTGACCGCGCCCTTGACCGAACCCTGGGCCAGGAAGGCGCCGGGGCCGACGGCCACGGTCAGGTCGGCGGTCGCCGGCCGGCTGTCGCGCAGCGAGGCGTCGCCCTGGGCCTTCAGGCCGCCGGCGTCGATGTCGAGATCGGAAAGCTCCAGCCCGCCCGGCGCGAACCGGAAGGCCGTCTTGCCGCGCGCCGGCCCGTACTGGCTGGTCGCCTGCAGGGACGCCGTCCCGTCGCCGCCGTCGGGCAGCTTGGCGAAGGTCAGGGCCAGCTTGGCGTCCTTCAGCGGCAGGCGCGGCAGGTCGATGCTGTCGAAGGCGGCCTTGAGGTCGGCGCGCGGCGCGGTCAGCGTTCCGGTGATCGCGCCGTCGCCCGAGGCCTTGCCGCTGACTTCCACCGGCCCGGCGCCGAACGGCCCCTCGGCCGACCAGTCGAGCTTGAAGGCCAGGTTGTTGCCGGGCGTCATGACACCCGAGGCCCTGGCCCGGGCCGATGCGCCGTCGAGCTTGGCGTCGGCGACCGACAGCTTGCCGTTGTCCCAGGCCGCCCGGGCGCTGAGCTTGGGCGCGGCGCCGAGCAACCGGTCGAGTTCGGTCATGCCGGTCGCGAAGCCGGCGCCCTTGGCGTCGGCCGTGAAGTTCCAAGGCTTGTCGCGGGCCTGGCTGGCCGACCACTTGATGTCGGCCGCGCCCCTCATGCCGGGGCGGATCGGCGCCAGGGAGGCGACCTTGGCCGAACCGTCGAACGACAGGCCCCCGAGCAGGCCGCGCTCGCCCTTGCCGTCGACGACGATGTTGGGCGCGACGATCTTGGCGTGCTTGATCAGGAAGCGGCCGTCCTTCAGCCGCGCGCCCTCGAACTCGGCCTTGGGCGTGCGGCCCAGCGGCGCCAGCAGGCCCTCGCCCGCCCCGCCCTCGGTGGTCGCCGAGGCGCGGATGGTCAGTTCGCCCTTCTTCCAGCCGACGAAGGCCGGGCCGCGCGCCCGCGCCAGGCGGTAGCCGAGCAGCTCCAGATTGGCGACGTCGGCCGGACCCTCGACCGAGAAGCCGTCGGCGCCCAGCTTGAAGACGCCTTGCGCCTTGGCCGCGCCCATCTTCGGGATTGGGGTGATCTTGGACAGATCCTTGACCGAAGCCGAGAAGG
The DNA here is from genome assembly GCF_059418205.1 of Caulobacter sp. GW821-FHT09B11. NCBI lineage: Bacteria > Pseudomonadati > Pseudomonadota > Alphaproteobacteria > Caulobacterales > Caulobacteraceae > Caulobacter > Caulobacter sp. GW821-FHT09B11. The sequence continues at coordinate 61,230 of NZ_JBWKPK010000030.1, read as the reverse complement.
TCACGCCCTCCGGCGCGGTGCGGCGCTGGCTGAGGTCGGCCAGGCCCTGGGCGTCCAGGCTGAGGTTCGGCGCGCGAAGCTTCAGGGAAAGATCGGTCGATGTCCCGGCCTTGCGGCCGACGAGATCGACATCCACCGCCGCCCCGAACATCCGCTCGTAGAGATCGGTATGGCTGGAGGCCGAAAGGTCGACATGGCCGCTGGCCGAACCGCCCTGGGCGGTCCAGGCGCCGCCGGCGCGCAACGGCACGGTGTCGCCGGTCTGGGCGCGCACGGTGAAGGCCCCGGCTTCCGTCGTACCGTTGGCCTTGGCGTCGAGCAGGAACGTGCGGTCGGCGGGCAGGCCGAGACTGCCGGCCAGGGCGCCCCCCTTGGCCTCGCGGCCCGTGGCGGTCAGCAGCAGGGTCTTGTCGCGGCCAAGATCGAAGACGAGGTCGAGATGGTCGCCCGGGTGCAGGCGGCTGGCGGCCGACAGGCGACCAGCCTGGCCGCCGGCCCGCGCCATCTCGAAGGCCCCTGAGACGTCGAAGTCGCCGGCCACATTGCTGAACGCCGGCCGCGAGACCAGGCGCAGCTTGAAGGCGTCGAGATCGACCGAGACCGGCGCGGCGCTCGACTTGCCCTTGGGACCGAGCGTCGGGCGGCGCACCAGCGTCACCTGCCGCGCCTCGATGCTGTCGGCGTGAAAGCGGCGCCACCACAGCTCGCGCGGACGCCAGACGACGTGCAGGTCAGCGCCCTCCAGCCAGACGCCCTTCTCGTCGGAGATGGTCAGCCGGCGCACGCCGAAGTCACGCCAGATGTCGCCCGACAGGCCCTCGATCTTAAGCGTGCCGATGCGGCCAAGCTTCAGGCCGCTGGTGCGGGCCTCGAGGAAGGCGCGGCCCTGAGGGGTGATCACTCCGTAGCGGACCACGCCCAGGAACAGGGCGACGATCGCCACCAGGGTCACCGAGACGATGATCAGCCAGCCGGGCCCGCCGATGCGGCGCGCGACCTTGACCGCGGCTTCGGCGACCTGCTCGACGGGCTCTTGCGGGGGCGGGGCGTCGGTCAAAAGCTCTGCCCGATGCTGAGATAGATCTGGAAGGCCGGGTCGCCCTTGCGCTTTTCGAGCGGCACGGCGAAGTCGGCGCGGATGGGGCCAAAGCCCAGGTCGTAGCGCACGCCGAAGCCGACGCCGGCGCTGAAGTCGTCGGCGCTGGGCGTGGGTTCGACGCCCACGGCGCCGGCGTCGAGGAAGAAGACCCCGCCCCAGCGCTCGGTGAAGCGATGGCGGACTTCGAGGGAGGCCTCGAACAGGGACAGACCGCCTTGCGGGGTGTTGTCCGACAGGCGCGGCCCGATGGCCTGGTAGGAATAGCCGCGCACCGAGCCGCCGCCGCCTGAGTAGAAGCGCCGCGAGGCCGGCACTTCGGGCATGGTGCCGCCCAGCATGGCGCCCAGCTTCAGGCGACCGGCCAGCACCGTCCTGGCGTTCTCGCCGAACGGAATGTAGGCCGCGCCCTGGGCCTGGGTGCGGATGTAGACGAGGCTGGTGTCGCCGGTGATCGCCGTGGGCTCGGCCCGCGCCTCGACTCGCCAGCCCTTCTTCGGATCGAGGATGTTGTCCGAATGGTCCCAGGCATAGGCGGCCAGGGTGGTGAAGGTCGCCAGGTTCAGCCGCTGGCCCACCGTGCCGCCGCTGGCCGAGGTCAGTTCGGTGGTCTGCGACAGGTCCAGCGACACGCCGTAGGTCTGGTAGCGCGTGGCCTGCAGCCGGCGCGTCAGGTCGGCGCTGATGGTGGCGCCGGTTTCGTCATAGGCGTCGGTCGTTTCGCCGAACACCTTGCTGGTCAGCTTCAGGGTCTGCTGCGGGCGGCCCCAGTGCGGCAGGGCGACCGAGCCCTCCAGGCTCTTTTCCAGCTTGGCGACCTGGGTGGTGATGGTCGTGGTGTCGGCCCGGCGCAGGCGGTTGTAGCGGATCCATTTGACGTCGACGCCGGGGCCCTCGCTGGTCGAGTAGCCGGCGCCGAGTTCCAGCGTGCGCGAGGCGCGGTCTGCCAGGGTCACCTGGATCGGCCGCAGGCCGTTCTCCAGCGCCTTGTCCTTGGGCGCGAGCGCCACCGAGACGGTGTCGTAGACGCCGGTGTCACGCAGCCGGCGCTCCAGCTCGGCGACGTCCTCCGGATCGTAGACGTCGCCCTCCTTCCAGGGCGCGAGGCGACGCAGCCAGACGATGTTGGTGCGGCCCTTGGTCGAAAGCTCGACGCCGTCGACCTTCACCAGCTCGCCCGAAGCGATGACGAAGGTAGGACGCACGGTGTGGTCAGCGTGGTCGACGATCACCTGGCGCGGATCGGCCATGGCGTCGGCATAGCCCAGCTTCTGGACCTGGGCGACCGCCCGACCTTCGGCGCCCAGCACCTCGGCGGCGCGACCGGCCGAGCCCTCGGTCAGGCCCAGCACCGAGAAGGCGCGCTCGCGCACGCCCTCGTCCGGCGGCTCGCCCGACCAGTCGATGCGCGGATCGGCGAAGACGAACAGCGGACCGGGCGTGACCTTGACCACGCCGCGCGGCGGATCGGCCTCGGTGACGTCGGGTTCGACAACGTAGGCGTAGTAGCCCTCGGCGCGCAGTACGGCGACGGCGTCGTCGGCGGCGTCGCGGGCGCGGCGGCGGGCTTCGGAGCGGCTGCCGGGCGGACCGTCGGCTTCGGTCAAGGCGCGCTGGATCGCCTCGCGCAGGGCGCGATCCTCGACGCCCGTGATGGTCGCCGATGGTTCGTCCGCATGCGCCTGGGCCGCGATGGCCGCCATGACGGCGGCCAGGCCCAGGACTGTCGTCTTACGCACCAAGCTTAGTCCCCGCGCGGAGCGCCCCCTGGCCTCGTGTAGTCGGGCGCTTCACGCCTGTCACGCCGCGAAATGCTGCGAGGGCGAACGATGGCGCCTTCTCAGGCCCGGCAATTGGCGCCCAAATGATGAGCAGTCGTGCGCATTGGCGCGGCGGAGCGCGAAATCCGCCGCGAACCTTTTCCAGGCGTTCTAGGTTTCCATCGACCAGCGCCGCTTCGGCGCAGGTCCAAGAGACGGACAACCAAGGTGGATACAGGCGTGGCGGCGAAAATACAGAGCCTGGACGAAGCCCCCAACCTGCCGATGACGGGGGCGGCCTATCTGCCCGGCGTGGCGTACGACGAAATGTTCGCTCCGGGCGGCGAAGTGCGCGGCCACTACGCCCCGCTGCAGTCACGGATGGCGACCCTGGGCGCCTCGGCCCTGGCCGATCGCCAGAAGACCCTCGAGCGCTCGTTTCTGCTGCAGGGCATCACCTTCACCGTCTACGGCGCCGGCAGCGCGACCGAGCGGATCATTCCCACCGACCTCTTTCCGCGAATCATCCCGGCGGCCGAATGGGCCAAGATCGAGTCGGGCCTGACCCAGCGCCTGCTGGCGCTGAACATGTTCCTCGCCGACATCTACGGCGAACAGAAGATCCTGATGGACGGGGTGGTGCCCCGCGACCTGGTGCTGGGCGCGCCCTCGTACCGGCGCGAGATGCAGAACCTGTACGTGCCGCACAAGTCGTACGCCAATGTCTGCGGCAGCGACCTGATCCGCGGCCAGGACGGCCAGTTCGCCGTGCTGGAGGATAATCTGCGCGTCCCCTCGGGCGTCTCCTACATGCTGGCCAATCGCGACGCGGCCAAGCGCACCTTCCCCGGCACCTATCGCGAAGCCGGAGTGCGTCCGGTCGAGCGCTATCCCGACCTGCTGCTGGCCACGCTGAAGAGCATGAGCGCCGACTGGCGGTCCGACCCGCAGGTGGTGGTGTTGACCCCCGGCGTCTACAACAGCGCCTATTACGAGCACGCCTACCTCGCCCGCCTGATGGGCGTGCCGCTGGTCGAGGGCCGCGACCTCGTGGTCCACGACAACATGGTCTACATGCGCACCACAACGGGCCTGCGCAGGGTGGACGTGATCTATCGCCGGGTCGACGACGACTTCATCGACCCCCTCACCTTCCGCCGGGATTCGTCGCTGGGCGCGGCGGGCCTGTTCAACGCCTATCGCGCCGGCAACGTGGTGATCTGCAACGCCCCGGGCACGGGCGTCGCCGACGACAAGGCCGTCTACGCCTTCGTGCCGGACATCATCCGCTACTACCTGGGCGAAGACCCGATCCTGCCCAACATCGAGACCTATCTCTGCCGCGAGAAGAGCCAGCTCAGCCACGTGCTGGCCAATCTCGACAAGCTGGTGGTCAAGGCCGTGGGCGCCTCGGGCGGCTACGGCATGCTGGTGGGACCGCACGCCACCGCCCAGGAACGCGCCGAGTTCGCGGAAGCCCTGAAGGCCGATCCCGGCAACTACATCGCCCAGCCAACCATCCAGCTGTCGACCGCGCCGTGCCTCGTGGACGGCCGCATCGAACCCCGCCACGTCGACCTGCGCCCTTTCATCCTGTCGGGCGAGAAGACGATCGTGACCCCCGGCGCCCTCACCCGCGTGGCGCTGAAGCGCGGCTCGCTGGTGGTCAATTCCAGCCAGGGCGGCGGTTCCAAGGACACCTGGGTGCTGGCCGAGGAGAACGGCCACTCCAACGGCAACGGCAATGGCCACTCCAACGGTCACAAGGGGAACGGCGCATGATGCTCGCTCGGGTTGCTGACAGCCTCTACTGGCTGGGCCGCTATATCGAGCGCGCCGAACACCTGTCGCGACTGTCCAGCGTGATGCTGAACGCCACGCTCGACCAGACCGATTCCGGCGTCCAGGCGGTGTGGATCGCCCTTTCCGCCGTCGGCGACACCGAGAACGGCAAGGTTTCGCCCTATGACGCCGCCCTCGCCCTGGTGCTCGACCGGTCGGACCCCAATTCGGTGGTGTCGTCGGTGACCATGGCCCGCGAGAACGCCCGCCAGGTGCGCGACCAGATCACCACCGAGACCTGGGAGCGGCTGAACGTCCTCTATCTGCGGGTCACCGACGCCAACGCCGAGGCCGAGTTCGCCGACAATTCGGTGGCCTTCCTGCACGACGTCATCGCCGACGTGCACCTGTTCAAGGGCGCGGCCGACGCCACCATGAGCCACGGCGAAAGCTGGCGGTTCATGATGCTGGGCATGTACCTGGAGCGGGCGCAGCTGGTCTCCAGCCTGCTGGAGGTGTGCTTCGCCCCCGCCCCCGGCCGCGAGATCAACGACCACCTGGCGCTGGTCAGCCTGCTGCGCATGGCCTGCGCGCTGGAGCCGTACCTGCGGGTCTACACCGCCGAGATCGAGCCACGGCACATCCTGGAATTCCTGGTCTTCGACGAGGACTTCCCGCGCTCGATCCGGTTCGCCACCTCGCGCATCGAGGAGCACCTGGCGACGCTGGCCCGCCACGTCGAGGCCGCCGGCCGCGCCGCGCCCGAGCGCCTGGCCGGCAAGCTGAAGGCCCGCCTGCAGTTCGCCGACGTCGACGAACTCGAGGCCGGCGGGGCTGGTTCGCTGCTGACCGCCGTGGTCAACGAGTGCGCCCGCATCCACGAAGCCATCTACGAAACCTTCGTCTCCTATCCCCTCGAACTGCGACTGCCGGCCTGATCCCATGCTGCTCGAAATCCGCCACGTCACCCAGTACCACTACGAGCGGCCGGTCCGCGAAAGCCTGATGGAGCTGTGGATGCAGCCCCAGAAGGGCGCGCGCCAGCGGCTGGTCAGCTTCGAGCTGGACATCGATCCGGCCGGCCAGCTGTTTTCCTACGCCGACAGCTTCGGCAACGCGGTCTATCACTTCGACGTGCCCCAGCCGCACGACCGCCTGACCATCATCGCCCGCTCGGCGGTGGAGACCGAGCGCGCCGCCGACCTGCCCGAAAAGCTCGACACCGGCGAATGGGACCGCCTGCGCAGCGAGTTCGTGCGCGGCGAGTGCTTCGACTTCCTGCGGCCGCACGGCTTCGTGCAGACGACCGACGCGCTGCTGGCGTTCATCGCCAAGCACGATCTGGAAGACCTCCGCCGGCAGGACCCGCTGACGGCCCTGAAGCGTCTGAACGAGACGCTCTACCAGTCGTTCGGCTACCAGCCGGGCGTCACCGACGCCGACAGCCCCATCGACCTGGCGCTGGAGGCCGGCAGCGGCGTCTGCCAGGACTTCGCCCACATCATGCTGGCCATCTGCCGAAGCTGGGGCCTGCCGGCCCGCTATGTCTCGGGCTACCTGTTCACCGACCGCGACGCTGGCGACCGCTCCGATCCCGACGCGACTCACGCCTGGATCGAGGTGTTCCTGCCCAGCCTGCGCTGGGTGGGCTTCGATCCGACCAACAACTGCCTGACGGGCGAGCGCCACGTGGCCGTGGCGGTGGGCCGCGACTATGCCGACGTCACGCCTTCACGGGGGGTCTACAAGGGCGACGCCGAGAGCCATCTTGCGGTCGGCGTGACGGTGCGCAGGGCCCGCGCGGCCCTGGCCGAGCCGGAGTTCCTGCGCCTGGCCAAACCCGCCGCTTTCGGCGGCCGCCGCCGCGGCGACGCCGCCGCGGCTCATCAGGACCAGCAGCGCCAGCAGCAGCAACAGCAGCAGCAGTAGTAGTGGGCGGTTTCGTAGATCCTCCCCCTCTGGGGGAGGTGGCCCAGAGGGCCGGAGGGGGCCAGCGCCAGCGCCAGACCCCCTCAGTCGCTTCGCGACAGCTCCCCCAGAGGGGGAGCATCTGGTGACTTAAGCCGCGTAGACGTGGCTCTTGGCGACCGCCAGCTTCACCGTGCCGGCGAAGCGGTCAGCGTCGGCGCGCGAGGCGGCGATCTCGATCCGCCCGCCGCCGGCCAGAACTGCATCGACGCGCACCAGGGCGCCCTGGACGTTGACGCGCTCGACCTTGGCCTCGACGCCGTCGTCGGCCAGGGCGAAGTCGTGAGGGCGAACGAAGCCCACGGCCGCGCCGTCGGCGACGCCGGGCGCCGGCAGGGCCAGCGGGCCGGCCGTGAAGCGGCCGCCCGAGACCTGGCCTTCGAAGCGGCTGGCCTCGCCGACGAAGCCGCAGACGAAGGCCGAGACCGGATTGTCGTGCACCTCGCGCGGGGTGCCGATCTGTTCGATCTGGCCCTTGTTGAGGATGGCGACGCGGTCGGCCAGTTCCAGGGCTTCTTCCTGGTCGTGGGTCACGAAGATGGTGGTGACGCCGGTGGCGTCGTGCACACGGCGCAGTTCCTTGCGCAGCGACTTGCGGACCGTCGCATCGAGGGCCCCGAAGGGCTCGTCGAGCAGCAGCACGCTGGGCTGAACCGCAAGAGCCCGCGACAGGGCCACGCGCTGGCGCTGGCCGCCCGACAGCTGCGAGGGATAGCGGCCGCCCAGGCCGTCCAGCTCGACCAGCTTCAGCAGTTCTTCGACGCGTCGGGCGATCTCGGCCTTCGGCGGCTTGTCCTTGCCCTTCCGCACATCGAGGCCGAACGCGATGTTCTTGGCCACGGTCATATGCTTGAACAGCGCGTACTGCTGGAAGACGAAGCCCACCCGGCGCGCTGCGGCCGAGGCGTAGGTCACGTCGTTGTCGTGGAACAGCACCTGGCCGCTGTCGGGGAATTCCAGGCCGGCGATGGCGCGCAGCAGCGTGGTCTTGCCCGAGCCCGACGGCCCCAGCAGCGCCAGCAGTTCGCCGTCGGCGATCTCGAGATCGACATTGTTCAGCGCCGGGTAGCGGCCGAACTGCTTCTGGACGGAACGGATGGAGATGGTCATGGCGGCGTTCCGTTAGTGGCCGCCCCGGCGCACGGCCGGTTGGGCGACTTCGAGGGCGGTCTTGAGCACGAGGGTGACGATGGCCAGCAGGCAGAGCAGCGCGGCGACCGCGAAGGCCCCCACGAAGTCGTACTCGTTGTAGAGGATCTCGACGTGCAGCGGCATGGTGTTGGTCAGGCCGCGGATGTGGCCGCTGACCACCGACACGGCCCCGAACTCGCCCATGGCGCGGGCGTTGCACAGCAGCACGCCATACAGCAGGCCCCAGCGGACGTTGGGCGTGGTGATCCGCCAGAAGGTGTAGAGACCCGAGGCCCCCATCGAGATGGCGGCCTCCTCCTCGCTGACGCCCTGCTCCTGCATCAGCGGGATCAGTTCGCGGGCGACGAACGGGAAGGTCACGAAGATGGTGGCCAGCACGATGCCGGGCACGGCGAAGATGACCTTCAGGTCGTGGTCCAGCAGCCATTCGCCGAACCAGCCCTGCAGACCGAACACCAGCACGTAGATCAGGCCGGCCACGACGGGCGAGACCGAGAACGGCAGGTCGATCAGGGTGATCAGGAACGCCTTGCCGGGGAAGTCGTGCTTGGCCACGGCCCAGGCGGCGCAGAGGCCGAAGACGACGTTGAACGGCACGGTGATCGCCGCCGTGATCAGGGTCAGCTTGACCGCCGCCAGGGCGTCCGCGTGGGCGATGGCGTCGATGGCCACCTGCAGACCCTTGCGCAGGGCCTCGGCGAACACCGCGGCCAGCGGCAGGATCAAAACCAGCGCCAGGAAGGCCGCGACGACGGCCAGGACCAGCGCCTTGACCCAGGTCGGATCCTCGGTGGGGTGACGGGCGCGGGCCATCAGACGAACCTCCGCGAGTAGGCCTGGATGGCGTTGATCACCAGCAGCATCAGGAACGAGACCACCAGCATGACCACGGCGATGGTCGCGGCCTGGGCGTACTGGAACTGCTCCAGCTGGATGATGATCAGCAGCGGCGCGATCTCGGACTTGTAGGGCATGTTGCCGGCGATGAAGATCACCGAGCCGTACTCGCCCACCCCGCGGGCGAAGGCCATGGCGAAGCCGGTCAGCCAGGCCGGACCGAGAGCCGGCAGGATCACCCGCCAGATGGTGGCCAGGCGGCCGGCGCCCAGGCTGGCGGCGGCTTCCTCGACATCGGCCGACAGGTCGCGCATCACCGGCTCGATGGTGCGCACCACGAACGGCAGGCCGATGAACACCAGGGCGATGGTCACGCCGACCGGGTTGTAGGCGGCCTTGATCCCCAGCGGGGTCAGGAACTGCCCGACCCAGCCGTTGGGGGCGTAGAGGGTGGCCAGGGCGATGCCAGCCACGGCGGTCGGCAGGGCGAACGGCAGGTCGACCAGGGCGTTGAGCACGGTCTTGCCGGGGAACTCGTAGCGCACCATCGCCCAGGCGGTCAGCACGCCGAACACGCCATTGACGATGGCGGCCACCAGGGCCGCGCCGAAGGTCAGGCGATAGGCGGCGAGCGCCCGCTGCGAGAAGGCCGCGGCCAGGAACTCGCTCGGCGACAGCTCGGCGGCCTTCAGGGCCACGGCCGACAGCGGAATCAGCACGATCAGCGACAGGACCGACAGGGTCACGCCCAGGGTCAGTCCGAAACCGGGAATGGCCGAACGGCGGCGGAACAAGGGACGGCGCGCCGCGACGGGGCGTTGCGCGGCGGGGGAATCGGCGGTCATCGTCTGATCGTCGTCCTGGATCCGTCTGCGGCCGAAGGCCTTGGAAAGTAAGAATGCGCCAGCCATCCTCCCGGCGCCGGCGCAGCGTCAAGCTGGACCGCTTAAATCCCCACCACGTCTGTGGGGTCAATTGAGATTTAGCGAGCGAACCCCGCAGAAAATCTGTCTCGCCGCCACCCTGCCTCCCCGCTTCGAAACCGAGAAGCGAAATCGGCGGGCCGCTCAACCGGCTCGAATCAAGTTTCACAATGTGAAGTCACGACGCAATTTATGGGAAATGTGTTGCGCCTTTTGGCCGCCGTGCGAAGATCGCGGCAACAAAGTTCAAGGTCCCTTGGGGGGAAATCCATGCCTCGTTGCTTCCGCAAGGCCGCCATGCTGGCCTCCGCCGCCTCGCTGCTGGCGCTTCCCGTCCTCGCCGCGCCCCGACAGGCCGAACGCCTCGACCGCGGCCTGGTCGCCGCCCCCGCCATCGACGGCGGCGTGCTGGTGTCCTGGCGGCTCAGCGGCGACGACGCCCTGGGCCTGGCCTTCAACCTCTATCGCGACGGCAAGAAGCTGAACGCCAAGCCGCTCGCCTTCGCCACCAACTTCGTCGACAAGAGCGGCGTCGCGGGCTCGCGCTACAGCCTCAAGACCGTGATCAAGGGCAAGGAAGTCGCCCTGGCCGGCGAGACCGCCGCCCTGAAGGACGGCTTTCTGACCATCCCGCTGCAAAAACCGCCCGGCGGCGTCACGCCGGACGGTCAGGCCTACGAGTACACCGCCAACGACGCCTCGGTCGGCGACCTCGACGGCGACGGCCGCTACGAGATCGTCCTCAAGTGGGACCCGACCAACTCCAAGGACAACGCCTTCGCCGGCTACACCGGCCCTGTGCTGCTGGACGCCTACACCTTGGACGGCAAGCGCCTGTGGCGCATCGATCTTGGCCGCAACATCCGCGCTGGCGCGCACTACACCCAGTTCCAGGTCTTCGACTATGACGGCGACGGCCGGGCCGAGATCGCCGTGCGCACCTCCGACGGCACGGTGGACGGGACCGGCAAGGTGCTGGGCGACCCGAAGGCCGACTGGCGCGAAGGCCCCGAGGAGCGGCCGACCAACGACAAGACCGGCGCCGAGATCAAGCCCGACGGCACGAAGGTTGCCAAGCTCACCGGGCGCATCCTCAAGGGTCCCGAGTTCCTGACCGTGTTCGACGGCCGCACGGGCGCGGCGCTCGATTCGGTCCGGTTCGCCGCCCCGCGCGACCCGACCACCGACCAGCCGACCGCCGAGCAGATGACCAAGCTCTGGGGCGACGGCTACGCCAACCGCTCCGACCGCTTCCTGGCAGGCACCGCCTATCTCGACGGCCAGCGGCCCAGCATCGTCATGGGCCGCGGCTACTACGCCCGCACCACGGTCAGCGCCTGGGACTTCCGCGATGGCAAGATCGTCCAGCGCTGGGTGTTCGACAGCGCCGCCCCCGGCGTGCCGGAAGGCTTCGGCGGCCAAGGCAACCACCAGCTGGCGGTGGCCGATGTCGACGGCGACGGCCGCGACGAGGTCGTCTACGGCTCGATGGCGATCGACGACGACGGCAAGCCGCTGTGGACCGCCAAGCTCTATCACGGCGACACCCTGCACCTGGGCGACCTGGATCCGACCCGTCCGGGCCTGGAGCGCTTCGGCGTCAACGAGAGCCCGAAGATGAACGGCGGCATCGGCTCGGCCATGGTCGACGCCAAAACCGGCGAAGTGCTGTGGACCACGCCGACGCAAAGCGACACCGGCCGGGGCGTGGCCTTCGACATCGACCCGCGCTTCCCCGGCGCCGAGGTCTGGGCCAGCAATTCCGACACGCTCTACACCGTGAAGGGCAAGCCGATCGAAGGCGTGAAGCACCCGCGCCAGACCAATTTCGGCATCTGGTGGGACGGCGATGAGCTGCGCGAACTGCTCGACAAGAACCAGATCTCCAAGTGGGACTGGACCACGGGCCAGGCCAAGGTGCTGTTCACCGCCGAGGGCATGCTGTCGAACAACGGCACCAAGGCCACGCCGACCTTGTCGGCCGACATCCTGGGCGACTGGCGCGAGGAGCTGATCCTGCGCTCGGAGGACAACACCTTCCTGCGGATCTACGTCACGCCCTATCCGACCGACCGCCGTCTGGTCACCCTGATGCACGATCCGGTCTATCGCGCCGGGATCGCCTGGCAGAACACCGCCTACAACCAGCCGCCGCACACCAGCTTCTTCCTGGGCAACGGCATGAGGAACCCGGACCGTCCGGACATCGCCATCGTGAAGGTGAAGCCGTGAAGAACGCCCTGATCGGCTTGGCGACCGCGTTCGCCATCGCCCTGCCCGCCTTCGCGCCCTCCGCGCTGGCCCAAGCGGCCGAAGCGCCGCGCGAGTGGATCGACAAGGACACCGGCCACCGCGTCGTGCGCCTGTCGGACGAGCCGGGGTCGAGCAGCCTCTATTTCAACTTCAACGGCTACACGCCCCAGGGCGACAAGCTGGTGATCTCCACGCCCAAGGGGCTCAGCACGGTGGATCTCGCCACCCGCAAGCTGGCGCCGCTAGTCGAGGAGAACGGCAAGTTCCTGTTCGTCGGCCGCAAGACGCGCTCGGCCTATTTCATCGTCACCGAAGGCGAGACCCGCGTGGTCAAGGCCGTCGACATCGACAGCAAAAAGGTCCGCGTCGTCGCCACGTTCGATCGCGGCGACATCCAGACCATCAACGCCGACGAGACCCTGCTGGGCGGCGTGGTGGTCAGCGATCCGAAGATCGAGACCCGCCCCGACGGCATGCTCAAGCGCGACACCCGCTTCGACCAGGCCGCCTACGCCGCCAACGGCCCGGACGGCAAGCCCCTGCCCTTCGCCGAGGCCAAGGAGGTGCGGCTGAACGAGCGGCTCGACTCGAAGACGCCGATGGAGATGTTCGTTATCGACCTGCGCACCGGCCAGAAGCGCGTGGTGCACGCGGCGACCGACTGGCTGAACCACCTGCAGTTCTCGCCGACCGACCCGAACCTCCTGATGTTCTGCCACGAGGGTCCCTGGCACAAGGTCGACCGCCTGTGGCTGCTGCGCACCGACCAGGCGAACGCCAAGCCGGTGAAGATCCACACCCGGACCATGAACATGGAGATCGCCGGGCACGAATGGTTCAGCGCCGACGGCAAGACCGTCTGGTACGACCTGCAGACCCCGCGCGGCGAGGACTTCTGGGTGGCCGGCTACGACATCGCCACCGGCAAGCGCAGCCAGTTCCATGTCGAGCGCAACGCCTGGTCGGTGCACTTCAACTCCAGCCCGGACGGCAAGCTGTTCGCCGGCGACGGCGGCGACAGCGAGATGGTCGCCCATGCGCCGGACGGAAAGTGGCTGTACCTGATGCATCCGCGCGGCATCCCGGACGTCGCCGGCATCCACGCCCCCGACTCCGAGCACCTGATCCGCCCGGGCGTCATCGACGCCGAGCGCCTGGTGAACATGAGCGGCCACGACTACCGCCTGGAGCCGAACGTCAACTTCACGCCCGACGGCAAGTGGCTGGTGTTCCGCTCCAACATGCACGGCGGCCAGCAGGTCTATGCGGTGGAGCTGGCGAAGGCCGCTCCGGCTCAGTGAGCGAACTCCAAAACCCGTAAAACCCCCGCGAAAGCGGGGGCCCAGGCTTTTTCTGAAACGCTCGGCGCTCGACGATAAAACACCTGGGTCCCCGCTTTCGCGGGGATTTTACGGATGGGGTTCAGCCGCCGCCCTTTCCTTCCTCTCCCTCTGAGAGAGGGGATTTCAGAGCCTCCCGCGCCCGCCACCGGGCCTTCAGCGTATGCGAGGTCTCGCGCGAGCCATCCGGGCTCCAGCCCGGCGGGCCAAAGAGATAGCCCGCCACTTCCCTCGGCGACCTAGACCCCGCCAGGTCCTTCCCGATGCCGATCCACTCGTGGAAGACGTTGGTGAAGAGGTTGAAGTTGGGCAGGTTCCGCACGATCCCGTACCGGCACGGCTCTGTGTCGTCCTCGGGGATGAAGGTGCCGAACATCCGGTCCCAGATGATCAGGATTCCGGCGTAGTTGGCGTCCAGATAGCGCGGGTTGCGGGCGTGGTGCACCCGGTGGTGCGAGGGCGTGTTGAACACCACCTCGAACCAGACCGGCATGCGGCGCACCGCCTCGGTGTGGATCCAGAACTGGTAGACGAGGCTGATCCCCTTCTGGATCGCCACCATGGCCGGCGGGAAGCCCAGAAACGACAGCGGCAGCCATAGCAGCCAGGTGCCGGCCACCCCGCCGGTCCAGGTCTGGCGCAAAGCCGTGGTCAGGTTGTAGTGCGTCGAGCTGTGGTGGTTGACGTGGCTGGCCCACCAGAACCGCCGCTCGTGGCTGAGGCGATGGAACCAGTAATAGGTCAGGTCCTCGGCGAAGAAGAGCACGACCCAGGCCCAGACGGCGCTCATCGGGATCGTGAAGATCCGGTGCTGGTACACCCAGACGCTGGCGGCGAAGACCGCGCCGCCGGTCAGCAGGCCGACGATGCTGTTGCCCAGGCCCATCATCAGCGAGGTGGCCGCATCGCGCGGCTCGTAATTGGCCTTGGCCTTGCCGAATCGGGCCAGCAGCACCTCCAGCACGATGGCGACCACGAAGAACGGAATGGCCAGCTGGACGGGATCGAAGGCCGGCTTCACGCGGCCGTCTCCACCGGCGGCCATGGCCGATCGCCCAGGACGAGGCGCGGCGCGCCGTCGACGCCGGGCAGCCTGATCCGGCCGTCCGTGGCCCCGCTGGCGACGACCCCGGCCCAGGGCGCGCTGCGGGCGACATAGCCGTCGCCGCGCCGCCACAGCACCAGCGCCTCGGCGCCCGATCGGGCGACCAGGCCGGCGCCGTCGCCGGCCAGCCAGACGCTGTCGATGCGGTGATCCGGAAACTCCTCGGCCAGCAGACGCATGGCCGCGTCGACGTCGAGCGGCGGAGTCGGCCGGGCGAGTCGCGCCCAGGCGGCCAGCGCCACCACGGCGGCGACGGCCACAGCCGAACCGGCCAGCTGAATGACCATGAAGACGCTCAAGGTCCTCCCCCCATGCTCTTGTTTTCCAAGAACGTTCCGACGGAGCGCCCGGCCGGTCAAGTCTTGCCGCCGAAGGCCGCTTTACGGCGAGGCTTCAAACCTCCTAGACTTGACGAAACAGCCACATGCGCGTTTCGCGCGAATCCTGGACCGTTTCGATGCTGATGCTGGAGCCCTTGCGCAAATACGCCGACTTCGAAGGTCGGGCGACCCGGTCGGAATACTGGCTGTTCTTCCTGTTCCGCTTTCTTCTGTACACGGCGCTGACCATCGCGACCGTCATCGTCGCATCGGCCTCCGGCATCTATTCGAGCAATCTGGCCGATCGGAACACTGCGGCCGCCGGTGTCTTCGCGACGCTGTTCTTCGCGGTCTTCGGCGTCGTCACCCTGGGCCTGCTCGTCCCGACCCTGGCCGTCAGCGTGCGCCGCCTGCACGACAGCGACAAGTCGGGCTTCTGGCTGCTGCTGGGCTTCATCCCGTTCGGCGGCTTCGTGGTCTTCATCTTCGACCTGCTCGACGGCACGCCCGGTCCGAACCGCTACGGGCCGGACCCGAAGGGGCGCGACGGCTTCAGCGGTCCCGGGACCGTTCACCACCACTATCACTACCAGACGGCCGAACAGGCTCCGCCCGTGGTCTGACCGCGCGCTCGGAAGCTGGACACGAAAAGGCGCGCCGCCCGCGAGGACGACGCGCCTTTCTTCATTTCAGGCCTGGAGCTTAGAACTTCCGGGCGTAGCCGACCGAGACGACATTGGCGTCGTCGGCGTCGTTGTCGCGGAACTGCTGGCGCGTGTAGTCGACGCGCACGCCGTTCTTGTCGTCGAACTTGTACTGCGCGCCCACGCCGTAGTTGACGCTGTCGGCGTCGTACTTGCTCTGCACGCCGGCCGTGGTCTGCTTGAACTGGGTGTTGCCGTAGCCGACGCGGCCGATCAGGTCGATGTTCGGGGTCACCGGCAGGAAGCCGACGCCATAGACGGCGGCCGAGTGGGTCTGCTCGAGGCTGGAGCGGACGCCGGCGCGGTCGATGTTGTCGTCCTTCACGCCGCCGGACAGTTCGCCCTCGACACCGAAGTGCGGGGTCAG
Source organism: Caulobacter sp. GW821-FHT09B11 (assembly GCF_059418205.1). NCBI lineage: Bacteria > Pseudomonadati > Pseudomonadota > Alphaproteobacteria > Caulobacterales > Caulobacteraceae > Caulobacter > Caulobacter sp. GW821-FHT09B11. Next base: position 45,623 of record NZ_JBWKPK010000030.1, on the reverse strand, counting down.
CTTCGCGCCCAGGCGGCCTTGCACGGCGCCGGTGTCGGCGCCTTCCGCGCGCGAGCTGTTGTAACCGAGGTTGCCGTAGATCTCCGGCGAGCTCGATTGAGCATGGGCCAGAACCGGAACAGCAGCGACCGACGCGGCGGCCAGGGCCGCAGACATGAGAACCTTCATTTTTTTACTCCATGGTACTGGGATTTCTTGTGCTCCCTCAGCCTCCTCTGGGTATGGGGCCAACGCGGCCCGTATTTGACCGTCCGCGGACTTGTTTGAGGCCATTGCGTGTCGTTTTCGACATTTGCACCGGGGATTGTGGCCGCCCCCCGAAAGTTCCCCGACGGCAGGGCGAATAGCCGCGGGCGATGCGCCCGGGACACGGTCGCTAGCAGGTGACGCGGGCGCGGGGCGTGCTATTGATCCCGACCAAACAGTGATCAGATCGGCGCGCCCATGTCGCGCGCCGGCCATCGGGACAGTCGCCTTGCATCAAGCCGTCATCGCCGCCACGGGACTCTTCACCCCGCCGTTCAGCATCTCGAACACCGAACTGGTCGACGCCTTCAACGCCTATGTCGAGCGCTTCAACGCCGCCAACGCCCAGGCCATCGAAGCCGGCGAAGTGACGGCCCTGGCCCCCTCCTCGCCCGAATTCATCGAGAAGGCCTCGGGCATCAAGTCGCGCTTCGTGATGAACAAGGACGGCATCGTCGATCCCGAAGTCATGCGGCCGGTCCTGCCCGAGCGCCCGAACGACCAGATCTCGATCCTGGCCGAGATGGCGGTGAAGGCCGCCGAGCAGGCGATCGCCGCCTGGGGCAAACCCGTGTCGGAGATCGGCGCGGTGATCTGCGCGGCCTCGAACATGCAGCGCGCCTATCCGGCCATGGCCATCGAGGTGCAGCAGGCCCTGGGCATTGAGGGCTTCGCCTTCGACATGAACGTCGCCTGCTCGTCGGCCACCTTCGGCATCAAGACCGCCGCCGACTTCATCGCCACCGGCAGCGCCAAGGCCGTGCTGATGGTCAATCCCGAGATCTGCTCGGGCCACCTGAACTTCAAGGACCGCGACAGCCACTTCATCTTCGGCGACGTGGCCACGGCCGTGATCATCGAAGAGGCCTCGCAGGCTACGGGGGGCTGGGAGATCCTGGGCACGCGCCTGAAGACCCAGTTCTCCAACAACATCCGCAACAACTTCGGCTTCCTCAACAACGCCGCCCCGGAAGGCGTCGGCGCTCGCGACAAGCTGTTCGTGCAGGAAGGCCGCAAGGTGTTCCGCGAGGTGGTGCCGATGGTCAGCGAGATGATCGTCGAGCACGCCGGCGACATCGGCCTGGACGCCACGGCCCTCAAGCGCCTCTGGCTGCACCAGGCCAACATCAACATGAACGACCTGATCGCCCGCAAGGTGCTGGGCCGCGATCCCGAGGCCGGCGAGAACGTCATCATCCTCGACGAGTACGCCAACACCTCCTCGGCCGGCTCGATCATCGCCTTCCACACCGCCAACGACGACTTCGCCGCCGGCGACACGGGCCTGATCTGCAGCTTCGGCGCCGGCTATTCGGCCGGCACGGTGTTCGTCAGGAAGCGCTGAGCGGAGCTGCCCGCGGGTATTTGAGCTCGCGGGCGAAGCTGGCCAGGATCAGCGGCCAGCCATGGTCGGAGGCCATCCCCTGGCGGATGGCCTGCGCGCCCTCGCCGTGACGATCCAGGTCGCGGTGCTCAACGACGATCCGCGTCCCCTCGCCCGACGGCTCGAACCGGAACTCGATCTCGCTCTGGCGCTCCAGCGGCTCGACGCCGCGATCGGGCGCGACGTTGAAGCCGACGATCAGGCGGTGGCCGGGATCGTAGGCCCGCACATCGCCCCACGGGCTTTCCCCGCCTTCCTTGTCGACCTCGAACCAGCGCCCGCCGGCCACCGGCTCGACATGCACGGCCGCGAAGCGCGCGCCGCTGCGGCTGTAGGCCATCGGCCACCAGCGCCCCATGTCGCCGACGAAGCGGGCGAAGGCTTCGGCCGGCAGGGCCTCGACGGTGATCTCGCTGACGATCGGTGCGGCCATGAACGTCCTCCTTGGCGGATGAACGCGCACGGCCGCGAAGCGATCAGTGGGAAGCATCTTCCGGCTTCGGATGCGCCGCCTTCCAGTCCATCGCCCGCTGGATGCGGCGGCCGACGGCGGGGTGGTCGTAGAAGATGATCTCCTCCAGCCGACCCGGCGTGGCGGCGCGGTACTCGATGGTCTTGACCAGGGCCTTGGCCAGGCCGTCCGGCTCGTTGAAATGCACCAGGCTGAAGCGGTCGGCGTCGCTTTCGGCGATGCGGATCAGGCTGCTGGTCACCGGCGTGGCCAGCAGGAACAGCACCGTCAGCACGGCGCTCAGCACCGGCAGGCCGGCCGGATCGGCCACGCCCTTGACCTGGTCGGCGCCCAGCAGGCGCGCGGCCGGGGCGAACAGGCGATCGACCAGGAAGAAGGCGGCGATCGCCAGCAGGCTCATCACCCCGGCGATCCAGATCGAATGCTGGTGGGCGTAGTGGCCCATCTCGTGGCCGACCACGCCGCGCACCTCGGCGATATCCGCGCCCTTCTTGAACATGGTGTCGCTCATGGCGACGCGGGCCGAGCCGAACAGGCCCGAGACGTTGGCGGTGTAGGCGTTGGACTGCCTGGAGCCATCGTAGACGAAAATCTTGTCGGACGGCACGCCGACGGTCTTGGCCATGGCCACGACCTCATCGCGCACCGGACCAGCCGGCGCCGGCGTATAGTGATTGAAGATCGGTTCGATGTAGAGCGGGGCCAGCAGAAGGCTGGCGGCGATGAATACCGCCGTCAGGCCGCCGCTCCACACCCACCAGGTGCGCGGCGCCTTGCGGATCAGGGCGTAGAGCAGCGTGAAGAACAGGCCGCCAATCACCGCGGTAATGGCCAGCGAGATCGTCCCCTCGATCAGCCAGCCGCTGAAGGCCTGGCTGGTCAGGCCGTACTGCTTCTGCCGCCACCACTGACTGTAGACCGCCCACGGCAGCGACAGCACGCTGTCGACGACCAGATAGACGACCCCGACCACGAAACTGGCCAGGATCGGCCGCGTGCGCCGCCCCTCGACCTTGCGCCGCAGCCCGGTCAGCAGGCCGCTGCGCACGATCAGGAACGAGACCAGCACGGCGACCAGAGCGCCCCACAGCAGCAGCCAGTGGCCGCCTTGGGTGTAGGCGGTCGCCTTGGCGTGGGCCGCCGGCGGCAACTGCGCCAGATAGGCGGCGGTCGCCGCGATCGGATCAAAGTTCTGCGCCATTCGTCTCCCCCGAAAAGCCGACTGGCGGCAGCAAGCCAGAGCCGATGCTCCACGTCAGGTTAAATCGCCGTCAGGTCGCGCACGGACGGTCACACAAGCGTCTTCCCCCTGGCGGCGGCCAAGGCTCGGTATAGAACTGCACCGATGACCTTTGCTTCGAGGCCCGCCATGCGATTCCTTGCCCGTCGTGACGTCCTGCTGGGCCTGGGCGCCGGAAGCGCCCTCACCTTGGCCGGTTGCGGCGGCAAGGAGGCCGGCGCGGGCCAGAGCGGCGCGGCCCGTGTCGAGGCCACCAAGACCCTCCGCATCGGCCTGGAAGGCACCTACCCGCCGTTCAACTTCCAGGGCGCCGACGGCCAGCTGACCGGCTTCGACGTCGACTTCGCCAGGGCCCTGGCCGAGCAGATGAAGGTGAAACCGGAGTTCGTCGCCGCGCCGTTCGCCGGCCTGCTGGGCGCGCTCGAGTCGGGCCGCACCGACGTCGTCATCAACCAGATCACCATCACGCCCGAGCGCGAGGCCAAGTACGACTTCTCCAAGCCTTACACGGTCTCGGGCATCCTGATCATCACGCCCAAGGGCAAGGGCGGCATCGTCGGCCCCGCCGACCTGGCGGGCAAAAAGGTCGGCGTGGGCCTGGGCACCCACTACGAGCAATGGCTGCGCGACAACCAGCCCAAGGCGGAAATCCGCACCTATGACGACGACCCCACCAAGTACCAGGACCTGAGGGCCGGCCGCATCGACGCGGTGCTGAACGACCGCCTGGTCGCCGCCGACTTCCTGAAGACCGCGCCCGACCTCGTGGCCGCCGGCCCGCCCTTCGCCCCGCAGAGCCAGGGCGTTGTCATGAAGCGCGATCCGGCCCTGAAGGTGCTGATCGACCAGGCCATCGACGCCCTGCGCGCCGACGGCCGCCTGGCCGCCATCTCGCAGAAATGGTTCGCCCAGGACGTGACGCTCTAGCCGATGACCGCCGCCGAGCTCATCGCCCAGTCGGCCCCGCTGCTGCTGAAGGGCGCGGTCTACACCGTGGCGCTCAGCCTGATCGGCATGGGCCTGGGCCTGGTGCTCGGCTTCGGCCTGGCCCTGATGCGGCTGTCGCGCACGCCGCTGCTGCGCTGGCCGGCCGCCATCTATGTCTCGGCCTTTCGGGGCACGCCGCTGCTGGTGCAGCTGTTCCTGATCTATTACGGCCTGCCGCAGCTAGGCCTGGAGCTGCCGCCGCTGGTCGCGGCCGGCATCGGCTTCTCGCTGAACGTCGCCGCCTATGCCGGCGAGATCCTGCGCAGCGCCATCGCCGCCGTCGACAAGGGCCAGTGGGAGGCCGCCGCGGTGCTGGGCCTGACCCGAGGCCAGGCCATGCGCCGCATCATCCTGCCCCAGGCGGCCCGCACGGCCGTGGCCCCGCTGTCCAACAGCTTCATCAGCCTGGTCAAGGACACCTCACTGGCCGCCACCATCCAGGTGCCCGAACTATTCCGCCAGGCCCAGCTGATCACCGCCCGCACCTACGAGATCTTCGCCATGTATCTCAGCGCCGCGGCCATCTACTGGATCGTCTCCAGCCTGCTCGCCTTGGGCCAGGGCTGGCTGGAACGCCGCGCGGAGGCCCGCCGATGAGCGCCATCCTGGCCCAGGGCCTCGTCAAGCGGTTCGGCGACACCACGGTGCTGGACGGCGTCGACCTGGACGTCGCGCCCGGCGAGGTGGTGGCTGTCATCGGCCCCAGCGGCTCGGGCAAGAGCACCCTGCTGCGGTGCCTGGCCGGACTTGAGGCGCTGGATGGCGGAACGCTTTCGATCGCCGGCGTCGCGGCCGGCGGCAAGGTCCCGCTGGCCCGGGCGCTGAAGGGCCGGGTCGGCTTCGTGTTCCAGAGCTTCAACCTCTTCCCGCACCGGACGGCGGCGCAGAACGTCGCCGAGGCGCCGATCGCCGTGCGCGGCGATCCGCCCGCCAAGGCCAGGGAGAAGGCGCTGGCCCTGCTGACCAAGGTCGGCCTAGCCCATCGCGCCGACGCCTATCCCCGCGCCCTCTCCGGCGGCCAGCAGCAGCGCTGCGCCATCGCCCGGGCCCTGGCCATGGACCCCAAGGTCATCCTGTTCGACGAGCCGACCTCGGCCCTCGATCCGGAGCTGGTCGGCGAGGTGCTGGCGGTGATCCGAGACCTCGCCGCCGAGAAGCGAACCATGGTCATCGTCACCCACCAGATGGAGTTCGCGCGCGAGGTCGCCGACCGCACGATCTTCATGGATGAGGGCCGCATTCTCGAAGCGGGACCGTCGGCGGAGCTTTTCGCTTCACCCCGTCAGGAACGTACCCAAAGGTTTCTCAGTAAATTGCGAAGCTTGCAGCCATAATTTGGCCTCTGGCGCCCGGCACGCCTCCGGGCTACGCCGTGTGTCTAGAGGCGAGGATTCGTGAAACCCTATATCGACCTGAAAGGCGCCTCCGGCGCCGTATATCGCTACAAGCTGGCCGAGGATCGCGACCCGCGGACCACGATCGCTGGCAATTACCTGTATCTCAACGCCGAAGGCGACGTGGTGTTCGCTGGTGAAGCCAACAATCTGCATGACTCCACGCGCGGCTTTTCCGAAGCCGCCGAGAAGCACGCGGCCGAATATCTCTATGTGCGCCTGAACGTCTCGGGCGCCGCCCGCGCCGACGAACTGGCCGATCTGCTGGCGGCGCTGTCGCCGGTCGGCAACCCCGAACCGTCCCCCGAAACGCCTAAAGACTAGTATCGAGCCTCGGCGAAGAACTCGCCGAGCCGCTCGACCACGTCAGAGGCCGGCGTGATGATCGCCCCCAGGTGATCGCCGGCCGTCGACAGGAACGGCAGGCCGTTCCCAGCCGCGAAGGCCTGGGACGGCCCGTGATAGGGATCGGCGATCCCGTCCCACAGCAGCACCGGAACGCCCGCCCCGAGCACCGCCTCGGGCGCGCCGTCCAATTGACCCAGCGCCTCGAAGCAGGCCTGCATGGCCGGCACGATCTCCGGCGTGACCCAGGCCACCAGGGCCGGGGCGACCTGCTGGGAGAAGCTCCAGAAGATATCGAAGCGGATCGGCCCGGCCGGTCCCTTCGGCACGCCATTGACCAGGTCCCAGCCGCCGACGGTCAGCGAGGCCAGGCGCCCGGGATGATGCTTTGCCACGCCCACCGCCATCCACGCGCCCATCGAATAGCCGACCAGATGGGCCTTCTCCGCGTCCAGGGCGTCGAGCACGGCGACTATGTCGCCGGCCCGCTGTTCCTGGCCGTAGAGCGAGGGATCAGACGGCTTGTCGCTGAGGCCATGGCCCAGGGAGTCGATGCAGGCCACCGTGAAGCGCCTCGCCAGGGCAGCGACGAAGCTATTGGCCCGCCAGCTGTCGGCGTCCATGAACAGCCCGTGCTGCAGCACCACGAGCGGCCCCTGGCCCTCGACCGTGTAGCGGATCTTCTGGCCGCGATGGGTGGCGAAGGGCATGCACGACTCTCGGTGGAATGAGGCCGCCAGTCGAGCCGATCCACAAATTCACGCAAGGCGAACGGGACGGGAACAGCGCGGCTTGGCTATCCTGCCGCCGATGCGTCCCGAGTCGCTCTTTCCGCTGTACGCCGCGATCTCGACCCTGAAGGGGGTGGGGCCTCGCGTCGCGCCCCTGGTCGAGAGGCTGGCCGGGTCGCTGGTGCGCGACGTGCTGTTCAGCCTGCCCCAGGCCCTGATCCGCCGCACCCCGACCACGGCCGTCCAGGCCCAGGACGGCCAGGTGGCGACTTTCGTCGTCACCATCGACGCCCACCTGCCGCCGCAGCGCTCGGGCCAGCCCTGGCGGATCCGGGGCTGGGACGACACCGGCTTCGTCACCCTGACCTGGTTCAAGGGCCACGGCCCGCACCTGGAGCGCCAGCATCCGGTCGGCGCGCGGCGGGCGGTCAGCGGCAAGGTCGAGCGCTACGGCTCGGAGATCCAGGTCGCCCATCCCGACTACATGCTCGAGGCCGAGCGGGTCGATGAGATCCCGCCCGTGGAGCCGGTCTACCCCGCCACGGCCGGCCTGCCCTCGCGCACCTTCCGCAAGTTCGCCCTGGAGGCCCTGTCGCGCGCGCCGCAGCTGCCCGAGTGGCAGGATCCCGCCTGGCTGGAGCGCGAGGACCTGCCGCCCTGGCGCGAGGCCTTCGAGCGGCTGCACGGCCCCGAAAGCGAGGCCGACCTCTCGCCGCTGTCGCGCGCGCGGCGGCGCCTGGCCTATGACGAACTGCTGGCCCACCAGCTGGCCCTGGCCCAGCGCAAGGCCGGCAAGCGCGCCCAGCTGGGGCCGCGCATCCTCTCCGGCGACCTGGCCGAGGCGGCGGAAAAGGCCCTGCCCTTCCGCCTGACCGGCGCCCAGGTGCGGGCGCTGTCGGAAGTGCGCGGCGACCTGGCCCATGGCGAGCGGATGAGCCGGCTGCTGCAAGGCGACGTCGGCTCGGGCAAGACGGTGGTGGCCATGCTGGCCATGGCCGACGCGGCCGGCGCGGGCTTCCAGTCGGCCCTGATGGCCCCGACCGAGATCCTGGCCCGCCAGCACTACGAGACCCTGGCTCCGCCGCTCGAGGCACAAGGCCTGGCCGTCGTGCTGCTGACCGGACGCGACAAGGGCGCCGCCCGCGCGGCCAAGCTCCAGAAGCTGGCGGATGGCTCGGCCGCCGTGGCTGTAGGCACCCACGCCCTCTTCCAGGACGACGTGGCCTTCAAGTCGCTCGCCCTGACCATCATTGACGAGCAGCACCGCTTCGGCGTCAACGAGCGCCGGCGCTTGCAGGAGAAGGGTGACGGCGTCCACCTGCTGGCCATGTCGGCCACGCCCATCCCCCGGACGCTGGAACTGACCGTCTTCGGCGACCTCGACGTCTCGCGCATCGACGAAAAGCCCCCGGGCCGCACGCCAGTCGCCACCCGCGCCGCGCCGACACCGCGCGTGCCCGAGATCGTCGATCGCCTGCGGGTCGCCATCGAGGGCGGCGCCCAGGCCTTCTGGATCTGCCCGCTGGTCTCGGAGTCCGAGAAGGTCGACCTGCGGGCGGCCGAGGATCGCGCGGCGGACCTCAAGAAGATTCTCGGTTCGCGCGTGGGCCTCGTGCACGGCCAGATGCCCGCGGCCGAGAAGGATGCGGTGATGCAGGCCTTCGTCGACGGCGAGGTCGGGGTGCTGGTCGCCACCACCGTGGTCGAAGTCGGCGTCAACGTGCCCAACGCCAGCATCATGGTCATCGAACACGCCGACCGCTTCGGCCTGGCGCAGCTTCACCAGCTTCGCGGGCGCGTGGGCCGGGGCATGCGCGAAAGCTCCTGCGTGCTGCTCTACGACCCGCCGCTGTCGGAGGTGGCCCAGCAGCGGCTCGACATCCTGCGCCGCTCCGACGACGGCTTCGAGATCGCCGAGAAAGACCTGGAACTGCGCGGCGGCGGCGACCCGCTGGGCCTCAAGCAGAGCGGCTTCCCCGCCTATCGCCTGGCCGACCCAGTCGCCCACCGCGACCTGATCGCCGTCGCCGCCGACGACGCCCGCCTGATCCTGGCGCGCGACCCCGGCCTGACCTCGCCGCGCGGCGAGGCGGTGCGCACGCTGCAGGCGCTGTTCGACTGGAAACCGGCGTCGGGGATCAACGACGCGGGGTAGGCGCATAACGGCGGGCTCGTCCCCGTCCGTTCCCCAAACCGTAAAATCCCCGCGAAAGCGGGGACCCAGGTGTTTTATCGTCGAGCGCCGCGCGTTTCAGAAAAAGCCTGGGTCCCCGCTTTCGCGGGGATTTTACGGGATGAAGGAACGGACGGCGGTTCAGAATCTGAACGTCCCTATCCGGCCTCCGAACAGAAGATCTCAGCCCTTCGGCCGCTTATCCAGCGCCGCCACCCGCGCCGCTGCATCCGCCTCGATGTCCGCCCAGAACAGGTTGTAGCCGTCGACCTTGCGGCGATCGGTCCACGAGCCGGTGTCGCGCAGGGACGGCGACTTGGGGCGGCCGGTGTGCAGCAGGCCGTTCTCGCATTGGGCCCAGACCTGGCGCTTGAGGAAGGCCGGGCGCGCGCCCCATTCGAGGCCCGTGGCGTTGACCGCGCCGAGGTTCAGGCGAGCCGGGGCGCGCTCGTCGGTGCGCGCGCCCAGCAGCGGATTGACGCACAGCGGCTGGCGGCCGTTGAGGTTTTCCAGCTGGTCGCCGCCGATCCAGGTCAGGGAGCGGCCGAGCAGCTCCTGGGCCTTCTGGAAGTCGCCGTCGGTCAGCGAGGCCCAGGCCACCGCGCAGCCGGCCTCGTCGCGGCGCACGCAGGCCGGGACCGGCGAGGTCGAGACGTATTCATCGGCGGGCACGGCGGTCTCGATCAGATAGACCCCCGCCAGGCGGGCCTTCATCACCGGGTCGGGCGCGATCTCCTCGGCGACCAGGCGGGCGGCGAGGCTCCCGCCCTGCTCCACCCCGACAATCACCAGCGGCCGGCCCTTGTCGTAGCGGTCGCGCCAGGCCCGATAGGCGTCGCGCACGTCGCCATAGGCGAAGCGGCGGGCCTCGCGGGCGTCGTCGCGCAGCGTCAGGAAGGTGTAGAGGCTGGCCTGCCGGTAGTGCGGCGCGAAGATCCGTCCCACCCGCGCGAACGGCGCGGCGTAGTTGGGCAGGACCACGCGGTTCAGATAACGGCTGGCCTTGGGCTGGTCGTAGGGCGCGTTCCAGTCGCGCCCGCCGTCGAAGGTGGTGGGGTGCACGAAGAAGACGTCGGCGGCGCGGTCCATGCCGGTCGCGCCTCTCGGCAGCAGCGCCCAGGCGGCCGGATCGGCGTAGTTGGGCGCCGGCGGCGGGTCGTAGGTCTGGAACGGCACCTTGGGGTCTAGGGTCGTGCGCAGGATGTCGTAGCGCCAATAGAAGGCCGCCGTCAGGACGAGCCCCAGGAAGAGGACGCATCCCGCGAAGATCCAGCGCTTGAAACCCTTGAAGCGTCCCGCCATGCCCCCTCGACTACACCAGAGCGCGGCGGCGCACTACGCCCCTTCCCGTCCGATGATGGCCACCGAGCAGACATTGCTGGCCGGCGCGCCGCCGAGGTTGTGGGTCATGCCGATGACGGGATCACGCAGCTGGCGCTCGCCGGCCCGTCCCTGAAGCTGCAGGTACATCTCGTAGAGCATGCGCAGGCCCGAGGCGCCGATCGGATGGCCGAAGCATTTCAGGCCGCCGTCGATCTGGCACGGCACCCCGCCGTCGGCGTCGTAGAAGCCGTCCAGCACGTCTCGCCAGCCCCGCCCCTCGGCCGAGATGAACAGGTCCTCCATCGTGACCAGTTCGGTCACCGAGAAGCAGTCGTGCACCTCCATCATCGAGATCTGCTCGCGCGGACGCTCGATGCCGGCCTCCTTGTAGGCCTTGCCGGCGGCGATGCGGGCGGTGTGGAAGTGACTGCCGTCCCAGCCGTTGTACTGGCTCTCGTAGCCGTTGGAGACCGACAGCTGCAGCGCCTTGACGGTGACTAGGTCGTGCTTGCCCAGGGCGCGGGCGATCTCCGGCGTGGTGACGATCGCCGCCGCCGCGCCGTCCGAGACGCCGCAGCAGTCGAACAGGCCCAGCGGCTCGGCGATGATCGGCGCGTTCAGGGCCTGCTCGGCGGTGATGGGCTTGCGCAGGTGGGCCTTGGGGTTCTTGGCGCCGTTGGCGTGGCTCTTGACCGAGACGTGGGCGATGGCGCGCTTGAGATCCTCCTTCGAGACCCCGTGCTTGGCGCGATAGGCGCTGGCCAGTTGGGCGAAGTTGCCGGGGGCCGAGCCGTTGGGCATCACCTGCGGAGCCAAGGTGCCCGGCGCGCCGAAAGGCAGGCCGCCATAGCCGGTGTCCTTCAGCTTCTCGACCCCGACCGCCAGAGCGATATCGGCCGCCCCGGCCGCCACGGCGTAGACCGCCCCCCGAAAGGCCTCCGAGCCCGAAGCGCAGAAGTTCTCCACCCGGGTGACGGCGATGTTGGGCAGGCGCAACGCGATCGACAGCGGCGTGCCGCCCTTGCCCGCGCCGATCTCGTCGATATGGGTCGAGAACCAAGCCGCATCGAGCTGGCTGGCCTCGATCCCCGCGTCGGCCATCGCCTCGACATAGGCCTCGACCATCAGGTCGTCGGGCCCGGCGTCCCAGCGCTCGCCGAACTTGCTGCAGCCCATGCCGAGAATGGCGACCTTGTCGCGGATGCCGCTGGCCATCGTGGGTCTCCCTTAGCTCGCCTTCTCGGGCGTATTGATCGGGTGTATCGTCGCGCTCATGGGCATGGTGATCCACGACGAGGAAACGCTGCGCATGGCGCAGGAGTTGGCGGACCGTAAGGGCGTGAGCCTGAGCGACGTGTTCGCCCACGCCGTGCGAGCCGAACGCGATCGCATGCCGTCCACGCAGCAGCCCAAGACACGCGAGGAAAAGCTGGCTTTCATGGCCGAGCTGCAGAAGCGTTCAGCCGCGCTCCCGATCCTAGATCCCCGGACGCCGGAAGAGATGCTGTACGACGAAGACGGCCTGCCGAAGTGATCGTCCTCGACACGTCCGCGGTTCTGGCCATCCTCTGGGATGAGCCCGAGGCGGACGCGTTCATGAAGGTCGTCGCCGACGCGGACGCTCTTCTGATGTCGACCGCCACCCGCCTCGAACTGCAGGTCGTTTGCCTGCGGCGAAAGGGCGAGCCCGAGGTCGAGAACATCAGACGCTTCATCGACGAATTCGACGTCGGCCTGGAGCCGTTCGACGAGCCGCAGTTGGCGCTCGCGGAGCAGGCCTTCGCCAAGTATGGCTCCGGCCGCCACGGCCTGAACTTCGGCGACTGTTTCGCCTACGCCCTGGCCAAGGCGCGCGACCTGCCCCTGCTGTTCAAGGGCGAGGATTTCGCCGCCACCGACGTGAAGCGCGCGCTCTGACACAGCTCTACTCCGCCGCCTGGGCCGAGGTCGCCGCGACCGCCGCCCGGTCCGGCGCGGCCTTCCAGAAGTAGCGGGTAAAACCGCGCTTCTCGTCGCGGTCCTTGATGCGGAAGACCATCTTCACCGGGAGGCCGGTCTCGACCTCGCCCGGCGCGACGTCGGTGATGTCGAGCATGATCCGCCCGCCGCCTTCGAAGACGATCATGCCGTAGTGGTTCGGCGGGCTCATCGAGAAGGTCAGGTAGTCGGCCGAGTAGGTCAGCACGTGGGCGCGGCGCTCGGCGAAACGGTACGGCTCCTGAGTATCGACGGCTGGGTTATTAGGCGCCACCGAGATGCGGGTGCGGGGGAACTGGACGACGCCGGTCTCGCGGCAGCGGCCGCCGACCAGGCCCAGGATCTGGTCGCGATTGCGGTAGAGCGTGGTCAGGGCCGTCTTGTTGTCCTTCTCGGCCCGCATGCCCCTGTCCCATTCGACCAGGTCGTTGAAGACGAGGAACTTCAGGTAGTTGGTCTCTTCCTGGCGGTCGGCGAGCGCGCCGGTCACGCCGCGAGCCGGCGCGCCGTTGCCGACGCCGTCGCCGGCGCGGAACACCAGCGCCTCCGCGCCCTGGCCGAACTGCGCGACGAGGATGATCTCACCGGGCTTGGCCTGCTCAAGCGCATGGGCCAACAGCAGCGGACCGTGGGCGGCGCCGGCCTCGCCCAGCTGGGCGGCCAGGGTGTCGCGGACGGCTTCAGGGCGAACGCCCAGGGTCTTGGCCAGGGTCGCGCCCATGCCGGGAAAGACCGACGGGAAGCAGAAATGGTCCACCTCGCCCGCCGAGACGCCCGCCGCGTCCAGCGCCGCGTGAATGGCCGGCGGGACCAGCTTGACGATCCCCTCGTCGCGGATCCAGCGCTCCTCCCAGGCATAGTCGAACTCCGCGTCCGAGCCCCGGAAGTGATCGACGAAGTCGTCGGTGACCGTGCCCCGGCCAAGGAAGGTCGCCGCGGCGCCGTCGGGCGAGACGACGAAAGCGGCGGCGGCGTCGCCGAAGTCCAGTTCCTGGGGCGAGGCCGCGCGGGCCCGGCGATGCTCGCCGGCCGCGACCAGCACCCGCTTGCCGGCGGCGGCGGCGTCCAGGGCCTGGCCCAGGGCCGTGAGGCCGCAACGCTGCGAGCCGGTGACGTCGGCCGAGGCGATCGAGGACTCCAGGGTCAGGGCGGCGGCCAGGATCCCGGCGTTTTGGCGGTCGGCGAAGGGCGCGGTCGTCGAGGCGAAGATCGCCGCGTCAACGGCCGCCCGGCCCTCGTCTTCCGGACCAAGCGCGTCGCGGGCGGCCTCGACGGCCATGGTCAGGGCGTCCTCGTCCCAGTTGGCCATGGAGCGTTCGCCCCTGGCCTTGCCGACCAGGCCCGGCGCAATCCAGGCGTTGGCGGCGACCACCGCCTTGCGGCTGAGGCGAAGGCGCGGCGCATAGGCGCCCCAGGCGGCGATGCCGACCATGTTCCACTCCCTGACGCACGCCTGTCCCGGCGACTTATCAGAGTTCAGGTTACGCGCGCGGCAAGGCTCCGCAAGCGTGCCCCTTGGTCAACCGGGAAAGGCATTCTTCGACCTCACCCGCTCCAGGCGAAAGCCCAGGCCCAGCACGCGGGCCGGGATGCGGCGCAGGCGCGGAAAGCGCTCGAACAGCTTCATCACCGCCGGCGGCTTCAGGGGCCTGCCGCTGAGCGCGGCGCTGACCAGGCGGTTCTGGATCAGCAGCTGCAGCGACTGCATGGCCCGGGTCGGCGGCAGGCGGCGACGCTGGACGGCCAGGGCGCGCTCATCCAGCGCAGCGGCGTCGAGCGCGAAGGCGTCGTGCAGGAGGTTGGCGGCGGCGACAGCGTCCTGAACGGCGAGATTGATCCCCACCCCACCCACCGGCGACATGGCGTGGGCCGCGTCGCCGATGCACAGCAAACCCGGCTTGGACCATCGCGTCAGGCGATCGACGGTGACGGTCAGCAAATGGACGTCGTCGAAACTGGTCAGTTCGTCCACGCGCTCGGCCAGGGCCGGCGCGGCCTCGGCGACCTGCCGGCGGAAGGCCTCGATCCCGGCCGCCTTGATCGCGTCGAACCCGCCCTTCGCGGCGACATAGCCGCACTGATAGTAGCCCTCGCGCGGGATGGTGACGAACAGCCGCCCGGCGCTGGCCCGGCCCAGCGGCGCCTCCGGATCGTCGGTCGGCTTGCGCGACAGCCGCATCCACAGCACGTCCATCGGCGCGCCCAGGTCCTCGACCGGCAGGGCGGCGGCGTCGCGCAGCAGCGAGCGACGGCCGTCGGCGGCGATCACCAGCCGGGCCCGAACCTCCAGCGGCCCGTCAGGCGTGCGCGCCTGCACGCCGATCACACGACCGCCAAGCTCGATCGCCCCAAGGGCCTCCGCCTTCATGCGCAGGTCGAAGGTCGGGTAGCGCCGTCCCTGGCCGGCCAGGAAGTCGAGGAAGTCCCACTGCGGCATCAGGGCGACGAACGGCGCGGCGGTCTTCAGGCCGTGGAAGTCGGCCAGATGGATCGTCTCGTCGCCGATCTGCGCCGACAGGCTGCGGACCTCAGTGTGCGGCAGCTTGAGGAAGTCTTCCAGCCAGCCCAGGTCGGCCATGGCCTGCAAGGTCGAGGGATGGACGGTGTCGCCCCGAAAATCGCGCAGGAAGTCGCCGTGCTTCTCCAGCACCGCGACCTTAACCCCGGCCCGGGCCAGCAGCAGCCCGACCATCATCCCCGCCGGACCGCCCCCGACCACGCAGCAATCGACTTCGAGAACGGCGGCATCGGCGGGCATGGCGGGGCCTCTCGTCAGCGGTAGGGGTCGTCCGTGTTCAGGAAGCCGGCGACGTAGTCGGCCACGCCGTCCTCCAGCGAGGTCATCGGCGCATTGTAGCCGGCGGCGCGCAGGCGGCTCATGTCGGCTTCCGTAAAGTACTGGTATTTGCCGCGCAGCACTTCGGGCATGTCGAAATAGGTGATCTCGGGCTCGCGGGCGACGGCGCTGAAGGTGGCTTCGGCCAGGTCCTTGAACGAGCGGGCCTTGCCCGAGCCGAGGTTGTAGACGCCGTTGACGTGCGGGCTCTTGGCCAGCCAGGCGATGACGTCGGCCACGTCGCGTACATAGACGAAGTCGCGCAGCTGGCCGCCGTCCTCGTAGTCGGGGTGGTGCGACTTGAAGAGGCGCACGCCCTCCCCGGCCTGGATCTTCGGCCAGATCTGGCAGACCACCGACTTCATGCCGCCCTTGTGGTCCTCGTTGGGGCCGTAGACGTTGAAGAACTTCAAGCCCACCCATTGCGGCGGCGCGTGGCCGCGGGCGGCCTCGCGCACGGCGAAAACGTCGAACAGGGCCTTGGACCACCCGTAGGCGTTCAGCGGCCGCAGAGCCATCAGGCTGCCCAAGTCGTCCTTGCCGTCGAAGCCCTGGTCGCCGTCGCCATAGGTGGCCGCCGACGAAGCGTAGATCAGGCGGGTCTGGTTCTTGGCGCACCACCGCCAGAGGTCGCGCGACAGCACGAAGTTGGACTGCACGATCAGGTCGGCGTCCGGCTCGGTCGTCGAAGAGATCGCGCCCATGTGGATCACCAGCTCGACCTCGTCGCCGCGTACGGCCAGCCAGTCGAACAGCTGCTCGGGCGCGACGAAGTCGGCGATCGGGTGCTTGGCGATGTTGCGCCACTTGCCCTCGGCGGCCTGGCCCAGCCAGTCGCAGACCACGACGTCGAGCGCAGGATCCTCGCAGAGCCTGGCGACGATGTTGGAGCCGATGAACCCGGCGCCGCCGGTGACGAGAACGATGCGTCTGGACATGGGCGGGTTATGGCACAGGGGACGGAGCGGGCAAGAGCGAGGGCTTCTCGTGAAGACCCGTCATCTCCCCTGGCCAACCCAATCCCGCCTTCCTGGGCCTTGTCATGGTTCCGCCGCTCAGACCTCGGCAGAACGACCGAGGTTTGAGCGCCCGCCGGCATGGGCCCTCGCCACAAGGGCGAGGGAGGCGAACCTATTGGGGCTCAGCAGACTTATCGAGGCCTAAGAGCCCTACCTCAAGCCGCCAGCTTGCGCTTGGCCAGGGCGTCGAACTCCAGCAGCTCGGCCACCAGGCCTTCGAACTGGCTCAGCGGCACCATGTTGGGGCCGTCCGACGGGGCGTGGTCGGGGTCGGGGTGGGTTTCCATGAACACCATGGCCACGCCGATCGAGACGGCGGCGCGGGCCAGCACCGGCACGAATTCGCGCTGGCCGCCCGAGGACGTGCCCTGCCCGCCCGGCTGCTGCACGCTGTGGGTGGCGTCGAACACCACCGGGCAGCCGATCTCCTTCATGATCGGCAAGGACCGCATGTCGGAGACGAGGGTGTTGTAGCCGAACGAGGCGCCGCGCTCGCAGGCCAGGACGTTGGGATTGCCCGCGCCGGTGACCTTGGCGATGACGTTCTTCATGTCCCACGGGGCCAGGAACTGGCCCTTCTTGATGTTGATCGCCCGGCCGGTGGCGGCCGCGGCCAGCAGCAGGTCGGTCTGGCGGCACAGGAAGGCCGGGATCTGGATGACGTCGACGGCCTCGGCCACCGGGGCGCAGTGGCTGATCTCGTGCACATCGGTCAGGGTCGGCAGGCCGGTGACCTCGCGGATCTCCTGGAAGATCGGCAGGCTGTCATAGAGGCCGATGCCGCGCGCCGCGGTCGCCGAGGTGCGGTTGGCCTTGTCGTAGCTGGTCTTGTAGATCAGGCCGACGCCCAGGCGCTCGCCGATCTCCTTGAGGGCGTGGGCGGTTTCCAGCGCGTGCTGGCGGCTTTCCATCTGGCACGGACCGGCGATGAAGGTCAGGCGTTCGGCGTTGCCGATGCGGACGGCCTTGCCGGTCTCCGTCTTCACTTCCACAACCGAATTGGGGACGACGGCATTGGGGGCGACGGGCTGACTCAAGGCGGGACTTCCGAATAAAGGTGAGGCCGACAGACGTAGGCGCTGAATTTGGCCCACAGGTGGCCTCAACGGCGGAAAGGTGCAAGTGCGGATCGATCCAGACGTCCCCGGACCCGTCATCGTGTGGCTGCGCAACGACCTGCGCCTGGCAGACAATCCGGCCTTGAAGGCCGCCGCCGACACGGGACGGCCGGTGATCCCGCTCTACATACTCGACGAGACCCCCGGCGTGCGGCCGATGGGCGCGGCTTCGCTGTGGTGGCTCGACAAGTCGTTGCGGGCGCTGGCCGAAAGCTTCAAGGCGATCGGGTCGAAGCTCGTCCTGCGGCGCGGCCCGGCGCAGCAGGTGCTGAAGGACGTGGTCGCCCACGCCGGAGCCGCCGGCGTGGTCTGGAACCGCCTCTACGAACCGGCCGCCATCGCCCGCGACGCCGAGATCAAGACGGCGCTGAAGGCCGACGGCGTGGTGGTGGAAAGCTGCATCGCCGGCCTGTTGAACGAGCCCTGGACCGTGCAGAACGGCTCCAAGCTGCCCTACAAGGTCTTCACCCCCTACTGGCGGGCCGCCCGGGCGCACCTGACCCATGTCGAGGTCGAACGCGCGCCCAAGCATCTGGAAGCGCCCGAGCACTGGACCCATAGCGACGCCCTCGACGGCTGGAACCTGCATCCGCGCAAGCCCGACTGGTCGAAGGGCTTTTCCATCTGGACGCCCGGCGAGGCCGGCGCCCTGCAACGGCTGGACGACTTCCTGTCCGGCGCCGTCGACGGCTATGGCGAGGGTCGAGACGTGCCGGGCCTGGAGGCGACCTCGCGCCTGTCGCCGCACCTGCATTTCGGCGAGATCGGTCCGCGCCAGGTGTGGGCCGCCGCCCACACCACCGCCGAGGCCGGCGATGCTCCGCACGGCGAGATCGAGAAGTTCCTGTCGGAGGTGGGCTGGCGCGAGTTCAACCACTCGATCCTGTTCAACTGGCCCCAGTTGCCGGAGCGCAACTTCCGGCCCGAGTTCGACGCCTTTCCCTGGACCGAGAACCCCAAGGGTTTCGAGGCCTGGATCGAGGGCCGCACCGGCTATCCGCTGGTGGATGCGGGCATGCGCGAGCTGTGGGCCACCGGCTTCATGCACAACCGGGTGCGGATGATCACCGCCTCGTTCCTGATCAAGCACCTGCTGGTCGACTGGCGCGATGGCGAGTCCTGGTTCTGGGACACGCTGGTGGACGCCGATCTCGCCAACAATGTCGGCAACTGGCAGTGGGTGGCCGGCAGCGGCGCCGACGCCTCGCCCTACTTCCGGATCTTCAACCCGATCGGCCAGGGCGAGAAGTTCGACCCCAAGGGCGCCTACGTCAAAAAGTGGATCCCGGAGCTGGCCAACCTGCCGGCCGACGTCATCCATCAACCTTGGACAGCGCCCGCGCATCTTTCGGTCGAGGCCAAGCGTAGCTACGCCCGACCCATCGTCGATCACGGACGGGCGCGGGCGCGGGCTCTCGAGGCCTATCGCCAATTACGCGGTGACGCTTCAGGGGACTGATCCCCTGGCGAGCGGCCGCGCGCGTTCCCATCTGAAGACTCGGTTTTTTGGGGGTCTGATTTGTCCCAGGTACGGGACGGGAGCGCCGATGACCGACACCCTGCACGCCTCGTGGCGTAACGACCACCTCCGCGCCGCCCCGGCGGCTTTTCGGGCGGCGATCCGGGTCGCCTGCGAGAACTGGGCGATCGGGTCGCTGACCTTCGTCCTGCCCACAGGCCAGCCCATCCGCATCGACGGTCGCACGCCCGGTCCCGAAGCCGTGGTGCGGGTGCGCGACTACCGTTTCATCCGCCGCGCCTTCGCCTCGGGCGACATCGGCTTCGCCGAGGGCTACATGGCCGGCGAGTGGGACACCCCCGACCTTCCGGCCGTGCTGACCGCCTTCGCCCTGAACTTCGACAAGCTGGCGGCCCTGGTGCAGGGCAATCCGCTGACGCGGCTAATGAACCTGCTGTTCCACCGCTCGCGGCGCAACGACCGCGAAGGCTCCAAGCGGAACATCCACGCCCACTACGACCTGGGCAACGCCTTCTATTCCCAGTGGCTGGACCCGACGATGACCTATTCGTCGGCCCTCAGGGACCAGGACCGCCACGCCTCGCTGGAGGCCGCCCAGACCCGCAAATACGAGGCCCTGGCCCAGTCGATCGCCCTGACGCCCGACAAGCACGTGCTGGAGATCGGCTGCGGCTGGGGCGGCTTCGCCGAATATGCGGCCAAGGAGGTCGGCGCCAAGGTGACGGCAATCACCATCTCGCCTGCCCAGCACGACTTCGCCCGCAAGCGCCTCTTCGCCCAGGGACTGGCCGACAAGGTCGACATCCGGCTCGTGGACTATCGCGACGTCCGGGGCCGCTTCGACGGGGTCGTGTCGGTCGAGATGTTCGAGGCGGTCGGCGAGGAATACTGGCCGACCTATTTCAGCAGGATCCACGACCTGCTGGCGCCCGGCGGCCTGGCGGGCCTGCAGATCATCACCATCCGCGACGAGCTCTTCGCCCACTATCGCCGGCAGACCGACTTCATCCAGCGCTACGTGTTTCCGGGCGGCATGCTGCCCAGCGAACAGCGCCTGAGGCAGGAGACCGACAAAGCTGGCCTGACCTGGGAGAACGTCCGGCGCTTCGGCCAGGACTACGCCGACACCCTGTCGCAATGGAGCAAGCGGTTCGAGGCGGCCTGGGACGACATCCGCCCCCTGGGCTTCGACGAGCGCTTCCGCCGGCTCTGGAAGTTCTACCTGGCCTATTGCGAAGCGGGCTTCCGCACGGAGCGGACCAATGTCATTCAATTGGGCCTAAGTCGCAGCTAGGAGACGTGCAGTGTCGCTCTTCACCCTGGTCCTGGACTATCACGGCGGCACCTACCTCTCGCAGTTCGACGCCGAGACGCCGACCGAAGCGGTCGGCGCCTGGTGCCGCGAACTGCACGACAACCAACTGCTGGGAGAGCCCTCGTCCGTGGTGGCCGAGGGCATCCTGGCCGACGCCGTCGAGAACAGCCTGGTCGGCATAGAGGGCCTCTGCGGGGCCTGGTGCGCGGCGACGGCCACGGCCGGGGGTCTGGCCCTGCTCAACGTCATCCAGACCCAGCCGACCACGCACTGATGCTGTGCGCCAAACTGGCGCTTTCAGGAAATCTGGATTGATCAGGGCGGCCGCATCGCGATCTACCCTGGCCCCAACGGCGCTTTTCCGCGCGAAGACGTAAGATTTCGACCATGCCCGTCACGCCCAACGTTCTCGAAGCCATCGGCAACACCCCGCTGATCCGCCTGAACCGCGCCAGCGAGGCCACCGGCTGCGAGATCCTGGGCAAGGCCGAGTTCATGAACCCCGGCCAGTCGGTGAAGGACCGCGCCGCGCTCAGCATCATCCGCGACGCCGAAGCGCGAGGATTGCTGCGTCCCGGCGGCCGGGTGGTCGAGGGCACGGCCGGCAACACCGGCATCGGCCTGGCCATGGTCGCTTCCGCTCTCGGGTACAAGACGACGATCGTCATCCCGCGCACACAGAGCCAGGAGAAGAAGGACGCCATCCGCCTGCTCGGCGCCGAGCTGGTCGAGGTGGACGCCGTCCCCTACTCCAACCCCGACAACTACGTCCGCTATTCCGGCCGCCTGGCCGAGGAACTGGCCAAGACCGAGCCGAACGGCGCGATCTGGGCCAACCAGTTCGACAACGTCGCCAACCGGCAGGCCCACTACCAGACGACCGGCCCGGAGATCTGGGAGCAGACCGGCGGCAAGGTCGATGGCTTCATCTGCGCCGTCGGCTCGGGCGGCACCCTGGCGGGCGTGGCCCAGGCCCTGCGCGAGCGCAAGGCGGACGTGAAGATCGGCCTGGCCGACCCGGGCGGCGCCTCGCTCTACAGCTGGTACGCCGAGGGCGAACTGAAGGCCGAGGGCAATTCGATCAGCGAGGGCATCGGCCAGGGCCGTATCACCGCCAACCTAGAAGGCCTGGCCATCGACCATCCCTACCGCGTCTCCGACGAGGAGATGATGCAGCAGATCTTCGACCTGGTGCAGCACGAGGGCCTGTGCCTGGGCGGCTCCACGGGCATCAACGTCGCCGGCGCCGTGCGCCTGGCCAGGGACCTGGGCCCCGGCCACACCATCGTGACCATCCTCTGCGACCACGGCTCGCGCTACCAGAGCAAGCTCTTCAACCCCGCCTTCCTGGCCGAGAAGGGCCTGCCGACGCCGCCCTGGCTGTAGGCGGAAAAGACACGCGCCACAGTTGCAATAACGCCGTTACGTGAAATAGTCACCCTCACACCCATGGGGGCGACCATGACCTGGACACCGATCGTCGGCCTGAGCTTTACGCCGAGCCAATTCGAGACCTATTGCGAAGGCTTGAGCTGGAACACCTGGCGGCCGAGCTTCGTGACGCTGCACAACACCGCCTCGCCCAGCCTCGCCCAGCGCCCCAAGGGCCTGACCCGGCAGCACATCGCCAACCTGGAGGCCTACTACAAGGGTAAGGGCTGGAGCGCGGGTCCGCATCTCTTCGTCGACGACCACCAGATCTGGGTCTTCACGCCACTGACCAAGCCCGGCGTCCATTCGCCCACCTGGAACAACACGGCCCTCGGCATCGAGATGCTGGGCGACTACGAGACCGAGGCCTTCCTGACCGGCCGCGGCAAGAAGGTCTATGACAACGCGGTGTCGGCCATGGTCACCCTGTCGCGGGTTCTGGGCCTGGATCCCCAGACCATGAAGTTGCACTGGGAAGATCCCGCGACCGACCACGCCTGCCCCGGCAAGAAGGTGGTCAAGACCGAGGTCATCAAGCGGGTGGAAGACGGGCTGAGGGCCGAAATCCGCGAACACGACGTCGGACCGGCCGACCACGCCCACGTGGAGCCCGTCGCCTAGGCCCGACACGGCGCAATCG
This sequence comes from Caulobacter sp. GW821-FHT09B11, assembly GCF_059418205.1. Taxonomy (NCBI): domain Bacteria; kingdom Pseudomonadati; phylum Pseudomonadota; class Alphaproteobacteria; order Caulobacterales; family Caulobacteraceae; genus Caulobacter; species Caulobacter sp. GW821-FHT09B11. Next base: position 23,512 of record NZ_JBWKPK010000030.1, on the reverse strand, counting down.
AGGCTTGCCGACCCGGGCGCATCACGTGAAGTTGCCGGCCTTGTCCGCGGGGACGCCCCGCCCGGAGGCCCGTCATGTCCGCCACGCCCACCGATCCGCTCGTCACGACCGCCTGGCTGGCCGACCACCTCGACGCCCCGGACGTGCGCATCGTCGACGCCTCTTGGTTCATGCCCGGCACGCCGCGCGACCCGAAGCAGGAGTTCGAGGCCGGCCACATCCCCGGCGCGGTGTTCTTCGACATCGACGAAATCTCCGACGAGACCTCGCCCCTGCCGCACATGCTGGCCAGCGGCGTGAAGTTCGCTTCACGGGTGCGCAAGCTGGGTCTCGGCGACGGCTCGCGCATCGTCGTCTACGACAGCACCAGCATCCTGCCGGCCGCCCGCGTGTGGTGGAACTTCCGCGTCATGGGCCACGAGGACGTCGTGGTGCTGGACGGCGGCCTGCCCAAGTGGGTCGCCGAGGGCCGTCCGCTGGAGGACGGTCCCGCCGCCCCGCAGGAGCGCCACTTCACCCCGCGCCTGCAGGCCGACCTCGTCCGTAGCTTCGACCAGATCAAGCGCAACCTGGAGACCGGCCGCGAACAGGTGATCGACGCCCGCGCCGCGCCGCGTTTCAACGGCGAGGTTCCCGAGCCCCGCGCCGGCCTCAAGAGCGGCCACATCCCCGGCTCGCGCAACATTCCTCTGGCCGCGCTGCTGGGGGCCGACGGCGCCATGCTGCCCGCCGAGCAACTGAAGACCGTCTTCGCCGACGCCGGCGTCGACATCGAAAAGCCGATCGCCACGACCTGCGGCTCAGGCATCACCGCCTCGGTGGTGTCGCTGGCCCTGCACCGGCTCGGCAAGCCCAGGGCGGCGGTCTACGACGGCTCGTGGACCGAATGGGGCGGCCGCGACGACGCGCCGGTGGAAACCGGTCCGGCTGTGTAAAAACACCCAAGATTACACGAAACATATATACAATCTTAAATTGACAAGACGCATCCCGTGTCCGACCCTCGACGTGTTGGGGGTCGGCCACAGGCCGCCATGGAGCGCGGCCACGTCGCGCGCCTCTCCCCGCCAGTGCCCGTCAGCTTAAAGACCGTCGGCGCGACCATCGTGGCGCCGAGCACGCAACCGCGCGACCGGCGGAACCTCCGGCGCGCCCGTGGGGAGAAAACGCATGTCGTCCTTCCGTCCGCTCTACGCGGTCACCATCACCGACGCCATCGCCGGCGGCGAACTGGCCGAGCTGAAGAAGCTCCAGGCCGAGGCCGAGGCCCATCTGCAGCAGTACGGCGACATCCCGACGCTGCTCGCGGCCCTCAAGGTCGAAATCGCCAAGATCGAAAAGTCGTCCTGAGGTCCGCCATGAACATCAAGCCCTACGGCGTCGCCGTGACCGACGCCATCGCCTCGGGCGAACTCGCCCGCCTGAAGGAAGCCCATGCGGCCGCCGAGGCCCACCTCGCCGAGCATGGCGACGTCGCCACGGCCCTGACCCTGCTGAAGCTCGAGATCGCCAAGCTGGAAGCCAAGTCGAGCTACTGACGCGCCGGCGCTTCCGCGCCCCGCGGAAGCGCCTCTCGCCCTTGCATCGACGTCCCTAAGCGAGCGTCCAGCAAGGCCCGCGTCCCTGGGGAGGAGCGCGCATGACCGACACCCTCTCGCCGCCCGACGGCTCGCCGAAAAGCGCGTCGAAGACCAAGCCGGTCCGCTTCAGGACCGAGCGCGACTACATGGACCTCGTGCCGGTGCACGTTGTCTGGGAAGTCACCCTGGCCTGCAATCTCAAGTGCCAGCACTGCGGCTCGCGGGCCGGGCGGCCCCGGCCGGACGAGCTGAACACCGAGGAAGCGCTCGACCTGATCGACCACCTGGCGGCCCTGGGCACGCGCGAGATGACCCTGATCGGCGGCGAGGCCTATCTGCGCCGCGACTGGATCGAACTGATCCGCAGGAGCCGCTCGCACGGCATCCGCACCGCCATCCAGACCGGCGCCCGAAACCTCACAGACAAGCGGCTGGACGAGGCGGCGGATGCGGGCCTGCAGGGCATCGGCGTGTCGATCGACGGCCTGCCCGAACTGCATGATCGGGTGCGCGGCGTGCCCGGCTCCTACGACCAGGCGATCAGCGCCCTGCAACGGGCCAAGGCCCGGGGCCTGGCGGTATCGGTCAACACCCAGATCGGCGCCGAGACCGCCCGGCACCTGCCCGAACTGATGGAGCGGATCATCGCCGCCGGGGCCACCCACTGGCAGATCCAGCTGACCGTGGCCATGGGCAACGCTGTCGACAATCCGGACCTGCTGCTCCAGCCCTATCAGCTGCTGGACGTCATGCCCCTGCTGGCGCGCCTCTATCGCGAGGGGCTGGAGCGCGGCCTGCTGATGATCGTCGGCAACAATGTCGGCTATTTCGGCCCATACGAGCGGATGTGGCGCGGGCTGGGCGACGACACCGACCACTGGACCGGCTGCGCCGCCGGCCAGGGCGGCATCGGCATCGAGGCCGACGGCACGATCAAGGGCTGTCCGTCCCTGGCCACCTCGCTCTACGCCGCCGGCAACGTGCGCGAGATGAGCATCGAGGACATCTGGCGCTACAGCGAGAAGATGGCCTTTGGCCGCGTGCGCGACGTCGAGGAGCTCTACGGCTACTGCCGCACCTGCTACTACGCCGACGTCTGCCGGGCCGGCTGCACCTGGACCTCGGAGTCGCTGCTGGGCAAGCGCGGCGACAATCCCTACTGCCATCACCGGGTGCTCGACCTGGCCAAGCACGGCTGGCGCGAGCGGGTTACCAAGATCAAGGACGCCCCGCCCGACAGCTTCGCCGTAGGCGAGTTCGCCCTGGTGCGCGAACCCATCCCCGGCGCCCAGACCATCCCCCTGCCCGTCCGCGACCCGGCCGCCGTGCACGTGCACCATCGCGAGCGCTCGGAAGCCGGCGGCGCCCTGCCGCCCAGGCTGACCGTCTGCCGGTCCTGCGACCAGTACGTCTGGCCCCACGAGACCGACTGCCCGCACTGCGCCGCCGACATCGAACAGGTCGAACGCCAGCACGCCGACGCCTCCCAACGCCGCCAGGCGCTGATCGAACAGGCCCAGCGCCTGCTGGCGGGAATTCGGGAAGGCGCCTGATCCCTCTCCCGCAAGGGGAGAAGGAACGGCTGAATGAATTCACCGCCCCGCGGCGCACGCCGTCCTGGCCAGATCGTAGGCGGCGAACCCCTGCTCCTTGCCGGCGGCGTCGCGCATGACGATGCTCCAGGACAGCTTGTCGGCCTTGTGGGTCCAGCGATTGACGAAGCCGGCCTCGCCATAGGGATAGATGACCTCGAAGCCGTCCGGACCCACCTTGCCGAGCCCCTGGGAGGCCCCGTCGCCGCCGAAACTGTCCGCCCACAGGCCGACGATCGCGGCCGGCTCGCCCGCCTTGGTCGTGCGCCCGCCGAACAGCAGGTGGGCGGCGTAGGCGTCGGCCGGGTCGGCCTTGGCGCGGCTGTCGGCCTCGACCAGCATCATCGCGCCGCCGGCCACGGGCTTGACCGACAGGGCGATGGTTACAGGCTTGCCCATCACTGCCCCCTCGCCGCTCCAGCATCCGGCCAAGGCCTTCACCTCGGCCGGCGGGCCAACGGGCGGCTCTTCAGCCATGGCGACGCCGCTCGAAAGCGCCGAACACAGCGCCCAAGACAGCGCCAAGCCCAGAACCGAAACTCTCATGCCACTACCCCACCTGACGCCGGCCCCCGCCGGCGCGCTCGCGCCTGAATGGCAGATTCTCGCGCCCCGTCGCCACGGCGACGATCAAATCCTTGAACCGCAACCGCCGGCGCTCTTAAACGAGGCGTTCCTTCCCGTGCTCACGAGTCCCGCCGCCATGGACGAAAAGACCCGCCTGATCCGTTCGGGCCTGCAGGCCCAGTCGCTGGCGCGGACCGTCAACCCGCCGATCCAGCGCGGCTCGACCGTGCTGCTGCCCAACGCCGCCTCGCTGTACGACGACAGCCAACTGACCTACGGCATCACTGGCCTGTCCTCGCCCGCCGCCCTGCAGGCGGCCCTGGCCGAACTGGAGGGCTCGCCGGACGTGACGCTCTACCCATCGGGCCTGGCGGCGATCACCGGGGCGATGATGGCGGTGCTCAAGGCCGGCGACGACGTGCTGGTGGTCGATAGCGCCTACAAGCCCACGCGCCGGTTCTGCGACCGCTTCCTCACCCGCTTCGGCGTCACGACCCGCTATTACGACCCCGCCCTGGACGCCGACGCCCTGATCGCCCTGGCAGGCCCGAAGACGCGGCTGATCCTGCTGGAGGCCCCGGGCTCCCTGACCTTCGAGATGCAGGACGTGCCGGCCATCGCCGCGGCCGCCAATGCGCGCGGCATCCTGACCCTGATCGACAACACCTGGGGCGCGGGCCTGCTGTTCAAGCCGCTGGCGCACGGGGTGACCATCAGCGTCCAGGCCCTGACCAAATATGTCGGCGGCCATTCGGACTGCTTCATGGGCAGCGCCACGACCATGGACCCGATGATCGGCGACGAACTGGGCAACGCCATGTGGGACGTGGGCTGGTCGGTGTCGCCCGATGACGCCTACGCCATGCTGCGCGGCCTGCGCACCCTGGCCACGCGGATGCCGCGCCACGAGCAGAACGGCCTGGCCGTGGCCCGCTGGCTGCAACAGCGTCCGGAGGTGGCCCGCGTGCTGCACCCCGCCCTGCCCGAGGATCCCGGCCACGCGATCTGGAAGCGCGACTTCAGCGGCGCCTGCGGCCTGTTCGGCGTGGTGCTGAAGCCGGCCTCGCAGAAATCGGTGCACGCCTTCCTCGACGCCCTCACCCTGTTCGGCCTCGGCTTCTCCTGGGGCGGCTTCGAGAGCCTGGCGATCCACTGCGACCCGCAGCTGAAGAGCCGCTCGACGCCGCTGAACCTGGAAGGACCGCTGCTGCGCCTGCACATCGGGCTTGAGGATCCGGCCGACCTGATCGCTGACCTGGAACGCGGCTTCGCGGCGCTGAAGGCGGCCTGACGGGCGCAAGGATCCGTCCGCGCACCGCTTGCTTTCCGCGCCGCAACAATCGCCACAGCTTCGCCGCAAACAAGGCGCGACTGCGGCCAAATCGCTGAATCTGCTGCTCGTTTCAGCAGATCGGGAGCTTGACCACGCCTCGCGAAACGTGACCGTGGTTATATTTCCTTCGCATCGCAACCCATTGCCTGGGTGAGGGTTCTTCGCGCGAAAGGACCCTCGATGGACATACGCCTCGCCGACCGGCTTCCGCCTTGCAACATTCCCCACGAGGCGACGCCGGACGCCTGGCTGCCGCAGGAATCCGAACTCGACATGCCCGTGCGGCCGCTGTCGGCCCCGCCCTCGCGGCGACGGCTGGCGCGCTCTCGCCAGCGGCGGCGGCTGGCTCTGGCCGCCTTCACCCTGCTGTCCTTCGGGTTCGGCCTGACGACCATGCTCGACGCCTTCGTGGGCGGCGGCGTCACCCCGCTGGAGTGGATCGACGCGCTGCTGGTCGCCGCGCTGCTGGCCTGGACCGGCTTTTCCTGCGCCGCAGCCCTGGGCGGCTTCCAGCTGGCGCTGAACCCCGACAGCTGGGAGCGGCGGCTGGACGATCCGCCGCCGCACCTGCGCAAGCGCGTCGCCCTGCTGGCCCCGATCTACAACGAGGACGTGGCGGCGGTCTTCGCCCGGATCGAGGCGATGCGGACCGATCTCGACCGCGAGCGGCTGTCCTCGACCTTCGACGTCTTCGTGCTGAGCGACACCCGCGATCCCGACATCGCCGAGGCCGAGCGCCGCGCGGTGCTGGCCGCCCGCGCCGGCCCCTCGCCCACCCGCCTCTATTACCGGCGCCGCGAGGCCAACACCGACCGCAAGACCGGCAACTTGGCCGACTGGGTCCGTCGGTTCGGCGGCGCCTACGAATGCATGGCGGTGCTCGACGCCGACAGCCTGATGAGCGCCCGTTCGCTGCGCCGCATGGCCGGGGCGATGGAGAGCGACCCGACGCTGGGCGTGCTGCAGGCCGGCTCGACCATCGTCGGCCGGAGCACCCTGTTCGGCCGCGCCGAGCAGTTCGCCGCCTGGGCCTATGGGCCGCTGGCGACCTGGGCTCTGGCCTGGTGGAGCGGCGCCGAGGCCAACTATTTCGGCCACAACGCCATGATCCGCACCAAGGCCTTCGGCGAGTGCTGCGGCCTGCCGCACCTGCCGGGCAAGGCGCCGTTCGGCGGCGCGATCCTCAGCCACGACTTCGTCGAGGCCGCCCTGCTGCGCCGCGGCGGCTGGGCCGTGCGCATGGCCCCGACGCTGGAGGACGTGCACGAGGAAGCCCCGCCCACCCTGTCCGACATGCTGGTGCGCGACCGCCGCTGGAGCCAGGGCAACCTGCAGCACTTAGGGATACTCGGCGTGAAGGGCCTGCACCCGGTCAGCCGCCTGCACCTGCTGCGCGGTGCCCTGGCCTATGCGCTGGCGCCGGTCTGGCTGCTGCTGGTGGTGCTGAGCGCCCTGCTGGCGGCATTCCCCGTGCTGGGCGGCGCGCGGGAGGAACTCTTTCTCGAAGAGGGCGCCGGCGCGGCCTTCGCCGTGTCGCTGGGCTTCCTGGCCGCGCCCAAGCTGCTGGCGGTGATCCTGGCCTGCAAGGAGGGGCGCGCCGACGGCTTCGGCGGCGCGCGGCGCCTGTGGGCCTCGGTGGCGCTGGAGACCGTGCACTCGACCCTGACGGCGCCCACGGTGCTGTTCGGTCACGCCCGCTGCCTGCTCGACATCCTGGCCGGCCGCGATTCCGGCTGGGCCGCCCAGCGCCGCGACGCCGACTCCACGGCCTGGCGCGAGGCCCTGCGGCGGCACGCGCCGGAGATGGTCGCCGGCCTAGGGCTGCTGGCCTGCGCGGCGATAGCCGGCCCCTCTCTGGGGATCTGGATCCTGCCGGCGGCGATCGGCCTGCTGATCGCCCCAGCTGCCTCGGTGCTGACCGGCAGCGCGCGCTGGGGCGCAGCCTTGCGCAAGCGGGGCCTGCTGGTCGCGCCTTGCGAGCTTTCGCCCTCGCGTCTGCTGCGCGAGGCCTATGGCCGCGCGGCCGGTCCGCAGCCGCGTCGCCGCGAGGACGAAGAAAGGGCGGCCGCCATGGCGGCCGCCTGAGCCCTTAGGCCCGGATCGCCTCAACCTCTATCTGGGCTTCGATCTGGGCCAGTTCCGGCGTCCAGCGCAGGTCCTGAGCGCGGCGGGCGACGGCGCCGATGACGATCAGGACCGGCCCGCCGGTTCCGCCGGCCAGCAGTTGCGGCAGCGTGTCGAGGCGGCCGGTGCGCAGGGCCGCGGCCGGATCGCCGGCCCGTTCAACCACCAGGGCCGGGGTGCTGGGCGAACGACCGGCCGCGATCAGGCGGCGGCCAAGTTCCGCGGCGGCCTCCCCGCCCATGTAGACGGCGACCGTGGCCTCGGGATCCGAGGCGGCGGCCCAGTCTTCGATGACGTCGCCGCTGCCGACCCGGGCCGTGGTGAAGATCACCCGCCGGGCCTCGCCGCGATGGGTGAGCGGGAAGTTGAACTGGGCGGCGGCGGCGCTGGCGGCGGTGACGCCGGGCACGACCTCGACCGAGACGCCATGCGCACGGAGAAACTCGGCCTCTTCGCCCACCCGGCCAAACACCGAAGGATCGCCGCCCTTCAGCCGCACCACGCGCAGGCCGCGACGGGCCAGGCGCAGCATCAGGCGGTTGATCGCCTCCTGCTTCATACTGGGCCGGCCCGAACGCTTGCCGGTGAGGATCCGTACGCAACCGGCCGGGGCCAGGGCGATGGCCTCGTCCGAGACCAGGGCGTCATAGAGCAGCGCCTGGGCGCTCTCGACCGCTCGGGCCGCGCGCAGGGTCATCAGGTCGACCGGACCCGGACCGGCGCCGACCAGCAGGACGTCTCCAAGATTGGCGTCACGCATCGGCGGTCTCCTTGGCCTTGAGGGAAGCGGCGGCGATCATCCGGGCGATCTCCGGACGGCACGAACCGCAATTGGTTCCGGCGCCGGTGGCCGCGCCGACCGCGTCAGCGGAGGCCGCGCCGGCGGCGATGGCGGCGTCGACGGCCTTGGCGCCCACCTTCAGGCAGGCGCAAACCATCGGCCCCTTGTCGACCGGCGCGCCGGGCGGACGGCCGATCAGCAGCGACGAGCGGTCCTGCGCGGACAACTGGTCCAGCGCGAACAGATCCGCCAGCCAGTCGCGCGGCGGCAGGCGCCCGGCGGCGGTCTGGAACAGTACGGCGACCAAGCGGCCGTCCTCGATCCAGGCCTCGCGACGCGAGCCGGCGCCGGCGTCCTCGAACATCGTGGTCTCGCCCGTCAGGCCCTTGGTCAGGCGCTTGCGCAGGGCCTCGCGTTCGGAGGCGTCGCCCCGGCCGGCGAACTCGTGCAGCTGGGCGGCGTCCTGCGGGATGCGCCGCCAGACCAGATCGAGATTGGCCGGCGCGGCGATGCTGTCGCGGGTCAGGAAGAAGCCCTTCCAGGTCTCTCGATAGGGCCGCGCCCGAGCGGGCGTGTGCTTGAATTCCGGCTGGCCGGAGGTGGGGTCGAGGTTCGGCGCGATCAGGTGATTGGACTTGCCCGACGGCGCGAAGGCGTCGGTCCAGTGCATCGGCATGAACAGGCCGCCGGGCCGCTGGCGGTCGGTGACCTTGGCCAGGGCGACGGCCTCGCCGCGCACGGTGGAGATGCGGGTCAGGGCGCCGTCCTTGATCCCGGCGGCTTCGGCGTCGCGCGGATGGATCTCGACGAAGGGCTCGGGCGCATGACGGCAGAGGTCTGGAGCCAGGCCCGTGCGGGTCATGGTGTGCCACTGGTCGCGGATGCGGCCGGTGTTGAGCGACATCGGATAGGCGTCGCTGACGGCGTTGGCCGGCCCCTTGGGACGGACCGGGACCATGCGGGCGCGGGCGTCTGGGGTCTGGAAGCGGCCATCGACGAACAGGCGCGGCGTGCCCTCGCCGTCGCCGCGCACCGGCCACTGGATCGGCGTCATGGCGGCGTAGTCGTCGGGCGCCATGGCCGACAGGCCCGAGAGGTCGAGCAGGCGCGAGCCCTTGTTCTCGTAGGCCGTCAGGCGGGCCCACTCGCGGAAGATCGAGGCCTGGGACGGCCAGCCGAAACCGTCGAAGCCCATGCCCTGCGCGACGTCGGCCATGATCCGCCAGTCGGCGCGGGCCTGGCCCGGCGCGGGGAACAGGGCCCGCTGGCGTGAGATGCGGCGCTCGGAATTGGTGACCGTGCCGTCCTTCTCGGCCCAGGCCAGGGCCGGCAGCTTCACATGGGCGTAGGCCGTGGTGTCGGTCTCGACGCAGTCGGAGACGACGACGAACGGGCACGCCTCCAGCGCCTCGCGCACCGCGCCGGCGTCGGGCAGGCTGACGGCCGGGTTGGTGGCCATCACCCAGATCGCCTTGATCTTGCCCGACCGCACGGCCTCGAACATCTCGACGGCCTTGAGACCCGGCGCGCGGGCGGTGTTGGGCGCGCCCCAGAAGCGCGCGACGCGGTCGCGGTCTTCCGGCGCAAAGTCCATGTGGCCGGCCAGGGTGTTGGCCATGCCGCCCGTCTCGCGCCCACCCATGGCGTTGGGCTGGCCGGTGATCGAGAACGGGCAGGCACCCGGCTTGCCGATCCGGCCGGTGGCCAAGTGGGTGTTGATGATCGCCAGGCCCTTGGCCACGCCCTGGGCCGACTGGTTGGAGCCCATCGAGAACAGGCTGACCGTCTTCGGATAGGCCGCGAACAGGTCGTAGAAGGCCAGCAGGTCCTCGACCGCCAGGCCGCAATCGGCGGCGACGGCGGCGGGCGACTGGTCGTCCTGCGCCAGGGCCTCGCGGACGGCGTCGAAGCCGTTCACGTGCTCGCGGATGTAGTCGAGGTCGAGCTGGCCGCGACGGTCGAGCTCGGCCAGCAGGCCGTTCCACAGGCGCACGTCGGTCTGCGGCGCCAGGGCCAGATGCAGGTCGGCGCCCTCGGCGGTGTCGGTGCGGCGCGGGTCGATGACCACGTGCTTCTGGCCGCGGGCCTTGGCGGCCTCCAGGCGGCGGAACAGGATCGGGTGGGTCCAGGCGGCGTTGTGGCCGGCAAAGACCACGAGGTCGGCCTCGTCGAGATCCTCGTAGCAACCGGGCACCAGGTCGGCGCCGAAGGCCTGCTTGTGAGCGGCGACGGCCGAAGCCATGCAGAGACGGCTGTTGGTGTCGATGTTGCCCGAGCCGATGAAGCCCTTCATCAGCTTGTTGGCGACGTAGTAGTCCTCGGTCAGCAGCTGGCCGGAAACGTAGAAGGCGACGCTGCCTGGGCCATGGCGGGCGATGGTGTCGCGGAAGCGCTTGGCGACCAGCGACGTCGCTTCGCCCCAGGAGGCGACGCGGCCGTTGATCGTGGGCTCCAGCAAGCGTCCGCCGAGGCCGACCGTGGCCCCGAGCGCCGAGCCCTTGGAGCACAGCCGGCCGAGGTTGGCCGGATGCTGGCGGTCGCCCGACACGGCCAGGGCCCGGTCGGGTCCCGCAGCCCCCGCCACGCCGCAGCCGACGCCGCAGTAGGGGCAGGTGGTCCTGACCGTCGCGATGACGCCGGAGCCGTCGGCCATGCGATCAGTCCGCCATCACCGGCTGGGCCAGCAGGACGCGGCCGTCCTGCACCCGCACCGGCACCACCGGCGTACAGCCCTTGCCGGCGTCGGCGCCGGTGGGGTGGCCGGTCTTCAGGTCGATGACCCAGCTGTGCAGCGGACAGGTCACGCCGTGGCCGTGGACGATGCCCTGGCTGAGCGGTCCGTGCTTGTGCGGGCAGCGGTCGACCAGGGCGAAGACCTGGCCGTCGCTGGTGCGGAACACGGCCACGTCGCCCTGCGCCGTCGCCACCCGACGCGAGCCCCGCTCGGGGATGTCCGTGACGGCGCCGACGTCGTGCCAGGCCGGGTCGATGTCGAAAGTCTGGATCGTCATTCCGCAGCCATCCCCATCGGAAGCGTCGCCATCGGCTTGAATTCACCGGCCTCGACGCCGTGGCTGGCGCGCTCGGCCCACGGATCGACCTGAGCGGTCTCCTGCGACTTCACGAAGCGGGCGAAGAGCGCCGCGCGGTTGTCGAGGTCTTCGACGGTGGCGGCATGGATCGTTTCCAGGCCGATGCGGGCCATCCACTTGTAGATCCGCTCCAGGTACCAGCCGCCCTCGCGGTACATCTGCATAACCGCCGAGATCAGCTGGATCGCCTCTTCCTCGGTGGCGACCTTGGTCAGCAGCTGCGTGCCCTGGATGTGCAGACCGGCGGCGCCGCCGACATGGATCTCGTAGCCGCTGTCGACGCAGATCACGCCGATGTCCTTGCAGGTCGATTCCGCGCAGTTGCGGGGGCAGCCCGACACCGCCAACTTGACCTTGGCCGGCGCCCACGAGCCCCACATGAACTTCTCGAGCTTGATGCCCAGGCCCGTGGAGTCCTGGGTGCCGAACCGGCACCAGTCGCTTCCGACGCAGGTTTTCACCGTGCGCAGACCCTTGGCGTAGGCGTGGCCGCTGACCATGCCCGCGGCGTTGAGGTCGGCCCACACCGCCGGCAGGTCGTCCTTCTTGACGCCCAGCAGGTCGATACGCTGGCCGCCGGTCACCTTCACCGACGGGATGGCGTACTTGTCGGCGACGTCGGCGATGGCGCGCAGTTCGTCGGGCGTCGTCATGCCGCCCCACATGCGCGGGACGACCGAATAGGTGCCGTCCTTCTGGATGTTGGCGTGGACGCGCTCGTTGATGAAGCGCGACTGGCTGTCGTCCTTGTACTCGCCGGGCCAGGCGCACAGCAGATAGTAGTTCAGGGCCGGCCGGCACGAGGCGCAGCCGTCGGGCGTGGTCCATTCCATGGCCTGCATGACCGCGGGCATGGACTTCAGGTCCTGGGCCAGGATCGCCTCGCGCACCGCGCCGTGCGGGTGGTTCGTACACTTGCACATCGGCTTGGGGCCGGTCTGGACCTTGAAGCCGTCGCCCAGGGTCGCCCGGATGACCTGCTCGACCAGCGGCGTGCACGAGCCGCACGAGGCCGAGGCCTTGGTGACGGCGCGCACGTCGTCCAGGCTGGTCAGGCCCTGGGTGGTGATGGCGGAAGTGATCGCCCCCTTGCAGACGCCGTTGCAGCCGCAGATTTCCTGCGTATCGGGCATGGCCGCAACGGCCGCACTAGGGTCCAGGCCGGACAGACCCTCCGTGATCGCCTGGCCGAAGATGATCGTGTCGCGGATGTCGGCGACGTCGGTCCCGGCCTTCATCAGGTCGAAGTACCAGCCGCCGTCGGCGGCGTCGCCGAACAGCACCGCGCCGGCCACCTTGCCGCCCTCGATCACCACGCGCTTGTAGACGCCGCGGCCGGCGTCGCGGAACACGATGTCCTCGCAGCCCTCCCCGCCGGCGAACTTGCCCGCCGAAAACACGTCGACGCCCGAGACCTTCAGGCGCGTCGACAGCACCGAACCGGCATAGGCCCCTGCCCCGTCGGTCAGTTCCTCGGCCAGGGCGCGGCACATGTCCCAGATGGGGGCCACCAGGCCGTAGCAGTTGCCGCGGTGCTCGACGCATTCGCCGACCGAGAACACGGCCGGGTCGGAGGTGCGCATGGCGTCATCGACGATGATCCCGCGATTGACCTGCAGGCCGCTGGCCTTGGCCAACGTGGCGTTCGGACGGATGCCGACGGCCATCACCAGGATGTCGCAAGGCAGGGTGCGGCCGTCCTTCAGCTTCAGGCCCGTGACCTTGCCGTCCTCGCCGACGATCGCTTCGGAGTGGGCGCCGAGCACGGTCTCGACGCCGCGCTCCAGCAGGGCCTCGCGCAGCAGGTAGCCGGCGCTCTCGTCGAGCTGGCGCTCCATCAGCACGTCCATCAGGTGGACGACGGTGGCGCCCATGCCGCGACGGGCCAGGCCATAGGCGGCTTCCAGGCCCAGCAGGCCGCCGCCGATGACCACGGCGCGGGCGCCGGGCTTGGCCGAGGCGGCGATCATGGCGTCGACGTCGTCGAGGTCGCGGAAGGTGACCACGCCCGACAGGTCGGCGCCCGGCAGCGGCAGGCGGAACGGGTCCGAGCCGGTGGCCAGGATCAGCTTGTCGTAGGCGACTTCCAGGCCGCCCTCGGCGATCACCTTGCGCCCTTCCAGGTCGACCCCGGTGACCCAGCGGCCGGCATGCAGGGTGATGCCGTTGTCGCGGTACCAAGCCTCGTCGTTGATGACGATGTCGTCGAAGGTCTTCTCGCCCGCCAGCACCGGCGACAGCATGATGCGGTTGTAGTTGACCCGCGGCTCGGCGCCGAAGATCGAGATCTCGTAGCGCGAGGGATCGCGCTTGAGGATCTCTTCGACCGCCCGGCACCCGGCCATGCCGTTGCCGATGACGACCAGCTTTTCCTTGGTCATGACTTTGCTCACTTGGAAAAGAGGATCAGACGCGAACCGGCGCGGCTTCGGCGCCGTGCAGGGTCGGCCAGACGGCGCGCCAGCGGGCCTTGAGGCCGTGCAGGGCGAAGAGCGCGAACACGGCCAGGGCCGCGAAGCCGAGGAAGCCGATCTGGTAGTCGCCGGTCAGCTTCTTGGCGAGGCCGAGGGTCGAGGCCAGGTAGAAGCCGCCGATGCCGCCGGTCATGCCGATCAGGCCGGTCATGACGCCGATCTCCTTGCGGAAGCGCTGCGGGGCCAGCTGGAACACCGCGCCGTTGCCGGCGCCCAGGGCCAGCATCGAGAACATCAGCACCGCCAAGGCCAGCCAGTGCGAAGGCAGCTTGAAGCTGGCGACCGCCAGGCCGACGGCGGCCAGGGCGTAGACGACGCTCAGGGTCCGCACCCCGCCGAAGCGGTCGGCCAGGCCCCCACCCACCGGACGGATGAACGAACCGGCGAAGACGCAGGCGGCGGTGAAGAAGCCGGCGATCACCGGATCCAGGCCATATTCGGCGTTGAAGTAGATGGTCAGCGACGAGGCCAGGCCGACGAAGCCGCCGAAGGTGACGCCGTAGAGCAGCATCAGCCACCAGGCGTCCGGAACCCTCAGGACGTCGAGATACTCGGCCAGCTTCTTGGGCGCGGGCTGCTCGGGGGCGTCCTTGGCCAGCAGCATGTAGACGACGAAAGCCACGGCGAGGGGGATGGCGGCCAGGCCGATGACGTTCTGCCAGCCGAAGGTCTTGGCCAGCATCGGCGCGAACAGGGCGGCGAGCGCCGTGCCCGAGTTGCCGGCGCCGGCGATGCCCAGGGCCAGGCCCTGGTGCTCCTGCGGATACCAGCGCGAGGCCAGCGGCAGGGCGACGGCGAAGGAGGCGCCGGCCACGCCCAGGATCACGCCCAGGGCCAGGACCTGGTGATAGTTGTGCACGCCCAGCAGCCAGGCCGTGACCAGGCCGCCCAGCACGATCAGCTGGCCGAACATGCCGGTCTTCTTGGGACCGATGCGGTCGACCAGGATGCCGTTGACGAGGCGAAGCAGCGCGCCGGCCAGCACGGGGATGGCGACCATCAGGCCCTTCTGGGCCGGGTCGAGCCCGAAGTCCTTGGCGATGGCCACGCCCAGCGGGCCCAGGATCACCCAGACCATGAACGACAGATCGAAATAGAGGAACGCGGCGAACAGGGTCGGCGTGTGGCCGGCCTTGAGGAAGTCACGAGAGATCATGATGCGCCTCGGAGTGTTGCGTGTCTGCAAGAGCGAGGCGTCGTCGCCTCGTCGGGTGACCGCATCCGAGCGGTCGTCTCTGGCAGCCACGGACGCCGTTGTCCGAAGGCTTGAGCTAACAGAACAACGGTCCGGGGACGGATGTCACCAACCGAAAAGGCGCCGCCCTGCACAACGTCGCCACAGCATGATTGCTCAGCAAAAGGGCGCCGGCGGCGCCCAGGCATTGTGCAGATGCGAGAGGCGAAAGCGCCTCAGGCGCGCGTACGGCCGATCGAAAACCCAGCGGCGTAACGGCCGGCGAGGCGGGAATCGAAGCTCGGCCCCTCGAACAGCGGCGCCAGTTCCGGCGGGGCGTCGACGAAGACCTGGGCCGGATCGACGACCGGACCGGCGGTCAGGGCCGCGGCGCGGAACATGTCGGGGCGATAGACGGCGTCGGCCGCCGCCTCCAGATCAGCCTCGGCGCTGACCTGCCCCCAGCGCACCATCTGCGACAGGAACCACAGGGCGTGCTCGCGGCGCGGCAGGCCGGCGCCGTCGCGGTGGAAGACGATCTCGTCGCTGAGCGCCCGCGCCAGGGCCTCGGGCGCGACGCCGACGTGCTCCGGCCTGGCCAGCAGCGCGATCAGGTCCGGGCGGTTGGTCGGATCATCGGCCCAGGCCGAGGCGCGGATCAACGCCCGCAGCGCCGCCCTCAGCTCGTCGGGATAGTGGTGAGCCCAGGCCTCGGTGACGCCGAACACCTTGTCGGGACCGCCCGGCCAGAAGGCCGAGGCCGTGATCAGCACCTCGCCCAGGCCTTCGAGCACGGCCACGGCGTTCCAGGGCGCGCCGACGCAGAAGCCGTCGATGTCGCCGGCCCGCATCTGCTCGACCATGCGCGGCGGCGGGGTGACGACGAGGCGCACGTCGCGGTCCGGGTCGATCCCGGCCTCGGCCAGCCAGTAGCGCAGCTCGTAATTGTGCATCGAGTACGGGAAGACGACCGCGAAGGTCAGGGGCGGGAGCCCCTGCTCCGCCCGCTCGGCGATCACCCGGGCCAGGGCGCGGGCCGAGACCGGTTGATCCGTCATCGCGGCCGGATCGGCCGCGCGCATGGCGTCGGCCAGGGCGATCGAGACGGTGATGGCGCTGCCGTTGCGGTTCAGGGCCATGGGGGCGATCAGCGACGGCCCGACGTCGAGCGTCAGCCCGCCGGTCGCGCCGGCCGCCGCGGCCAGGGCCATCGGCGCCAGCATGTGGGCGCCGTCCAGCGCGCCGACGGCCACCTTGTCGCGGATCGTGGCCCACGAGGCCTCGCGGCTCAGCGCGACGTCGAGCCCCTCTTCGGCGAAGAAGCCAAGGGACCTGGCCACCACCAGGGGCGCGCAGTCGGTCAGCGGAATGAAGCCCAGCTTCAGATCGGCGAGCCCGCTCACGAGGCGTCCCCCTTCAACACCCCCGCGAAAGCCAGCAGATCGGCCGCGATCGCGCCGATGGGCTTGCCGCGGTCCATGGCCAGCTTGCGCAGCAGGCGATAGGCGCCGTCCTCGTCGAGGCCGCGCTCCTTCATCAAGAGGCCCTTGGCCCGCTCGACTGTCTTTCGGGCTTCAAGGTCGGCCTTCACCTTGGCCAGGTCCCCGCGAAGCTGCTGGGTCAGGGCGAAGCGGCTCATGGCCACGTCGAGGATCGGCCGGACGCGCGCCGGCGCCAGGCCGTCGACGACATAGGCCGCCACGCCCGCCCGCACGGCCTGTTCGGCCAGTCCCGGCTCAGAGCGGTCGACGAACATCACCACGGGGCGCGGATTGGCCTGGCTGGCCTCGCGCAGGCTTTCCAAGGTGTCGCGATCGGGGCTTTCGGCGGCGATCACCACCACGTCTGGCGCGAACTCGATCGCCTCGCGCTCGTCGAAACGGGCGGAACGACGGACCTCCAGCGGATGCACGCCCTCCAGCCCCTCGGCCACCAAGGCGGCGCGGGCCGGATCCGGATCGATGACGAGAACGCGCATGGCTATCGCCCTAAGGACCGCGACGGCGCGGGGGGAGCGTTTTGCGCCCATGGCCATGCTTGTACAGAGTTACGCTCAAGCATGAGGCGCCGTTGCACAGTGCTAGTGCAGATCAGGCTCGTCGCCTCTGCGACCAAGAGTGGCGCCGGCCTAGTCGACAGCCAGGATAACGTCCGACGGCGCGATCAGGGCGTGGACGCCGGCCCCGGATTCGAAGGCCTCGGCCAGGTCCCGCGCCACCGTGGCGACCAGGGTCTTGCCCTCGGCCAGGGCGACCACGACCTCGCTGGCCGCCTCGCCATCCTCTCGGTCGAGAACGACGCCCGACAGCAGGTTGTCGCCGGACGCGGCGGGCGGCTGGGCGTGGAGGCGCACGAAGCTCGACTTGATCAGAGCCACGGCGGGCCGCCCGACGGCCAGGCCCAGCTCCTCGGCGCTGCGGCGAGTGATCACCGAGGCGATCTCCAGTCCGCCTCCCAGCGCCAGGCGGACCTCGACCGTCACCCCGGCGGGGGTCAGGGCCACGACGGTTCCGCGCAGGGCGTTGCGGGCGCTGGTGCGCAGGCCCAGGCTCCAGAAGAGGTCGGCGCCGTCTTCGGACGCCAGGCCCGCCTCCAGCCGCGACAGGGCCGCCCCGACCTCGCGCTCCATGTCGCGGAAGGCCTTGATGACCGCGTGGCCGCGGGCGGTGACCTGGGCCGCGCCGCCGGACTTGCCGCCGGCGCTGGCGGCGATCAGCGGCGCGTCGAACAGGTTGTTGAGCGCCTGCACGGCGTCCCAGGCGCCCTTGTAGCTGAGGCCCAGGCGCTTGGCGGCGGCGCTGATCGAGCCCAGCTCGGCCACCGCCTCGACCAGGGCGATGCGCTCCAGCCCGACACGGGCCAGCGCCCCGCGCCGCAGGATCAGGCTGGCGCTCAGATCGCCCGCTTCGCTCATCGAGACGCCTTTCGACTCCGTTCGCCCGCTTGTCGCCCGGCCGCTGACGAAAAAACAGTCTGACGCCGCTCGAAAGCTCGTTATGAAGTCGAGTTACATAACCTGATCGAGATCCGCATGTCGCTCGCCCGCCGCCCCCTGCTCGCCGCCATCGTGGCCGGAGCGCTGTCGCTGGTCGCCGGCGCGGCCTACGCGGGCGAGACAAAGGTGGCGGTGGCCGCCAACTTCACCGAACCGGCCAAGGCCATCGCCGCCCAGTTCGAGAAGAAGACGGGTCACAAGGCGACGCTCAGCTTCGGTTCGTCGGGCCAGTTCTACGCCCAGATCGCCAACGGCGCGCCCTACGAGGTCTTCCTGTCGGCCGATGTCGAGCGGCCGCAGAAGGCGCAGACCGACGGCCTGGCCGTGCCCGGTTCGCGGTTCACCTACGCCACCGGCCGCCTGGTGCTGTGGAGCAAGATCCCGGGCCTGGTCGACGGCAAGGGCGCGGTGCTGGCCAAGGGGAATTTCCAGAAGCTGTCGATCGCCGATCCCAAGGCCGCGCCCTACGGCCTGGCGGCGGTCGAGACCCTGACCAAGCTCAAGCTGCAAGACGCCCTGAAGCCGAAGATCGTCACCGGGTCGTCGATCACCCAGGCCTATCAGTACGTCCAGACCGGTGCGGCGGAACTGGGTTTCGTGGCCCTGTCGCAGGTGATCGACGACAAGGGCGGCTCGCGCTGGATCGTGCCCAAGGCCGACCACACCCCGATCGACCAGCAGGCGGTGCTGCTGAAGACCGGCGAGAACAGCGAGGCGGCAAAGGCGTTCCTGGCCTTCCTGAAGAGCCGCGAAGCCAAGGCGATCATCCGTCGCTACGGCTACGAGGTGCGCTGACGGCCATGGTCGAGGTCGTCTGGCTGACCCTGAAGCTGGCCGCGGTCGTCACCGTGCTGCTGCTGGCGCTGTCGACGCCGCTGGCCTGGTGGCTGGCGCGGGGCAAGTCGGCGCTGAAGCCGGTGGTCGGCGCCCTGGTCGCCCTGCCGATCGTGCTGCCGCCGACGGTGCTGGGCTTCTACCTGCTGATCGCCCTGGGACCGAAGAGCCCGCTGATGCTTCTGCTGGCGCCGTTCGGGGTGCGGACCCTGGCCTTCACCTTCGAGGGGCTGGTGATCGGCTCGCTGGTCTACTCCCTGCCCTTCGCCGTGCAGCCGCTGCGCAACGCCTTCCTGGCCATCGGCGACGAGCCGCTGGAAGCGGCCGCGACGCTGGGCGCCGGCAAGGTGGCGACCTTCTGGCGAGTGGCCCTGCCGCTAGCCCTGCCCGGCTACGCCGTGGCCGCCCTGCTGGCCTTCGCCCACACGATCGGCGAGTTCGGAGTGGTGATGATGCTGGGCGGCGGCATTCCGGGCGAGACTCAGGTGCTGTCGATCGAGATCTACCGCCTGGTCGAGAGCCTGGAGTGGGACAAGGCCCATCAGCTTTCTGCCCTGCTGCTGGCCTTCGGCTTCCTGGCGGCGCTGACCCTGCTGCTGCTGGAACGGCGACGGAGCGCTCCGGCCTGAACGGGCGTTTCCCTATTTGGCACGCGGACGCTGGGCGACCGCTACGCCTGTGCTATTGACGCGCCTTCGCCCCTCTCGGCCGCTTTCGAGTTCCATCGCGCATGTCCGATCCCGCCGCTCCGAACACCGGTTCCGACGACGACGCCCCCAAGGTCGAGGAGACCGTGGAAGCGGTCGCTCCTGAAACGGAAGAGGCCGAGGCGCCGCCCGCGACGACGGAAGCGCCCGCCCCCGCCCCGCGCGTTCCGATCTGGAAGCAGCGGCCTTGGCAGATCGGCGCCGGCGTCTTCGTGCTGGCCATCGTCGCGGTCGTGACCTGGCTCCTGTGGTCGCTGCCGCTGGGCCGGGCCCTGGAGCCGGCCAGCAACCCGACCATGGTGCTGATGGCCTCGGACGGCACGCCGATCGCGCGGCGCGGCTCGTACAAGGAAGCCCCGATCGAGGCCTCGAAGCTGCCGGCCTATGTGCCGGGGGCCTTCATCGCCATCGAGGACCGGCGCTTCTATTCGCACATGGGCATCGACCCGAAGGCCATCGCCCGCGCCGTGGGCGCCAACGCCAAGGCCGGCGGGGTGTCCGAAGGCGGCTCGACGATCACCCAGCAACTCGCCAAGAACGCCTTCCTCAGCAACGACCGCAATCTTCGCCGCAAGGCGCAGGAGGCGCTGATCGCCCTGTGGCTGGAGGCCCGGCTCTCCAAGGAAGAGATCCTGTCGCGCTACCTGTCGGCGGTCTATTTCGGCGAAGGCGCCTTCGGGCTGCGGGCCGCGGCCCGGCACTATTTCGACACCACGCCCGAGCAGCTCAGCGTCGGCCAAGCCGCCATGCTGGCCGGCATGGTCAAGGCCCCCTCGCGCCTTGCCCCCACCGAGAACTTCGAAGGCGCCCGCGAGCGGATGGACGTCGTGCTGGGCGCCATGGTCGAGACCGAGGTGATCACGCAAGGACAGGCCGACAAGGCCAAGCGCGACATCCGTCCGATCCCGCCGCGCGACAAGCTGCCGACCGGCTCGTACTTCGCCGACTGGGTGTTCCCGCAGGCCCGCGCCGCCTATGACGCCCGCTATGGCGAGACCATCGTCAAGACGACCCTGGACGCCAAGCTGCAGGCCAAGGCCGAGAAGATCCTCAACGACGCCATCGCCCGCGACGGCAAGGTGCTGAACGTCACCCAGGGCGCGATCGTGGCCATGCGCACCGACGGCCGGGTCGTCGCCATGGTCGGCGGCCGCGACTACAAGGCCAGCCAGTTCAACCGCGCCGACGCCGGTCGCCAGCCGGGCAGCGCCTTCAAGCTGTTCGTCTACCTGGCCGCCATCCGCCAGGGCATGACCCCGACCTCGCCGATCCTCGACGCGCCGGTCGACGTGCGCGGCTGGAGCCCGAAGAACCACGAGGGCAAGTACGCCGGCCGCGAAGTGCCGCTGATCACCGCCTTCGCCGGCTCGTCCAACGTGGCGGCCGTGCGCCTGGCCCAGCAGGTCGGCCGCAAGGCCATCGTCGCCACGGCCCGCGACCTGGGCGTCACCGAACCGATCCCCGACGACCTGACCCTGGCGCTGGGCACCGGCCCGATGAGCCTGGTGCAGCTGACCAGCGCCTACGCCGCCATCGCCGCCGGCGAGACCCCGGTCGTGGCCCACGGCCTGGCCGACTGGAAGCCGTCGAAGAAGCCCCGCGCCCTCTCCAAGGCCGAACTGGCCGGCATGCGCGACCTGCTGCGCTCGGCCGTGCACCGCGGCACCGGCGTCGAGGCCGCCATCCCCGGCGCCTTCGGCAAGACCGGCACGACGCAGGGCTACCGCGATGCGATCTTCGTCGGCTATGTCGGCGACCTGGTCATCGGCGTCTGGGTCGGCAACGACGACAACAGCGCCATGAACGGCGTTGTCGGCGGCGGCCTGCCGGCCAAGATCTGGAAGGCCTTCGCCCTGTCGGCCACCGGCGGCGCGCCCAAGCCGGTCGAGGACGACGCGACCACAGCCGCCGAGGATCCGAGCCTGGCCGACCCGCTGATCGGTCCCGACGGCCTGCCGATCGCCCCCGCCGCTGAGCCGGTCGAGGGCGAGGTTCCGACGGATCCGACAGCTCCTGCATCGCCGGCGCCCGTGCCGGTTCCGGCTCCGGCGGCTCCTGCCCCGGCGGCCGAGCCGCGCGGCCCTACGCTCCCGTAATCCTCGGTCGTCATCCCGGACGGCCGCAGGCCGATCCGGGACCCAGGGGACTGGGCGCCGCGGTTGGATCCAGCGCCTTGGGGTCGCCGACGCTTTGCGGCCGCCCCTGGGTCCCGGCTCTACGCGCTGCGCGCTTCGGCCGGGATGACGGACTTTGAGAGCCGAACGAAAAGAGCGCCGGCTTACGCCGGCGCTCTTCGTCGTTTCGGGCTGTGTGGTGGTTTAGTTCAGGTCCAGCACCACCACCGACTTGGCCGGCAGGGTCGCCGTCAGGATGTCGCCCTTGATGGTCGCCCCCTTGAACTCGACCGGCTTGACGGCGTCGGGCTTGTCGAAGGTGTTGCGCGACGACATTTCGGGGCCGGTCAGGACGCGGCCCTTGGCGGTCTTGGCCGAAAGACCCGTCAGTTTCACCGAGATGGTCGCCGTCTTGTTCGGATCGACATTGGTCAGGGCCAGGTGGACCAGGCCGTCCACGCCCTTGCCGGCCGTGGCCGTGACGGCCGGGACCGACGACTTGCCGATGGTGTACTGCGGCGCATCGATCTCCAGCGGCAGGAAGGTCGCGCCCTGGAAGGGCTTGTAGAGGTCGAACACCCAGTAGGTGGGCGTCAGGACCATCTTGTCCTTGTCGGTCAGGATCATCGCCTGCAGCACGTTGACCATCTGGGCGATGGCGGCCAGGCGCACCCGGTCGGCGTGCTTGTGGAAGATGTTGAGGGTCGTGGCGGCCACCATGGCGTCGCGCATGGTGTTCTGCTGGTAGAGGAAGCCCGGCTCGGTGCCCGGCTCGACGTCGTACCAGACGCCCCATTCGTCGACATAGAGCCCGACCTTCTTCTCGGGGTCGTACTTGTCCATGATGGCGCTGTGCTTGGAGACCAGCTCCTCCATCTTCTCGGCCTGGACCAGGGTGTCGCCCCAGGCCTGCTCGTCGAACACGGTGGCCGAGCCCTTCTTGCCCCAGTCGCCCGTCGGGATGACGTAGTAGTGCAGGCTGAGCGCGTTCATGTTCTTGGCCGCGCCCTTCATCAGGACCTCGGTCCAGTCGTAGTCCTGGGCGTTGGCGCCGCTGGCCACCTTGACGGGGCGGTTGCCGCGCGGGGCGCGCACGAACTCGGCGAAGTTGCGGTAGAGGTTGGTGTAGTGCTCGGCCGTCATCTGGCCGCCGCAGCCCCAGTTCTCGTTGCCGACGCCGAAGAAGTCGACCTTCCAGGGCTTGTCGCGGCCGTTGGCGCGGCGCTCGTTGGCGATGGTCGACTGGGTGGGCGAGGTCAGGTACTCGAGCCACTGGCCCATTTCCTGCGGCGTGCCGGCGCCGACATTGCCGGCCAGATAGGTCTTGGCGCCGATCAGTTCGGCGAAGTCCATGAACTCGTGGGTGCCGAAGCTGTTGGGCTCCTCGACGCCGCCCCACAGGACGTTGACGCGGACGGGGCGCTTGTCGCGCGGGCCGATGCCGTCGCGCCAGTGGTAGTCGTCGGCGAAGCAGCCGCCCGGCCAGCGCACGACCGGCACCTTCAGGGCCTTCAGGGCCTCGACCACGTCCTTGCGGTAGCCCTTGATGTTGGGGATCTTGCTGTCTTCACCGACCCAGACGCCTTCGTAGATGCCGCGACCCAGGTGCTCGGCGAACTGGCCGTAGACCTCGGGCTGGATGACCGCGCCGGGCTGGTCGGCGCGCAGCGTCCCGCCGACCTTGGTCTGGGCGCCGGCCGCGCCGGCCGCCAGCAGCACCGCGGCGACGCCGCCCATCAGGGCGTGCTTCAGCATCTTCGAGTTCACTTGATTTCTCCCTCTGGTCGCCACGCGGCTCGGTCGCACGGGTGGCGACACGGCACGTTGTTATTTGTCTGAGTATACTTGGCGGCGTGGAGCGTCAATCGAGGCGGGGGTTGTGCGGGGGCCAGCAATACAACGACATAGTCGGTGCACGGCGCTTCGGGGCTTGTCGGATGATTGGGAGCGTCCTTCTCCCCTTGCGGGAGAAGGTGGCGGAACCTCCCCCTGTGGGGGAGGCGGTCGCGTAGCGACCGGAGGGGGGAGTTGGTGCGGGATTTTCCAACACCTCGAAAGCTGAAAACATCCCCCCACCGGCCTTCGGCCGCCTCCCCCACAAGGGGAGGTTCCCCCTCAGTCGCTCCGCGACAGCTCCCCCAGAGG
>NZ_JBWKPK010000029.1:0-77764 GCF_059418205.1 Caulobacter sp. GW821-FHT09B11 | reverse complement strand
CCCTCCGGCCCTCCGGGCCACCTCCCCCAGAGGGGGAGGATCTAGCCGCCAAGATGCTCCCCCTCTGGGGGAGCTGTCGCGGAGCGACTGAGGGGGTCCGCGAAGCGGATCAGTAGCTCGAAGACGCCACTTCCGTCGGCGGGCCGGCCGTCACCTCTTCCGGCAGGCGCTTGTCGAGGATGTCGCCGTTCGTCGAGGCGTAACTGGCGCGGGGAGCGTCGGCCGGTTCGGTGGGAACCATCGGCTGGTCCATCGTGAGTGTGGCGGGGGCGGCGGCGGTGGCGCCGGAGGCCGAGACGATGTCCTGGTCAGCGGGTTCGTAGCTGGCCGGTTCGATCAGGCCCATCTCGGGACCCATGCCGACGAGATCGGCCGAGGTCAGCACCACCGGCGTCTCGTCCTGCGGCGGGCGCAGGAAGTCCTGGCCGATGACGTAGTCGGGGACCTTGCCGGCGGGCCAGACCATGGGCGCGGCCTCGGCGTACTGGCTGCCGTGCACCTCGAGGAAACCGTCGGGTTCGGTGTCCTGCGGGCCGATCTGCATGGTGACGCCGGCCACCGCGCCCAGGGTCAGGGCGAGCGGCAGGCCGACGATGGCGGCGCGGGTTTTCAGGAGATCGAACGGCGTCATGCCAGGATAGCGCTTCAGCCGCCAATTCGTTCTGGCTAGCTTCCGATTCCGGGCGAAAGAACGAAGGAGCGAACATGACGAACCAGAAGGGCGGCGGCCTGCTGCGGGCGCGAGAGGGCGGCCACGCGCGGGTGACCTATGTCGAGCTGTTCTTCGACCTGGTGTTCGTCTTCGCCATCACCCAGCTGTCGCACGGCCTGATCGGCCACCCCAGCCTGCTGGGCGTGCTGGAGACGGGCCTGCTGCTGATGGCCGTCTGGTGGGCCTGGGTCTACACCGCCTGGGTCACCAACTGGCTGGATCCCGAGCGGCCGCCGGTGCGGATCATGCTGTTCGTGGTGATGGCCGCGGGCATGGTGCTGGCCATGGCCATTCCCCAGGCCTTCGAGGGGCGTGGGCTGCTGTTCGCCCTGGCCTATGTGGCGATCCAGGTGGGGCGCAGCCTGTTCACCCTGTGGTGCGTGCGGGCCGACGAGAACCTGCGGCTGAACTTCCTGCGCATCAGCGCCTGGCTGAGCGTTTCCGGCGTGCTGTGGATCGCCGGGGGGCTGGCCCGCGACGAGGTCCGCCTGGCCTGCTGGGCGGCGGCGATCGCCATCGAATACGCCTCGCCGGCCGCCGGCTTCTGGACCCCGGGCCTGGGCCGGTCGAAGACCGCAGACTGGACGGTGGAGGGCGCGCACCTGGCCGAGCGCTGCGCCCTGTTCACGATCATCGCCCTGGGCGAGTCGATCCTGGTGATGGGCGCGACCGCCGCGGGCCTGGAATGGACCCCGGCGGTGACGGCCGCTTTCGCCTCGTCGTTCGTGGCCAGCCTGGCGATGTGGTGGATCTATTTCTCGTACACGGCCGAGGCCGCCAGCGAGAGCATCAGCCACTCCGACGATCCGGGCCGCGTGGCCCGCCGGGCCTATACCTACAGCCACCTCTTGCCGGTGGCGGGCATCATCGTGGCGGCGGTCGGCGACGAGTGGGTGATCCACCACCCGGTCGGCCATGCGGACCTCAAGACCGCCATGGCCCTGATCGGCGGGCCGCTGCTGTTCCTGCTGGGCGGGGTGCTGTTCAAGAAGGCGGTGTTCCGCATCTGGTCGCCATCGCGGATCGCCGGCATGGCGGGGCTGGGCGCGCTGGCCCTGGCGGCGATGCGGATCTCGCCGCTGGCGCTGTCGCTGATGACGACGGTGGTGCTGCTGGCGGTGGCGTCGTGGGAGAGCCTGGCGATCAAGCGGCGGGGCAAGCACCTGGGGGCTTGAGGGGGCTGCTCCCTTCTTCCCGTCATTCCCGCCCTTGTGGCGGGAACCCCTCTGTCAGCCGCAGGTGCGGATGGGGCGGATCGCTGGCGATCCGCTTGCGCCTCACGTGGAAGCGGAACCAGGGTTTCCCGCCACAAGGGCGGGAATGACGGGAGTTTAGGGGGAGGGCTACCGCCCGAACGCCGCGTCCGTAGCGCGGACCAGGCCGTCGATGACGCCCGGCTCGGTCGAGGCGTGGCCGGCGTCCCAGACGATCTCGAAGTGGGCCGAGGGCCAGGCGCGGTGCAGGGCCCAGGCGCTGGCGAGCGGCGTGACCACGTCGAAGCGGCCCTGGACGATCCAGGCCGGGATGTGCCGGATCGTGTCGATGTTGGCGAGGATCCAGCCGTCGTGGGGGAAGAAGCCGCGGTTGACGAAGAAGTGGCTCTCGATCCGCGCGAAGGCGATGGCGAAGTCTTCCTCGTTGAACTTCGGCGGCCGGGCCTCTGGCCCGCGCAGCGAGATGGTGTCGCCCTCCCACTGGCTCCAGGCGTTGGCGGCCTCGGCCTGGACGCGGCGGTCGGGATGGACGAGGCGCTTGTGATAGGCGGCCATCAGGTCGCCGCGCTCCTCGACCGGGATCGGCGCGAGAAAGCGCTCCCAGGCGTCGGGGAACAGCATCGAGGCGCCGTCCTGGTAGAACCAGTTCAGTTCCTTCTCGGTCAGCAGGAAGACGCCGCGCAGCACCAGGCCCTCGACCCGGTCGGGATGCTTGATGGCGTAGGCCAGGGCGAGGGTGGAGCCCCAGGAGCCGCCGAACACGGTCCATTTCTCGACGCCCAGGTGCTCGCGCAGCCGCTCGATGTCGGCGATCAGGCTCCAGGTGGTGTTGTCCTCGAGGCTGGCGTTGGGGCGCGAGCGGCCGCAGCCGCGCTGGTCGAACAGGGCCATGCGCCAGCGGCCCGGGTCGAAGAACCGCCGCATGGTCGGGTTGATCGCCCCGCCGGGGCCGCCGTGCAGGATCACCGCCGGCTTGCCGCGCGGCGCGCCGCATTCCTCGTAATAGATCTCGTGGGCGCCGCCGACCGGCAACCAGCCGAAGGAGAACGGCTCCACCTCGCGGAACAGGCCGCGACGGCCGATGGCGGACATGGCTGCGAGGGAAGCATGACGGTCCATGGACAGAACCTAGGCGGTTTGCTTGCCCCTGTGAACGCGCTTCCTCGCGGTTCGGTCGCTGACGACGAAGCGCCGCGAGCAAGCTTGACCGCTGGCAACCCTGGCGATAACGCGTTTTGGGCAATGTAGGCGCGTGGAGGGGACATGCGGCGACGCGAGATGATGGCGGCTCTGGCCGGGATGGGGGCCGCGACCGGCCTGGCGACGCCGAGCCTGACCTGGGCCAGGGGCAAGCAGGCGGCCGTGGGCGACGTGGCGCCGCCGTTCTCGGTGACCACCTTCGATCGCCAGGTCGTCAAGTCGACCGAGATGGCCGGCGACGTCGTGGTGCTGAACTACTGGGCCACCTGGTGTGGGCCCTGCCGCGCCGAAATGCCGGCCATGGACCAGTTCATGCGCGAGCGGGGCGGGTCGGGCCTGCGGATCTACGCCATCAGCGTCGAAAGCTCGCCGCCGGAGCGCGCCCTGCGCGACCTGGCCAAGGTGCTGGCGTTCCCGCTGGCCAAGCGGCTGAACGGCAAGGGCTACGGCAAGATCGACAACGCCGTGCCGACCAGCTTCGTCATCGACCGTCAGGGCGTGGTGCGTCACGCCGACTCGGGCAGCTTCACCTACAGCAGCTTCTCGAAGCTGCTGAAACCCTTGCTGGCCGAGCCGCGTCCGGCGCAGGTCGCCTAGCGGGCGCGAGGTCTGCTATGTCGGGCGCATGAGCAATACGCCTGAAGATTTCTCAGACGACGAACTGCTGGCCCTGCTGACCGACGACCAGCTGGTCGAGCTGGACCAGTCGATCGCCGACATGTTCGGCGCCGAGGGCCTGGACCGGCCCGAGGCGCTGGTGGTGCTGGCGCGGGTCTACACCATGCGCGCGGCCGAGCGCGACGAAGCCTCGGCCCTGGCCCTGCTGCAACTGGCGGCCGCCATGCGCCGCCGCGCCGAACGGCTGAAGCCGCAGCAGTAGGCGCGGGCGTCTTTCAACGATCTAGCGAGCCCCAGGGGAAGGCCCGACACCGTCTTGACCGTATTTCCCATAGCTAGCTATATAGCTAGCTATGCATATTTGATGAGGCGGCGCCCATGACCTCCGACACCCTCTCCGACCTCGGCGTGCTGTTCCTGGGCAGTCGCCTCAAGCGTCTGGGCGACCGGTTGCAGACCGAGGCCGGGGCGATCCTGCAGGCCATGGACCTGCCGGTGCAGCCGGCCCAGCAGCCGCTGCTGGCGGTGCTGCGCCGCGAGGGGCCGCGCACGGTCGGGGCGATCGCCCAGCACCTGCGCATCAGTCAGCCCACCGCCACCCGCGCGCTCCAGGCGCTGATCGAGCAGGGTCTGGTCGAGGCCAGCCGGGAAGGGCGCGACCAGCGCCACAAGCTGCTGTCGCTCAGCCCCGCCGGCGAGGCGCTGATGGATCGGCTGGAACAGGATCTCTGGCCCCGGGTGGAGGCCGCGGCGATCACGCTGTGCGGGGGGCGACACCAGCAGCTGATGGACGCCATCGCCGACATCGAGGCCGAGCTGGACCGCCGGTCGCTGACGGATCGGACGCTGGCGCCGCCGATGACCGTGCGCGACTTCTCCGACGAGCTGGCCGAGCCGTTCCATCGCATCAACGCCGAATGGATCGAGGAGATGTTCGCGCTGGAGGCCAACGACATCGACCTGCTGTCCAACCCGCGCGAGCGGATCATCGACAAGGGCGGGGCGATCCTGTTCGCGCAGACGCCCGACCTGGGCGTGGTCGGGACCTGCGCGCTGATGAAGGCCAAGGACGGCTGGTTCGAGCTGACGAAGATGGGCGTGTCGAAGTCGGCGCGCGGCCGCAAGGTGGGCGAGTTCCTGCTGGCCGAGGCGATCAGGCGCGCCCGAGCGATGGGGGCGAGCGAGCGGCTCTACCTGCTGACCAACACCAGGTGCGCTCCGGCCGTGCATCTCTACGAGAAGCTTGGCTTCGAGCACGACGCCGAGGTGATGGCCCTGTTCGGTTCGCGCTACGAGCGCTGCGACGTGGCCATGCGGTTCAGGGGCTGACCGCCGGGCGGGGGCTGAAAACGAAAACGCGGCCGGGAGTCGCCTCCCGGCCGCGCGTCTTTCGGCTGGAAGGCGGGTCTAGAACGCCTTCTTGATCGTCACGAAGCCCTGGCGGGGCGCGCCCGGCAGCAGGGTCATGGCCGTGCCGGCGACGTCGTTGTTGACGAAGCCGCCCGAGCCGACGGTCGAGATGTAGTCCTCGTCGAACAGGTTGGTGATGTTGGCCTGGATCTCGAGGCCCTTGGTCCAGCCCTCGCCGTCGAAGTTGTAGCCGAGGGTGAGGTCGGCCACGGTGGAGCCGTCGACCTTTCCGCCGATGTTCTCGTAGGTGTAGTAGCGCTCGCCGGTGTAGCTGACGCCGAGCTTGGAGTAGAAGCCGGCCTGCTCGAACTTCACCTCGCCCTTGAAGATGTTCTCGGGCGTGTCGACCACCGTCTTGCCGGCGGTGCGGGCGACGACCGCGCCGCTGCCGTTGACGACGTCGTCCTGGTATTCCGACTTGTTGTAGGTGTAGGCGGCGTAGACCGACCAGGCCTCGCTGACGCGGTATCCGCCGGCCAGTTCCAGGCCCTGGGTCTTCACCGAGCCGACGTTCGACAGCAGGGCCGGCAGGCCCAGGATCGGCGAGGCCGTGGCGGCGCTGAGCAGGCGGTCCTCGAAATTGACGTCATAGACCGCGACCACGCCCTGGAACGGACCGAAGCGGTAGCGGGCGCCGGCTTCGAAGGTCTTGGAGCTTTCCGGGTTCAGGGTCTTGGCGACGTAGTCGACCACCGTCTGGCTCTGCGAGGCGAACGGGCCGGCCGTTGCCGCCGAGACGTAGGCGGCCATGTTCTCGGTGTAGCCGCCGAAGAACTCCAGGCCGTTGTTCAGGTCGTAGACGAAGCCGACCTGCGGCAGGAACGTGTCCTTGCTCTCGATCTTGCCCGACAGCGCGCTGCCGACAACCGTCTCGACGCTGTTCTCGACCTTCACGGCCTTGAAGCCGAAGTTGATCTTCAGGGCGTCGGTGACCGTCCAGCTGTCTTCGATGTGGCCGGTCAGGGTCTTGGTCTCGAAGCGGTACTGCCACTGGGTGGCGAACGGATTGGCCTGGAAGTCCAGCGGATCGCGCGACGGGGCCGAGGCGGTCTCGGCGTAGAACCGGCGGGCCTGGTTGAAGTGGTTGGTCTCGGTCCAGACGCCGCCGCTGATGGTGTGGGCGCCCAGCTCGACCGACAGGCCGGCGACCAGGCCGCCGCGGTCGATGTCGTACTCGGTGGTGCGGATCGACAGCGGGGCGGCGTTCGAGCCGGCCGTGCCGAAGCCGGGGCTGGCCAGGTACGGCGTGTACCACAGGCCCTGGCCCTGGTTCTTGTGCTGGTAGGCGGTGGCGTCGAACTTCACGCGCTCGCCGATCGGCAGGCTGAGGCTGGCGCCGTAGAGATCGTCGTCACGGATGCCGGCGCCGGCGTAGTAGGCGTCGTCGACCGAGGTGAACGGCGAAGGCAGGGCGGTTCCGGTCTGGTAGGCGCGGGCGGCGGCGACGGCCAGAGCCCAGTTGGGCTGGGTGTTGTCCCAGTCGCGGCCGAGGCGCTTGATCATCTCGAACGACATGTCCTGGTAGTCCTGCTCGCGGCGCTCCGAGCGGTGGTAGAAGCCGGTCAGTTCGCCTTCGCCCAGCGGCAGAACGGCCTTGGCGTCGTACTGGCGCTGCTTCTGCTCGCCGCCGCCCTTCCACTTGTCGCTCTTCTGGTCGACGACCGAGACGTAGGCGCGCAGGCCGCCCAGCTGTTCGATGGCGCCGGTCTCGAAGCGACCGAACACCCGGCGCATGGCGTCCGAGCCGCCGGTGACGTTCAGCTGGCCGCCGAGTTCCTCGGACGGATCGCGCGAGAAGAACTGCAGCGTGCCGCCCAGGTTCGAGGTCGAGGCCACGCCGAGGGCGCCGGCGCCCTGGGCCAGCTCGACCTTGCCGATGTTCTCGCTGGCGACGGCGCGGCTGATGTGCAGGCCGTTGTGGTTGCCGTAGCTCATGTCGCCCAGCGGCACGCCGTCGAGGGTGAAGCCCAGCTGGTTCTGGTTGAAGCCGCGGATTGAGATGCGGGTCGACCATTCGTAGGCGCCGAAGGCGTCGGCCGACTGGAACGACACGCCGGGCAGCTTGGCGATCGCCTTCAGCGGGCTGGAGCCGGCGGCTTCCAGGGCCACGGCGGCGTCGTTGACGGTCTGGACCTGGCGGCTCTGGCCCTGGCCGATGACGATGACGGCGTCGACCTCGGTGGCGGAGTCGGCCGCGGCGGGCGCGGGCTCGGCGGGCGTTTCGGCGGCCAGGGCGGGAGCGGCCAGCAGGAGCGCGCCGAAGGCGGCGCTCAGCAGAAGAGCGGATTTCATCTGAACTATCCCCTAGTGCGCCGGGGGCGGGGAGGCCGCCGGGGCGCGTCTAGAGGGCTCGCCTAACGGTGATCGGCGACACCGCGACGACGGTTATTTGTCGGCTCGCCGACAGTCTGACGACGAACCCGTGAAGGGGTCGCGATTGCGCAAAGCGCCCCCAACCGCTATTTGAGCGCCCGACCCCCGCACCCCGACCCGAGAGACGAAAAGCCCCTCATGGCGCAGCAATACATTTTCCAGATGCAGGGCCTGACCAAGGCCTATCCCGGCGGCAAGAAGGTCTTCGAGAACATCTGGCTGTCGTTCTACTCCGACGCCAAGATCGGCGTCGTGGGCGTCAACGGCTCGGGTAAGTCCACCCTGCTGAAGGTGATGGCCGGTCTCGACAAGGAATTCTCGGGCGAGGCCAAGGCCGCCGACGGCATCAAGCGCGGCTACCTCCCGCAGGAGCCGGTGCTGGACCCGACCAAGGACGTCTGGGGCAATGTCATCGCCGACTGCGAAGACAAGCACGTCTTCGACAAATACAACGCCCTCGCGATCCAGCTCGGTGAGGAATACACCGACGAGCTGATGGAGGAGATGACCAAGCTCCAGGAGATCATCGACGCCAAGGATCTGTGGGATATCGATTCCAAGATCGAAATGGCGATCGACGCCCTGCGCTGCCCGCCCAACGACAGCAACATCGAAAACCTGTCGGGCGGTGAGAAGCGCCGCATCGCCCTGGCCCGCCTGCTGCTCAGCAAGCCCGACATGCTGCTGCTCGACGAACCGACCAACCACCTGGACGCCGAGTCGGTGGCCTGGCTGCAGCACCACCTGGAAGATTTCCCGGGCTGCGTCATCCTGGTGACCCACGACCGCTACTTCCTGGATCAGGTCACCAAGTGGACCCTGGAGCTGGATCGCGGCAAGGGCATCCCCTACGAGGGCAACTACTCCGGCTGGCTGGAGCAGAAGCAGAAGCGCGTCGTCCAGGAGCAGTCGGAATCCGAAGCCCGCCAGCGCGCGCTCACCCGCGAACTGGAATGGGTCCGCTCCTCGCCCAAGGCCCGTCAGAGCAAGTCCAAGGCCCGCCTGGCCTCGTACGACGAAATGGTCGCCGCGCAGGAAAACGCCCGCGCCGCCCAGACCCAGGCTCACATCCAGATCCCGCCCGGCCCGCGCCTGGGCAACCTGGTTCTGGAAGTCGAGGGCCTGGAAAAGGAATACGGCGACAAGGTGCTGTTCAAGGACCTGTCGTTCCGCCTGCCGCCGAACGGCATCGTCGGCGTCATCGGCCCGAACGGCGCCGGCAAGTCGACGCTGTTCAAGCTGATCACCGGCCGCGAGCAGCCCGACCAGGGCAAGGTCAAGGTCGGCGAGACCGTGAAGCTCTCCTATGTCGACCAGTCGCGCGACGCCCTCGACCCGAACAAGACGATCTGGGAAGAGATCAGCGGCGGCACCGACGTGATGGTGGTCGGCAAGCGCGAGATCAATTCTCGGGCCTACGTCGGTTCGTTCAACTTCAAGGGCGGCGACCAGCAGAAGAAGGTCGGCCTGCTGTCGGGCGGTGAGCGCAACCGCGTCCACCTGGCCAAGACCCTGGCCACCGGCGGCAACCTGCTGCTGCTCGACGAACCGACCAACGATCTGGACATCGAAACCCTGCAGGCCCTGGAAGAGGCGCTGGAAGAGTTCGCCGGCTGCGCCGTGGTCATCAGCCACGATCGCTGGTTCCTGGACCGCCTGGCGACCCACATCCTGGCCTTCGAGGGCGACAGCCACGTCGAATGGTTCGAAGGCAACTTCGAGATGTACGAGGAAGACAAGAAGCGCCGCCTGGGCGCCGACAGCCTGATCCCCAAGCGGATCAAGTTCCAGAAGTTCGCCCGCTAAACAGCGATCGCGACCGACAAGAGACGGCCGCCGCTCCCGGGAGCGGCGGCCGTTTTTGCGCCCGGTGTCAGATTTCTTCGGCGGGATGCTCGCCTGACGAGAGTCCGGCAATTGCGCGTTTTAGGCCCTGGTGCTAGCCAAGCTCTACTTTAGCGCGGCTGGGCCGCGCTGATGGGGGGCGCGCCGAGGGCGGTGGGCCGAAGCGTGCGAGCACCGGTGTCATGGTCAACTTCGTTGGAACCGCGGGCGACGAGATCTTCACCGGCGGGGGCGACGCCGACACCGCCAGCGGCGGGGGCGGGGCCGACTCGCTGAGCGGGGCGGGCGGTTCGGACACCCTGTCGGGCGGGGCCGGCGCGGACGTCCTCACCGGCGGCGAGGGCGACGACTGGCTGTATAGCGGCGCGCAATCGCCGGCCTTCAACCAGCCCTACTACGACAATCCCTACACGCCGCCGCAGCTCGACACGGGGACCGAGGTCGACACCCTGATCGGCGGGGCCGGCAGCGACCGGCTGTTCGCCGGCTACGGGGACAACGTCGACGGCGGGGACGGCGGCTCCTACGGCGACTATCTCTACATCAGCTTCCTTGGCGCGACCTCGGGCGTGACGGTCGACTTCCGGCAGAACACCCAGGTGATCGGCGGCGGCACGATCACCGACATCGAGAACATCAGCTGGGTGCAGGGCAGCAATTTCAACGACGTCATCAATGTCACGTCGTACCGCGGCGGCGGCTATTCCGACTTCACCGCCGTCTTCGGCATGGACGGCGACGACCAGCTGATCGCCGGCTACTACACGGGCGTGCTGTCGGGCGACGCCGGCGACGACATCGTCGATGGCCGTGGCAGCCAGTACCTGCAGGCGGTATATGGCGGGGCCGGCAACGACACCCTCTACACCAACAGCAACACCTTCTCTTCCGCCTACGGCGGCGACGGCGACGACGTCATCCATTCGCACGCGACCACCTATGGCGGCGCGGGCAATGACCTGATCATCCAGGAGTTCACCTATTACGGCGGCTGGGCCTATGGCGAGGCCGGCGACGACGACATCCGGGCCGGGAGCTCGGGCGGGCGACTGTCGGGCGGCGCGGGCGCCGACATCCTGACGGGCAGCAGTCTGGCCGACACCCTCTACTCGGGCGACGTGGCCTTCGGCGGCCAAAATCCCATCGACGACATGGGCCTCGAGCGCGACCAGCTGTTCGGCCTGGATGGCGACGACAGCCTGGCGGCCGGCTATGGCGACGACGTCGACGGCGGGGCCGGGACCGATCGCCTGCAGCTGTCGCTGGGCGGCCTGGCCGCGGGCGTCACGTTCAGCACGGCGGGGATCGTCAGCGGCCAGCCCTTCGTGCTGGGCGGCGGGACCATCCGCAACGTCGAGACGCTGACCTACCTGCGCGGCACCGAGTTCAACGACACCCTGACCCTGGCCACCCAGGCCGAACTGCTGCAGGTCAACGCCGGCGCGGGCGACGACGTGATCATCGCCTCGGGCAGTTCGGTGACGGTCTGGGGCGGCGCGGGCGACGACCGCTTCGTCGCCGGCACCGCCGGCAGCAGCTTCGACGGCGGCGCGGGCAGCGACACGATCGACTACAGCGGCCGCGGTTCGCTGACCATCAATCTGGCCGACGGCGTCGCACCGGGCGGCGACACCTTCACCAACGTCGAGAACATCATCACCGGCGCGGGCGACGACCTGCTGTCGGGCGACGCCGGCGACAACATGCTGAACGCCGGGGCGGGGATCGACACGGTCTCCTATGCGGGGGCGACCAAGGGCGTGACCGTGAGCCTGTTGTTCGAAGGGTTCGCACAGCAGACCGGCTACGGCCTCGACACCCTCCGGGGTTTCGAGAACCTGATCGGCTCCGGCTACAACGACTACCTTAGCGGTTCCGATGGAGCCAACGTCCTGACCGGAGGGACGGGCGACGACATCCTCGACGGCCTGGGCGGCGACGACGTGCTCGACGGCGGCGCGGGCGTCGATACGGCGAGCTTCAACGGTGCGTGGGCGGGCGTCCTCATCGACCTGGCGAACCGGACCGCCTCCGCCGACGGCGGACGCGACACCCTGGTCAGCATCGAGAACGCCTTCGGGTCGCGTTTCGGCGACATCATCATCGGCGACGCCGGGGCCAACGTGCTGACCGGCGGCATGGGCGCGGACATCCTGACCGGCGGCCAGGGCGCCGACACCTTCAGGTACCAGCACGAGAGTGAATCGCCCGCGAGCGAGCGCGATCTGATCACCGACTTCCAGACCGGCGTCGACCGGCTGGATCTCAGGATGATGCAGGTCTACCAGGTCAGCCTGAGCTACTCGGGCGGGCAGACGCTGGTCTCGGTCATGGGGTCCACGGGTCCGTTCGAGATCGCCGTGGTCGGCCAGGTCAAGCCGAGCGACGTGCTGACCACCGAGCAGACCCAGTACTTCGTCTACGGCGATGACACCGCCCGGACCCTGGCCGGCGGCGCCTATCGCGACACCCTCACCGGCGGAAGCGCGGCCGAGACCCTCAACGGCGGCGCGGGCGACGACACCCTGAAGGGCGGGGGCGGCGGCGATGCGCTGTTCGGCGGAACCGGCGCCAACACCTTCGCCTACGCCGCGGTGTCGGACTCCAACAACGCCAGCCTCGACATCATCCACGACTTCAAGACCGGCGTGGACAAGATCGACCTGACCGACCTGGCGGCGTCGAACATCAGCATCGTCCGCTACAACGGCGGGGCCATCATCGGCGGCGGCGCGGCTGGAGGCGCGTTCCAGATCGCCTCGGTGGCGGTGGTCAACGCCTCGGACCTGGTGGGTCTGCGCGGCGGGGTCTATCTGGTCGGCGAGAACGTCGCCGCGACGCTCATTGGCAGCGGCAATAGCGACACCGTCGTCGGCGGAACGGCGGCCGACGTCATCATCGGCGACGGCGGCGCGGACGCCCTGTTCGGCGGGGCCGGGGCGGACACGTTCACCTACCGGCTGGCGTCGGAGTCCAACAACAGCGCCCTGGACATCATCCACGACTTCCAGACGGGCGTGGACAAGATCGACCTGTCGGCCCTGAACCCGACCAGCGTGAGCGTGACGCACTACAACGGCGGCACGTTCATCTCGGGCAATTCGACGTCGGGCGCGTTCCAGATCGGCTCGACCCAGGACATCAACGCCTCCGACATCGTGGGCCTGACCAGCGGGGCCTACATCGTCGGCGACACCGGGGCCGACACCCTGGTGGGCGCCGCCTTCAGCGAGACCATCAACGGCGGCGCCGGCGCCGACACGATCATCGGCGGGGGCGGCGCGGACGCCCTCTACGGCGGGGCGGGCGCGGACGTGTTCGCCTATCGCTCGGCCACCGACTCGAACACCCAGGCGCGGGACATCATCCACGACTTCGAGACCGGCGTGGACAAGCTGGACCTGTCGGCCTTGAACCCGACCAACGTCAGCATCATCCACTACAACGGCGGCACGTTCGTCTCGGGCAACTCCGCCTCGGGCGCGTTCCAGATCGGCTCGGCCCAGGACATCAACGCCGGCGACATCGTGGGCCTGACCAGCGGCGCCTACATGGTCGGCGATCCCGCGGCGAACATCCTGGTCGGCGGCGACTTCAGCGAGACCATCTCGGGCGGGGGCAGCGGCGACACGATCATCGGCGGCGGCGCGGCCGACGCCCTCTACGGCGGGACGGGCGCGGACACCTTCGTGTATCGCTCGGCCGCGGACTCCAACACCCAGGCGATGGACATCATCCACGACTTCCAGACCGGGGTGGACAAGCTGGACCTGTCGGCCCTGAACCCGACCAATGTCAGCCTGATCCGCTACAACGGCGGCACCTTCATCTCGGGCAACTCGGCTTCGGGCGCGTTCCAGATCGGCTCGGTCCAGGACATCAACGCCTCCGACATCGTGGGCCTGACCAGCGGGGCCTATGTGGTCGGCGACGCCGGGGCCAACACCCTGTCGGGCGGGGGCTTCAGCGAGACCATCGTGGGCGGCGCGGGCGCCGACACGATCATCGGCGGCGGCGGGGCCGACGCCCTGTTCGGCGGGACCGGGGCCGATATCTTCAAGTACACGGCCAAGACCGACTCCGCTCCCGGCGCGTCGGACATCATCCATGACTTCGAGACCGGCGTGGACAAGCTGGACCTGTCGGCCCTGCACACCACGGCGAACGACAAGTTCACCCTGGTCTCGGACTCCACCGCGACCTACCTGTTCGTGCAGCTGGCCGGCAACACCGGCAACGACATGCTGATCCTGCTCACCACGCCGAACGTCACCGTCAACGACATCGTCTGGTAACTGACCGGGAGCACCGACGAACGCGGCCCGCCTTCCTGCGAAGGCGGGCCGTTTTCGTTTCCGGCTACTTCGGTTCCTTGGGCGGCAGGTTCGGGTCGGCGCCCGGCAGGTTCGAGCCCGGCTGCGGGGTCATGTCGTCGGGCGGCATGCTGTTGGTCGGCGGCGTGCTCGGCATCGAAGGCGGGGCGTCGCTGGTCGGCGGATTGACCTGGGTGCTGGCCGCGGCGTCTCCAGACATCGAACCGCTCATTGTCGCGGGCGGCAGGGTGGCCGAGGTGTCGGCCGACGCGCCGACCGCAGCCTCGCCGGCCCACCAGTCCCTGGTCGCGCGCTGCTTGGGCGAGGCCTTCGTATAGGCGTCGAGCTGGCTGTAGGGGATCGGCTGCTTGGGTGCGGCGATGGCGGCGCTCGCCTTGATCTTCGGATTGGCGATCGCCGCACCGGAGACGATCATGGCGAGCGCTGCGCCCGCCAGGAGGGTTTTCGTCAACATGGAGAGCTCTCCCTAAGGCGCCGTGTTGGGCGCCAGGGAATAAAACCCGTTCGGGCTCAAGGCGTTCACAGCTTGGCATTGCTTGTTGCGGTGCGGGAACCGGCGGTCGGCGCGACGGGTTGTCTGCGACAGTCCAGCCAGGCCGATGGCGTTCGCCGAAAGCCGCCGCCGGGACGTCTTCAGATATTCGTGCGTCGCGCGCTACGTGCTGGCGCGCGGCCGCCAGAAGAGTAGCTTGTCCTTTGGAGATGATCGTCCCGCGGATCGGCGACGGAGACCTTCCGCCGCGCGCCGGGACCGGAGCCGCCGCCAATGCCGCAAACCCCCGTCACAAAGCCCCACATCGTTCTTTCGCACGAGATGCTGCTGCCGATGCAGCCGCTGCTGGAGGGCGCCTACGAGGTGCACCGCCTGTGGGACTATCCTGACCGTCTGGCCTTCCTGGAGGGGCCGGGCAAGCAGGTGCAGGCCATCGTCCACGCCGGCGAGATGGTGCTGCCGCGCGACCTGCTGTCGGAGATGCCCAGGCTGGGCCTGATCGCCTGCGTCAGCGCCGGCTATGACGGCGTCGACGTGCCCTGGTGCCGGGCGCACGGCCTGGCGGTGACCCACTCGGTCGGCCTCAACGCCGGCGATGTGGCCGACCACGCGCTGGGCCTGCTGCTGGGCGCCTGGCGGGGGATCGCCGAGGGCGACCGGCGGGTGCGCGCCGGCCGCTGGACCTCGATGGACCGCATGGGCGCGCGCCACGGCCTGCGCGGCCGCAAGGCCGGCATCGTCGGCCTGGGCCATATCGGCGAGGCGGTCGCGAAGCGCCTGGCCGCCTTCGACGTCAAGGTCGCCTGGTGGGGCCCGCGTCCCAAGGAGGCCGAATGGCCGCGCGCCGACAACCTGATGGCCCTGGCGCGCGACAGCGACATCCTGGTGGTCTGCGCCCGGCCCGACGCCGCCAACCGCCATCTGGTCAACGCCGGGGTGATCGACGCCCTGGGACCGCAGGGCCTGCTGGTCAACGTCTCGCGCGGCTCGCTGATCGACGAGGACGCCCTGGTCGACGCCCTGAAGACCGGCCGCCTGGGCATGGCCGCCCTCGACGTCTTCGAGCACGAGCCGACCCCGCCCGCCCGCTGGGTCGACGTGCCCCACACGGTGCTGACCCCGCACATGGCCGGCGCCACGCTCGACAGCATCCCGGCCATGGTCAATCTCACGCTCGAGAACCTGCGCCGCTACTTCCTCGGCGAGCCCCTGGCGAGCCCGGTGGCGGCGTGATGTAGTCCCCTCTGCTTTTGGCGAGCAGAGGGGAAAATTCATGGCCAAGGTGCTGGGTCTGGGCGGCGTGTTCTTCAAGGCCAGCGACCCCAAGGCGCTGTCCGAATGGTACGCGCGGGTGCTCGGCTTCAAGATCGAGGACTGGGGCGGGGCGGTGTTCGAGCCGTCGAAGCCGCTCTCGACCAACTGGTCGGCGTTTCCGGCCGACACCCGCTATTTCGAGCCGTCGGCCGCGCCGTTCATGGTCAACTTCGTCGTCGACGACCTGGACGGCGTGCTGGCCCGCGCCGCCGAGCAGGGCGTCGAGCCGACCGGCCGCCAGGACGAGGGCTACGGCCGCTTCGCCTGGCTGGTCGATCCGGAAGGCTACAAGATCGAGCTTTGGCAACCTTCCGGCGAGGGATGATGGCGGCGGGCAAGATTTATCCCCCGTCTCGCGCGTTTCGGACCGCCGCGGGGGCTTTTTGATCTCCGCCAGACGGGCTATGGACGGCCTCCGCGGCACAGAAACCACTTGCCAAATCGGATATAAAGATATCTTTATGTCCTTATGGCGCTATCGAGCGAACAGGTTGTCGACGTGTTGCGCGCGGCGGGCGAAAGCACCCGTCTGCGTATCCTCGCGCTGCTGGCGGTGGAGGAGCTTTCGGTCCTCGAACTGTGCCGGATCCTCGACCAGAGCCAGCCGCGCGTCTCACGCCATCTGAAGCTCCTGGCCGAGGCCGGGCTGGTCGAGCGCTTCCCTGACGGCGCCTGGGTGTTCTACCGCCTGGCGGGCACCTCGGGCGGCGGGGCGGTGGTCGCTTCGGCGCTGGGCCTGATCGCCCGCGACGACGCCGTCGTCCAGGCCGACGTCGGACAGCTGGCCGCCGTGCGCGCCGAACGCTCGGCCGGCGCCCAGGCCTATTTCGCCCGCAACGCCGCCCGCTGGAACGAGATCCGCTCGCTCTACGTCGACGAACAGGAGGTCGAGGCGGCCATACTGCGCGCCGCCGGCGAGGGCCCCTTCGACGAGATGGTCGACCTGGGCGCGGGCGCCGGACGCATGCTGACCCTGCTGGGCAGGCGGGCGGTCAACGCCCTGGGCCTGGATCTGTCGCAGCAGATGCTGAACATCGCCCGCGACGAGGTGGCCAAGGCGGGCCTGGCCAGCTGCGAGCTGCGTCACGGCGACATCTTCGACACCGGCCTGCCGGGCGGCTGCGCCGACCTGGTGACCGTTCACCAGGTGCTGCACTATCTGGGCGATCCCGCCACCGCCGTGGCCGAGGCCGCGCGCCTGGTCGCGCCCAGCGGCCTGCTGCTGATCGCCGACTTCGCCCCGCACGACCACGAGTTCCTGCGCGAGGCCCACCAGCATCGCCGCCTGGGCTTCGCCGACGACGAGATCCTGCCGTGGATCACCGCCGCCGGCCTGGTCCCGGAAGCCAACATCGCCCTGCCGCCGACCACGGCCGAAGGGCTCACCGTGAAGATCTGGACCGCGCGCCGTCCGGCGCAAGCGCTCGCCGAAAGGACCGCCGCATGACCCTGCCGCCCACCCGCCGCGTCATCGGACCGGTGGCCCGCGCCGGCGAGCGTCCCGTCGGCGCCGTGCGTCCCCGCGTCTCGTTCGAGTTCTTTCCGCCCAAGACCGAGAAGATGGAAGCCAGCCTGTGGGAGGCGGTCACCCGCCTGGCTCCGCTGGATCCGGCCTTCGTCTCGGTGACCTACGGCGCCGGCGGTTCGACCCGCGAGCGTACGCACCGCACCGTCAAGCGCATCCTCGACGAGACCAGCCTGAAGCCGGCCGCCCACCTGACCTGCGTCGGCGCCAGCCGCGCCGAGGTCGACGAGGTGATCAGCGACTACTGGGACATCGGCGTGCGCCACATCGTGGCGCTGCGCGGCGATCCGCCTCCCGGCGAGGGCGGCATCGGCGGCGTCTATGTGCCGCGCGAGGACGGCTACAGGAACGCCACCGAACTGACCGCCGCCGTGCGCGGGCAGGGCGCCTTCGAGGTGCTGGTCGGGGTCTATCCCGAGAAACACCCGGAAAGCCTGTCGTTGGACCACGACATCGACGTGCTGAAGGCCAAGGTCGACGCCGGCGCGACCCTGGGCATCAGCCAGTTCTTCTTCGACATCGACGCCTTCCTGCGCTTCGTCGACAAGGCCCGCGCGGCGGGGATCACCATTCCGATCGTGCCGGGCGTCATGCCGGTGACCAACTTCAACGGCCTGAAGAAGATGTCGGTCGCCTGCCAGACCTCGGTGCCGTCGTGGCTGGCCAACCTGTTCGAGGGCCTGGACGAGGATCCGGAGACCCGCCGCCTGATCGCCTGCTCGGTGGCCGCCGAGATGTGCGCCAAACTGCAGGAGCAGGGCTTCAACGACTTCCACTTCTACACCCTGAACCGGGCCGACCTGGTCTATGCGATCTGCCGCGTGCTGGGCGTGCGCGAGACCGTGCGCGCGGCCGAGGCGGCTGCGTGACAGGCGCCTACGCCGCCATCACACGCAACGACCCCAGCCCGCTGAAGCGCTGGGTGCAGGACCGCCGGCTGGTCGACGCCGACCGCCTGGCGGGCGAGGGCGACCTGGGCCCGGTCCTGGACTACGGCTGCGGTGACGGCGCCCTGGCCGCGCGGCTGCTGGCGGCCGGGCGCACCACCCAGGCCGCGGCCTTCGAGCCGGCGGCGACCCTGCGCGCCGAGGCCGAGGCCCTGCTGGACGGCGCGACGGGCGCGCGGGTCGTGGCCCGCTCGGCCGACCTGGCCGACGGCTGGGCCCGCACGGCCTTCTGCCTGGAGGTGTTCGAGCACCTGCCGCCGCGCGAGACGGACGAGGCCCTGGCCGAGCTGCATCGCATCCTGGCGCCGGGCGGCCGGTTGGTGATCGGCGTGCCGGTCGAGGTGGGGCCGCCGGCCCTGGCCAAGGGCGTCTTCCGCATGCTTCGCCGGGCCGGCGCGTTCGACGCCCGTCCCGGCCCGATCCTCGCCGCTTTCCTCGGCCAGCCTCCGCGCGAGCGCGAAGAGGCGCCGATCGGCCCTGGCCTGGCCTACTACCCGCACCATCTGGGGTTCGATCACCGGACCTTGTTCAAGCGGGTAGGCGCGTGGTTCCAGGTCGAGCGCACGGTCGGCAGCCCGCTGGGCGGGCCGCTGGCGGTCAACAGCGAGGCCTATCTGGTGGTGCGCAAGGCAAGCGGGAGCGCGGCATGAAAGTTCTGACCTTCGCCCTGGCCCTGGGTCTGGCCAGCGTCGGGTTCGGCGCGGCCGGCGCGCGCGACAATCCGGCGGGCTGGAGCAAGCCGACGCGTCCCTACCGGGTGGTGGGCAACATCTACTATGTCGGCTCCGAGGGGCTGTCGGCCTGGCTGATCACCTCGCCGGAAGGCCATGTCGTGCTGGACGGGGGCCCGTCGGCCGACGGCGGCAAGCTGATCGAGCGCAACATCGCCACGCTGGGCTTCAAGCTCGCCGACGTGAAGGTGCTGATCAACACCCACGCCCATTTCGACCACGCGGGCGGCCTGGCCCAGCTGAAGGCCGACACCGGCGCCAAGCTGTGGGCCTCGCGCGCCGACAAGCCGGCCCTCGAGAAGGGCCAGCACTTCGGCGACAACAGCAATGGTCTGACGCCCTTTCCGGCCGTGAAGGTCGACAAGGCGTTCGGCGACGAGACCAAGCTGAAGCTGGGCGCCACCACCCTGGTCGCCCACCTGACGCCCGGCCACACCGTCGGCTGCACCACTTGGACCACCCAGGTGAACGAGAAGGGGCGGGCGCTGAACGTGACCTTCCCGTGCTCGCTGTCGGTGGCCGGCAACGCGCTGGTCGGCAACAAGACCCACAAGACCATCGTCGCCGACTATCGGGCCAGCTTCGTCGCCATGCGGGCGCTGCCGACCGACGTCATGCTGCCCAGCCACGAAGAGCAGGGCGACCTGCTGGCCAAGCGCCAGAAGCAGCTGCGCGGCGACGCCGACGCCTTCATCGATCCGACCGAGCTCTCGCGCTTCGTCGACGCCGCCCAGGCTGCGTTCGACAAGGAACTGGCGCGACAGCAGGGAGCCGCAAAATGACCGACCTCTCCATCCGTGCTGATCGCGTGGCCGCCCTCAAGGCCGCCGCCAAGGAACGCATCCTCATTCTCGACGGCTCCTGGGGCGTGATGTTCCAGAAGAAGAAGCTGACCGAGGCCGACTACCGCGCCGAGCGCTTCGCCGACTTCGACGGCCAGATGAAGGGCAACAACGACATCCTGTGCCTGACCCGGCCGGATCTCGTGGCCGAGCTTCACGACGCCTATTTCGCCGCCGGCGCCGACATCTCCGAGACCAACACCTTCTCGGGCACCACCATCGCCCAGGCCGACTACCGCCTCGGCGAACAGGACGTCTGGGACATCAACCTCGAAGGCGCGAAGATCGGCCGCCAGGTCGCCGACCGCTGGAACGCCGAAAACCCCGACCGCCCGAAGTTCATCGCCGGCTCGATCGGGCCGTTGAACGTCATGCTGTCGATGTCGTCGGACGTGAACGATCCCGGCGCGCGGAAGGTGACCTTCGACCAGGTCTACCAGGCCTATCGCCAGCAGGTGGACGCCCTCTACCAGGGCGGGGTCGACCTCTTCCTGATCGAGACCATCACCGACACCCTCAACTGCAAGGCCGCCATCAAGGCGATCCTCGACTGGCGCGACGAGGGCCATGAGGACCTGCCGATCTGGATCAGCGGCACCATCACCGACCGCTCGGGCCGCACCCTGTCGGGCCAGACGGCCGAGGCGTTCTGGAACTCGATCAAGCACGCCAAGCCGTTCGCGGTCGGCTTCAACTGCGCCCTGGGCGCGGACCTGATGCGTCCGCACATCGCCGAGATGGCCCGCATCGCCGACACCCTGGTGGCGGCCTATCCCAACGCCGGCCTGCCCAACGCCATGGGCGAGTACGACGAGGAGCCGCACGAGACCGGCCACGCCCTGCACGAATGGGCCAAGGACGGCCTCGTCAACATCCTGGGCGGCTGCTGCGGCACCACCCCCGACCACATCCGCCACGTGGCGGACGAAGTGCGCGGCGTCGCCCCGCGCGCCATCCCCGAGCGCCCCAAGGCCATGCGCCTGTCGGGCCTCGAGCCCTTCGAACTGGCCTGATCGAGTACGAGACCGATGCGCACCACCATCCTCTTCGGCGGCCCCAGCCGCGAGCGCCTCGTGGCCGTGGCCAGCGCCCAGAGCCTGACCCGCCTGCTGCCTGACGCCGATCTCTGGTTCTGGGCGCCGGACGGCCAGGTCTATCCCGCCAGCCAGGCCGTGCTGTTGGGCCATGACCGTCCGTTCGAGCTGGACCTGCCGACCGAAGGCGCGCCGATCGGCGACATCGAGACGGCGCTGGACGTCGCCGCCCGCGAGGACCGCGCCCTGCTGCTCAGCCTGCACGGCGGCTTTTCCGAGGACGGCGGCCTGCAGGCCCTGTGCGAGGCGCGCGGCGTGGCCTTCACCGGCTCGGGCGCGGAAGCCAGCCGCCTGGCCTTCGGCAAGGTGCTGGCCAAGGAGATCGTCGCCAAGGCCGGCGTCTCGGTTCCGGAAAGCATCGACCTGGCGGGCGCCGAGGCGGCCCTGGCCAAGTACGGCCGCCTGATCGCCAAGCCGGCCGAGGACGGTTCGAGCT
This sequence comes from Caulobacter sp. GW821-FHT09B11, assembly GCF_059418205.1. Classification (NCBI taxonomy): domain Bacteria; kingdom Pseudomonadati; phylum Pseudomonadota; class Alphaproteobacteria; order Caulobacterales; family Caulobacteraceae; genus Caulobacter; species Caulobacter sp. GW821-FHT09B11. The sequence goes on along the minus strand of NZ_JBWKPK010000029.1, from coordinate 56,676 downwards.
ACGGCCTGATCTTCGTCGACGCGCCGGCCGACCTGGAGACGGTGGCCGAGGCGGCCGGGCAGATGCCCTATGTCATTGAGCCCTTCGTCGCCGGCCTTGAGGCCACCTGCGGCGTGCTGGAACAGGACGGCGAGGTCTTCGCCCTGCCGCCGGTGGAGATCCGTCCGTCGGCCGGCAAGTTCGATTACAAGTCCAAGTACCTGGCCAAGGACACCGAGGAGATCTGCCCGGCGACCTTCGGCGAGGCGATCAACGCCGCCATGCAGGACCAGGCCCTGAAGGCGCACAAGGCCCTGGGCTGCCGCGGCTATTCGCGCACCGATTTCATCGTCTCCGAGCACGGCCTGGTCTATCTGGAGACCAACACCCTGCCGGGCCTGACCGCCTCGTCGCTCTATCCCAAGGCGCTGAAGGCGCAGGGGATCGAGATCGCGACCTTCCTCAGGGGCCAGCTGGCCCTGGCGGAAGCGCGCGCCAAGCAAGCCGCGACGGCGGTCTGACCATGGCCTGGGACAACGGACCCTTCGAAAACGACGAAGCCGCCGATTTCGTCGCCGATCTGGCCGAGGCGCCCGACTGGCGCGCGGTGGTGCTGATCCTCGACCACGTGACCAAGGCCGCCGGCTATCTAGAAGCGCCCGAGGCCGAGATGGCCGTGGCCGCCGCCGCGGTGGTCGCCGCGGCGCTGAGCGAGGCCGCGCTGCTGCCGGCCGACCATCAGGACCTGAAGACGAAACTCGGGGCGCCGCCGCAAGGCGCGGCCCCCCTGGCCAGGGCGGCGCTGGCCCGCGTGGTCGGCCCGGCCTCCGAACTCGACGAACTCTGGCAGGAGGGCGACGGTCACGACGGCTGGTTGACCCACATCGCCGGCCTGCAAGCTATCCTGGGCGCATTCCAATGAGACCTGTCTTCGTCAACATCGGCGAGCGGACCAACGTCACCGGCTCGGCCAAGTTCAAGAAGCTGATCGTCGAAGGCAACTTCAGCGAAGCCCTGTCGGTCGCCCGCCAGCAGGTCGAGGCCGGCGCCCAGGTCATCGACGTCAACATGGACGAAGGCCTGCTCGACAGCGAGCAGGCGATGGTCACCTTCCTGAACCTGATGGCGGCCGAGCCCGACATCGCCCGTGTGCCGGTGATGATCGACAGCTCCAAGTGGGAGGTGATCGAGGCCGGCCTGAAGTGCGTGCAGGGCAAGGCGATCGTCAACTCGATCTCGATGAAGGAAGGCGAGGCCAAGTTCATCGAGCAGGCTAAGCTGTGCCTGCGCTACGGCGCGGCCGTGGTGGTCATGGCCTTCGACGAGGTCGGTCAGGCCGACACCGCCGCCCGCAAGATCGAGATCTGCGAGAAGGCCTACCGCATCCTGGTCGACAAGGTCGGCTTCCCGCCCGAGGACATCATCTTCGACCCCAACATCTTCGCCGTGGCGACGGGGATCGAGGAGCACGACAACTACGCCGTCGACTTCATCGAGGGCACGCGCGAGATCAAGATCCGCTGCCCCTACGCCCGGATCTCGGGCGGGGTGTCGAACGTCTCGTTCAGCTTCCGCGGCAACGAGCCGGTGCGCCGGGCGATCCACTCGGTGTTCCTGTACCACGCCATCAACGCCGGCATGGACATGGGCATCGTCAACGCCGGCGACCTGCCGGTCTATGACGACATCGACCCGGTGCTGCGCGAGGCCGTCGAGGACGTGATCCTCAACCGCCCGCAGCGGACCAACGTCTCCAACACCGAGCGCCTGGTCGACATGGCGCCCGGCTACAAGGGCGAGAAGGGCGCGGCCCAGCAGGTCAACCTGGCCTGGCGCGAGGGCACGGTCGGCGAGCGCATCACCCACGCCCTGGTCAACGGCGTCACCGAGTTCATCGAGGCCGACACCGAGGAAGCGCGCCTGACCTTCGACCGTCCGCTGCACGTGATCGAAGGCCCGCTGATGGACGGCATGAACGTCGTCGGCGACCTGTTCGGCGCGGGCAAGATGTTCTTGCCCCAGGTGGTCAAGTCGGCCCGCGTGATGAAGCAGGCCGTGGCCTGGCTGATGCCGTTCATGGAGGCCGAGAAGGAAGGCCAGGTCCGCAAGGCGGCCGGCAAGGTGCTGATGGCCACCGTCAAGGGCGACGTCCACGACATCGGCAAGAACATCGTCGGCGTCGTGCTGCAGTGTAACAACTACGAGGTCATCGACCTGGGCGTCATGGTGCCCGCCGACCGCATCCTCGACGAGGCCAAGAAGCACGAGGTCGACATGATCGGCCTGTCGGGCCTGATCACCCCGTCGCTGGACGAGATGGTGTTCGTCGCCGCCGAGATGGAGCGCCAGGGCTTCGACATCCCGCTGCTGATCGGCGGCGCCACCACCAGCCGCACCCACACGGCGGTGAAGATCGAGCCGGCCTATCGGCGCGGCCCGACCACCTATGTGGTCGACGCCAGCCGCGCCGTCGGCGTGGTCTCGGGCCTGCTGTCGGAAGGCGAGCGCGACCGGATCATCGGCGAGACCCGCGCCGAGTACGTCAAGGTGCGCGAGCAGTACGCGCGCGGCCAGACGGTCAAGGCCCGCACGCCGATCGGCGAGGCCCGCAAGCGCAGGTTCGCCATCGACTGGAAGGGCTATGCGCCGCCCAAGCCGGCGTTCGTCGGCACGCGGGTGTTCGAGCCGAGCCTGGCCGAGCTGGAGCCGTTCATCGACTGGTCGCCGTTCTTCGCCAGCTGGGAGCTGATCGGCCGCTATCCGCAGATTCTGGAAGACGACGTGGTCGGCGAGGCCGCCACCGACCTCTATCGCGACGCCCGCGTGATGCTCGAGAAAGTGATCGCGGAGAAGTGGTTCGGGGCCAAGGGCGTGATCGGCTTCTGGCCGGCCCAGGCGGTCGAGGACGACGTCGTCCTCTATGCCGACGAGACCCGCACCGTCGAGATCGCCCGCCTGCACACCCTGCGCCAGCAGATGGACAAGGGTAAGGGCGAGGGCAAGGCCAACCTGGCCCTGTCGGACTTCGTCGCGCCCGTCGGCGGCCCGGCCGACTATGTCGGCGGCTTCGCCGTCACCGCCGGCCATGGCGAGGACGAGATCGTCAAGAAATTCAAGGACGCCGGCGACGACTATTCGGCGATCATGGCTTCTGCGCTCGCCGACCGCCTGGCCGAGGCCTTCGCCGAGTGGCTGCACCACAAGGCCCGGGTCGAGCTGTGGGGCTATGCGCCGGAAGAGGGCTTCGACGCCGATCGCCTGATCGCCGAGAAGTATGTCGGCATCCGCCCGGCCCCCGGCTATCCGGCCCAGCCCGACCACACCGAGAAGGGCACGCTGTTCCGCCTGCTCGACGCCGAGGCCGCCACCGGCATGGCCCTGACCGAGAGCTTCGCCATGAGCCCCGGCGCGGCCGTGTCGGGCCTCTATTTCAGCCACCCGCAGAGCCACTATTTCGGCGTCGGCAAGATCGACTTCGACCAGGTCGAGGACTACGCCCGCCGCAAGGGCTGGGACCTGGCCACGACCGAGCGCTGGCTGTCGCCGATCCTGAACTATGATCCCCTGGCCCGGGCGCGGGGTGAGGCGGCCTAGTCCGCGAACAGCGTGGCGAGAGTGATCCTCAGGTCAGGCAGCAGCAGGGCCTGTAGATCGCCTTCGACCACCTCCACCGAACGATAGCCGTCGTCGGACGGCCGCCGGTGGATGACGGCGCTTCGGGCGACCACGTCGACGACCCAATAGTCGGCCACGCCGTGTTGGGCGTAGATCCCGGCCTTGACGCTCAGGTCGTAGGCGCGTGACTCGTCGGCCACCTCGATCAGCAACGTGATGTCCCCGCCGCTCAGGTCCTGCGGCTTGAGCCGGCGCGGATAGAGCATCACGTCTGGTTCGACGAACAGCCGCTCGGTCAGGTACAGCGTCGTCTCGACGCCGATCCGCAAGTCGCCGGGCATGGCTTTGGCCAACCACTCGACCAGCGCGCTCTTGACGATCTCATGGTCGTTCTTCTTTGCGGCCATGACCAGGATTTCCCCGTCGATCAGCTCGATGTTCTCGTTCTCTGCAAGCACGCCGGCCTCGACCATGCGGAAGACGTCTTCCGTGGTGAACAGCCGATGGGGCAGGTCGAGCGGGGGGCGGACCGGGGCGTTCATGAGCAGAGCCTAACACGATCGTCCACCGAGGGCAGACCTCTGGCCAACCGTCGGTCTTCGAGTGCATGCTGGCCTCAACGGAGGCCTGGACCTCCGATCCGGGGCTGGGGGTGAAACATGGACGGCAGCGGCGTCAGCCGCCGGGCGCTGGGCGCGCTGGCGGTCGGGGGAGCGGCGGCTGGGCTTTCGGCGGGACTGGCGGGCTGCGGAACGCAGCGGCCCGGTGATGTGCAGCCGAAGACGCGCGACTTTCCCAAGGACTTCGTCTGGGGAACCGCCACCGCAGCCTTCCAGACCGAAGGCTCGCCCGACGCCGACGGGCGAGGCCCCAGCGTCTGGGACGTGTTCCAGGACCTGCCGGGCAAGATCGTCGACGGCTCCGACGCCAAGGTCGCCACCGACAGCTATCGCCGCTGGGCCGACGATGTGAACCTGGTGGCCGGGGCGGGGCTGGGCGGCTACCGGTTCTCGATCTCGTGGTCGCGGCTGCTGCCCACCGGAGCAGGGGCCATCGCCCAGGCGGGTGTCGATCACTACGCCCGGCTGATCGACGGCCTGCTGGAAAAGGGCGTCACGCCGTACGCCACGCTGTTCCACTGGGACCTGCCGCAAGCCTTGCAGGATCGCGGCGGATGGGCGGCGCGCGACACGGCCCAGGCCTTCGCCGACTACGCCGCCCTGGTCGGCGAGCGGCTGGGCGATCGGCTCAAACGCATCATCGTGCTCAACGAGCCGGCCGTGCACACGGTGTTCGGCCACGTCACGGGCGAGCATGCGCCAGGCCTGAAGGACGTCGCCTTGCTGGGGCCGGTGACCCACCATATGAACCTCGCGCAAGGGCTGGCGATCCAGGCCCTGCGCGCGGCCAAGGGCGACCTGTCGATCGGCACCACTTTAGCCTTGCAGCCCTGCCGGCCGGCGGGCGGCGGGCTGGCGTTCTGGAACCGGCTGGCGTCGGACGGGCTCGACTCCCTGTGGAACCGCGCGTGGCTCGATCCCCTGCTGAAGGGCGAATATCCCGACGCCATGGACGAGTTCCTGGGCGACCGGGTGCGTTCTGAGGATCTTTCGACCATCCGCCAGAAGGTCGACTTCATGGGGGTGAACTACTACGCGCCAGCCTATATGCGCCTGGCGCCGCTGTCGCCTGGCAAGATCGCGCCCGCCGCGCCGCCCAAGGGCGTGGAGCTGGACGCCTTCGGCCGTCATGTCGATCCCTCGGGCCTGGCCGAGGTGCTGGCGCGGCTGCGCACCGAGTACGGCAACCCTCCGGTGTTCGTCACCGAGAACGGCTGCTCGGACCCGTTCGGCGACGGGCCGGGCATCCAGGCCGACACCTTCCGCATCGCCTTCCTGCGCCGGCACCTGCAAGCGGTGAAGGCGGCCATGGAGGCGGGCTCGCCGGTGAAGGGCTTCTTCGCCTGGTGCCTGATCGACAATTGGGAATGGGCGCTGGGCTACCGCTCGAAGTTCGGCCTGGTGACCCACGACCGGGCGACCGGGGTGAGAACGCCGAAGGCGTCCTACGCGTGGTACGCGGCGTTGGTGCGGAGCGGTGTGTTGCCGACGGCGCCTTAGCGAGAAGCCGCTTTCCGTTCCGCCCGTCATTCCCGCCCTTGTGGCGGGAACCCCTCTTTCAGCCGCAGGTGCGCATGGGGCGGATCGCTGGCGATCCGCTTGCGCTTCACGTGCGAGCGGATCCAGGGGTTCCCGCCACAAGGGCGGGAATGACGGGAAGAAAGGGAACCGAGCTAAATCCTCAGTCCGGCTTGCAGATCAGCACGTCCTTGCCGCCGCGCTTGGCGGGCAGGAGGCTGCCGGCGCAGGCCTGCGGGTTGGAGGGGTCGATGATGATCTCGCGGCTGGCCGGCAGCTTGGCCGGGGTCGCGCCGATCGCGGCCAGGGGCTTCTTGACCGCCGGGGCGGCCACGGGCTTGGCGACGACCGGCTTGGTCGCCGCGGGCTTCTGGACGGCCGGCTTCTGCACCGCGGCCTTGGGCGCCGGCGTGGGGGCCGAGACCTCGACCTTGGCGGCGGGCGCTTCTGCGGGCGCGGCGGGCTCCTCGACGGGCGGCTGGGTCGGTTCCGGCGCGGCTTCCGGCTCGGGCTGGGCCGGCACGGCGCTCTTGACGTTGTAGTTCAGGGCCTGGCCGAACAGGTTGGACTTGCTTTCCAGGGCCTTGGCGCGGGTCTCGCAGTCGCCGGGCGGCGACCAGCTCATCCACACCTGGGCCAGGCGCGCCTTGTCGACGCTTTCCGAGCCGCCCCAGATCGAGCGGCCCTTCTTCATCGCCGCCGCGCCGTATTCCGAGATCGGGCGCGGGCTGGCCTTTTCGGCGGCGGTGATGGCCGAGGCGTAGATCCTGAGGTCCGAGCGCGCCTGGGTGCGCATGGCCGGATATTCCTTCAGCGCCGCGGCCGCGCCGTCGGGGCCGGGGAAGGCCTTCTCGATCCGGGTCACCTCGGGCATGACCCGATCGTACAGCTCGATGTAGCCGCCGAGCGCGCCGTAGCACCAGGCGATGTAGCCGTACTCGTCGTTGGGCGGCGTCGCGGCGGGCTGGGTGCGCGGCGGCGGAGCGGCGGTGGTCACGGGCGCGTCCTGCGCCATCAGGGCGAGGGCGAAGAGAAGAGCGGTCGCCATACGGCCGGGAATCCTTTCGGTAGCGTCAGCGGACTGACTAGATCATTTCGGGCCGCAATGGGACCGCAGCATGGCGCCGGCAGGACGAAGCGGCGCTTCAAGCTCAGCCATAACGACGAAGCCGCCGGATGGCTCCGAAGTTCGCGGCGATTCTGAACAAGTTTACATGTGCGGCGCAGCAATCGCCGGGTGGGTCCGCCGCGAGGCGTGTGCTATGAGGCGCTTCCGGAGCGTCATCCTGGAGACGTTCGGATCCGTATCTCCCAGGACCGGCCGGCTTTTAAGACCCCTCCGCATGACCTTCTGGCGCAACATCGCAAGCATCGCGGCCCGCCGTCTGGACCTGGCGGAGTGCGCCGAGTGCCCGCCCGGACCGCCGGGACAGGACCCGGCCTTCTCGACCGCGGTCACGGCGCTGGGCGCCAAGCTGGCCAAGGCCGACGGCAGCGCCGACGGCCACGAGTTCGCGGCCTTCTCGCAGGTCTTCCATCCAGATCCGGCCTCCGAACAGAACATCCACCGCCTGTACGACCTGGCCCGCCAGACCACCCACGGCTTCGAGAGCTACGCCAAGCGGCTGGCCAAGCGCTATCGCTCGTGTCCGCAGCTCCTGGAAGACGTGCTCGACGGCCTGTTCCACATCGCCAAGGCCGACGGCGCGGTGACCCAGGACGAGCTCGATTACCTGGAGCGGGTGGCCGCGCTGTTCGGCCTGTCGCCGCTGGCCTTCCGCCGCCTCAGCGCCACCCACCTGGGAGCGGAGGCGGACGATCCCTATGTGATCCTCGACGTGGCGGCCGACGCCGACGACGCGGCCGTGCGCAGCGCCTGGAAGCTGGCGCTGTCGGACGCCCACCCCGACCGGGCCCGCGCCCGCGGCCTGCCGGCCGAGTTCATCGAGGTGGCCGAGGCCAAGGCGGCCGCGATCAACGCCGCCTTCACCACCGTCATGCGCGAGCGCAGGGAACTGGGACTGGCCGCCGCGGGTTGAGCGGAAAAGTCTTTGTGATTGAACCCAATGGGTGTTCAGTTGACGTTCAGACCTCCGAAGCCAACCTAAGGGGCGAGGACGGAGATTCTGGGCGCTCCGGCGCCGATCGAGGACGACGATGACCATGACCCTGGGCGCGAACATCGGCGCGACGCAGTCTTCGGCTTGGCGCGGCCTGGCTGGAGTGATCGGCGGCGTGGCCACGGCGATCGCCGTTTCGGTGGCCGCCATCGTCGCCGTCGTGTTCGCCGCGACCCTGGTGGTGGTCGGCTTCATGGCCACCGCGCTGCTGGGCCTGGCCGCCTTCGCCCTGCGCGGCCGCCGCCACGCCCACGCCAAGGCCAACGCCGATCCCAACCTGATCGAAGCCCGCAACGTCGGCGGCCACTCGTGGGTCGCCTACGGCTGGAACGAGCGGCGGTAGCCGCCACCCGACTTCACCATCTCCCGTCATTCCCGCCCTTGTGGCGGGAAACCCTCTGTCAGCCGCAAGGGCATTAGGGGCGGATCGCCGGCGATCCGCTGGCGCCTCACGTGCGAATGGAACCAGGGGTTCCCGCCACAAGGGCGGGAATGACGGGAGGAGAGGGCGTGTCAAAACGCTTGCCTTACTCGCCCTCGCTCGTCCAACCTGCCTTTCAAACAAACGTTGGGAGGCGAGCATGATCGGCGTGGTGGCGACCCTGAAGGTCCAGCCGGACAAGACGTCCGAGTTCGAAGCGGTGTTCCTGGGCCTGGCCGCCAAGGTGAAGGCCAACGAGCCGGGGGCGATCGTCTATCAGCTGACCAAGTCCAGGAGCGAGGCCGGCGTCTACAAGGTGCTGGAGCTCTACGCCTCGGAAGACGCTCTCAAGCACCACGGCGGCACCGACTATTTCAAGGCCGCCGGCGCGGCCATGGGGCCGTTCATGGCCGGCCGTCCGGAGATCGAATATCTCGACGCGGTGGAGTAGGGCGCAAGCCCGCGCTTGACGGGCCCCGGCCGGTTCGCGCATCCCGACGGCGAAAGCCGTTTGGAGCAAGACCTTGAGCCGTTTCTGGAGCCCGCTGGTCCACAAGCTGTCGCCTTATGTGCCGGGCGAGCAGCCGAAGATCGCCGACCTGGTCAAGCTGAACACCAATGAAAGCCCCTATGGGCCTTCGCCCAAGGCCGTCGAGGCGATCGCGGCGGCGGCGGGCGAGGCCTTGCGGCTCTATCCCGATCCGACCTCCAGCGCGCTGCGCGAGACCCTGGCCGCCTATCACGGCGTGGCCGTGGATCAGGTGTTCGTCGGCAACGGCTCGGACGAGGTGCTGGCCCACGCCTTCCGCGCCCTGCTGGGGCATGACGCGCCGCTGCTGTTCCCCGACATCACCTACAGCTTCTATCCGACCTACTGCCGGCTGTTCGACGTCGCCTACGAGACCGTGCCGCTGGCCGACGACCTGTCGGTGCGGATCGACGATTATCGCCGAGCGTCCGGCGCGATCATCATCGCCAACCCCAACGCCCCGACCGGCGTGGCCCTGACCCGCGCCGAGATCGCCCGCCTGCTGGCCGAGCATCCCGACAAGCCGGTGGTCATCGACGAGGCCTATGTCGATTTCGGCGGCGACAGCGCCATCCCGCTGGTCGCCGACCATCCCAACCTGCTGGTCGTGCAGACCATGTCGAAGTCGCGGGCCCTGGCCGGCCTGCGGGTCGGCTACGCCATAGGCGATGCGGCCCTGATCGAGGGGCTGACCCGGGTGAAGGACAGCTTCAATTCCTATCCCCTTGGCCGTCCCGCCCAGGCCGGCGCGCTCGCCTCGATCGAGGACGAGGCCTTCTTCCAGGACAGCCGCGCCCGCGTGATTGCCGGCCGCCGGCGCCTGGTCGAGGGGCTGGAGGCGCGAGGCTTTTCCGCCCCGGCCTCGTCGGCCAACTTCGTCTTCGCCCGCCACGCCTCGCGGCCCGGCGCCGAGCTGGCGGCGGAACTGCGCGCGCGCGGGGTCATCGTCCGCCGGTTCGATGCGCCGCGCATCGGGGATCACCTGCGGATCACGGTCGGGATGGACGGCCAGATCGACCGCCTGCTGGGGGCGCTGGACGAAATCCTGGGGTAGGACTTCCCCATCACCGTCATCCCGGCCGGAGCGCAGCGAAGAGCCGGGACCCAGGGGGCTGGGCTCGGCGGCTGGATCAAGCGCCCGGCGCCGGCTGTCGCATTGCGGCGGCCCCTGGGTCCCGGGTCTGTGGTCCGCTTCGCGGCCCTTCGCCCGGGATGACGGGCTAATTGGCGGGCAGGGGTTTTCTTTCCGTACGGGCCGCACCAGATACAACGACCGTTGCAGTATTTCTGCATGGCGGTCGCTCCGAACAAGTGTTTGGATCGCGCCGGTTCATACTCCTGCTGGAGCGCCCGCATGGCCCTCGACGCCCTCTTCAAGCCCTTCGAGTTCAAGTCGCTGAAGCTGCCCAACCGGGTGGTGATGGCGCCGATGACTCGGTCGTTCTCGCCCGGCGGCGTGGCCACCGACGATGTGGCGGCCTATTACGCCCGCCGCGCGGCCGCCCAGGTCGGCCTGATCGTCACCGAGGGCACGGGCGTGGCCCGGGACGCCTCGCTGAACGACGCCAACATCCCGCGCTTCCATGGCGAGAAGGAGCTGGCGGCCTGGAAGAAGGTCGTCGACGACGTCCACGCCGCCGGCGGCCTGATCGCGCCGCAGCTGTGGCACGTGGGTTCGGCCAAGGGCAAGGACGTGCTGGGCAAGATCGACAGCCCCTCGGGCGTGTCCAAGGCCGGCGGCTCGCCGTTCACCGAGCCGATGACCGACGCCGAGATCGCCGACACCATCGCCGCCTTCGCCACGGCCGCCGCCGACGCCAAGCGCCTGGGCTTCGACGCCATCGAGCTGCACGGCGCCCACGGCTACCTGATCGATCAGTTCTTCTGGAACGGCACCAACCTGCGCGGCGACGCCTTCGGCGGCCCGACCATCGCCGAGCGCAGCGCCTTCGCCGCCGAGATCCTGAAAGCCGTCCGCGCCGCCGTCGGCCCGGACTATCCGGTGATCATCCGCCTGTCGCAGTGGAAGCAGCAGGACTACGCGGTGAAGAACGCCGAGACCCCGCAACTGCTGGAAGCCTGGCTGCAGCCGCTGGCCGACGCCGGCGCCGACATCTTCCACTGCTCGCAACGCAGGTTCTGGGAGCCGGAATTCGAGGGCAGCGACCTGAACTTCGCCGGCTGGACCAAGAAGCTGACCGGCGCCCCGACCATCACCGTCGGCTCGGTGGGCCTGTCGGGCGAGTTCATCGCGGCCTTCGGCGGCGAAGGCAGCCAGCCGGCCTCGATCGACGGCCTGCTCGAACGCCTGGACCGAGGCGAGTTCGACCTGGTCGGCGTCGGCCGGGCGCTGCTGCAGGATCCGGAGTGGGTGGTGAAGATCCGCGATGGGCGCAATGACGAGCTGCAGAGCTTCTCGCGCGAGGCGCTGGGGGTGCTGTACTAGGCTGTAGCCGCCTGCGGCGGCCCCCTCCGGCCCTCTGGGCCACCTCCCCCAGAGGGGGAGGATCCAGAGCGCCAAGATGCTCCCCCTCTGGGGGAGCTGTCGCGGAGCGACTGAGGGGGCCGCGAAGCGGTCAGCCGTTGAAGTTCAGCCTCAGCCCCGGCCGCTCCCACCGCCCGCGCCAGAGCTTCCCGGTCCCGGATCCGGTGATCCACACGTCTCGCAGGTCCGCACCACCGAAACAGAGGTTGGTGACGATCACGTCCGGAACCGCCACGTGCTCGGTGGTCCCGTCGGGCGAAAACGCCGTGATCCCGCCGTTGATGATCGTCGCCACGCAGACCCGCCCGTCGGCCTCGACCGCCAGGCTGTCGAGCAGCTGGTAGCCCGGCAGGTTGCAGACCACGCGGCCGGGCTGGAGCGGGGCGGGCGGGGCCAGTTCGCCGGGGGCGACGACGTCGAAGGCCCATAGGCGTCCCAGCATGGTGTCGGCCACATAGACCACGTCCTCGGCTGGCGACAGGCCAACGCCGTTGGGCGAGATCAGGTGGTCGCGGGCGCGGACAATATGGCTGCCGTCGGTCCGGGCGTAGTAGAGCGCGCCGTACTTGCGGCCCTCGGGCGTCGAGCAGCCGTGGTCGGTGAACCAGAACCCGCCCTGCTTGTCGAAGACCAGATCGTTGGGACCGACCAGCCGCTTGCCGTCGTAGGCTTCGTAGAGCGTGGTCACCGCCCCGGTGGAGAGATCCACCCGCTGGATCGAGCCGCCCTGGTGGCTGGCGGGCGTGGGGCCGGGGATGTTCAGCCCGCCCATGTCGAAGAATTCGAAGCTGCCGCCGTTGTTGGTGACATAGACCGCGCCGTCCGGGCCGATCGCCGCGCCGTTGGGACCGCCGGGCAGGTCGGCGACGGTGGTCCGGGTTCCGTCCGGCGCGATGCGGGTCAGGGTCTGGCGCTGGATCTCGACCAGCAGCACCGAGCCGTCGGCCATGGCGATCGGGCCTTCGGGGAATTGCAGGCCTTCGGCGACGAGGGTCAGGTCCATGTCGTCTCGCTCCCAGGATGTGCGCCTCTGCTGGACGCTGCATGGGAGTAAACGGTCGTTTGAACCGGGCCGCAACCCACTCAGGCGTCGGCGAGCAGCCGGGTCAGGTCTTCGGCGTTGAGGCCGCGCGGGGCCAGCCGCGCCGACTGGCCGGCCCACAGGTTGGTGAAGTCGGGATTGGTCCCGTCCCGGCGCAGCGGCGTCAGGGCGCCGCCGGCCAGCGGGAAGGGCGGCACGACCTCGCCGCCGATCGGCCCGACCTCGCGCATCAGCCGGTTGGCGACGCCCCGGGCCGGGCGGCCGGTGAAGAGGTCGGTGATCATGGTGTTGTCGTCCCGGGCCTCGTCCAGGGCGGCGCGGTGGGCCGGCGGGATCCTGGCCTCGGGCGTGAAGAGGTAGGCCGTGCCGACCTGCACGCCGGACGCGCCCAGGGCCCGGGCGGCCGCGACGCCGCGCGCCTCGGCGATGCCGCCGGCCGCGATCACCGGAACCGAGACGGCCGAAACCACCTGCGGCAGCAGGGAAAAGAGGCCGGGCTGGGCGGCGCTGTCCAGGCGGTTGTCGATCGTCTTGTCGATCGCCTTGTCGATCCCTGGGCCGAAGCCCGGCAGGAAGACGGCGCGATGGCCGCCGGCCTCGGCTCCCATGGCGATGACGGCGTCGGCGCCGTTGACCTCCAGCCAGACGGCCTCGGCGACCGTGGTGGCCGACGAAAGCACCTTGGCCCCCGCCGCCTTCACCCGGTCGAGCAGGCCGGCCTCGGGCAGGCCGAAATGGAAGCTGACCACCTCGGGGCGCAGGTCCTCGACCAGGGCGCAGAAGGCTTCGTCGAAGGGGGCGCGGCCGCCGGCGGGCGGGGGTGGGGCCGGATCCAGGCCCGCCTCGACATAGTAGGGCGCCAAGCGCGCGCGCCAGGCCATCATCCGCGCCGGATCGGCGGCCGGAGGCGTGTGGGCGAAGAAGTTGAGGTTCAGCGGCGCGTCGACCGCGGCCCGAAATTCGGCGATCGCCTCGCGGGCCTGGTCGGGCGTGTACTGCGCGCAGGGCAGGGACCCCAGGCCGCCGCCACGGGCCGCGCCGATCGCCATGGCCGGCGTGCCGGCGCCCGCCATCGGCGCCTGGAGCACCGGCGCCGCCACGCCCAGAAGGTCGATCAGCCGCCGGTCGGTCCAGGTGCTCATGGGCGCTCTCAGTTCAGGTCGAACAGGTCGTAGGCGATCAGCTTCAGCCGCGCGTCGAAGAAGGCCCGGCCGTAGCTGGAGCGCTTGAGCGCCATCTGGTCGACGCCGTGCTCGACGTCCGATCCGCTGGCGCCGGGGGCGGCGCAGGGGACATTGAGGCGCAGGGTGCGGCCGACGGCCAGCTTCACGCCCGGCTCGGCCCGATAGACCTTGGCCACGACGAGGCAGCGACCGCGCACGCCGCGCGGCACGCCCACGTGCTGGACCTGGACCACGGCGATCTCGGCGGCCTTGTCGCGCGCGGCCTGGCGGACGTCGGCCGGAGACGGCGCGGCGGGCGTCGCAGCCGTCTGGGCCAGCAGGATCGCGGCGATCAGCGGGGCGCTCATCTGCGTTCCAGCACGCGGAACACGAACGGGAAGTCGTCGCCCTCGCCGGCCGGGCGCTCCTCGCGGCGCACCTCGGTCCAGGCGTTCTCGTCGAAGGCGGGGAAGTGGACGTCGCCTTGCACCTCGGCCTGAACCTCGGTGACGTAGATTCGCTTGGCGCGGGGCAGGGCCAGCTCGAACAGGGCCGCGCCGCCGATCACGCAGACCTCCTCGACGCCGTCCTCGGCGGCCTGCTCCTTGCCGATCTGCACGGCTTCCATCCAGGTGTCGCAGACCACGGCGCCCTCGGCCTCGAACTTGTGGTCGCGGGTCAGCACGATGTTCAGCCGGCCGGGCAGGGGCTTGCGGGGCAGGCTGTCCCAGGTCTTGCGGCCCATGATCACCGGCTTGCCCAGGGTGGCGGCCTTGAACATCGCAAGGTCCGACTTCAGCCGCCAGGGCAGGTCGTTGTCGCGGCCGATGACGCCGTTGAGCGAGCGGGCCACGGGGCCGAGTGTGAGGATGGGGGCGGTCATGGGCGACTCTTAGCCGCCCGCCGCCCGATCCGGAAGGTCGGGTTTCAGACCGAGACCGCCGCCTTGATGTGCGGGTGGGCCTCGTAGCCCTCCAGCTGGAAGTCCTCGTACGCGAAGGCGAAGAGGTCGGTCTTGTCGGCGATCTTCATCGTCGGGAACGGCTTGGGCTCGCGGGCCAACTGCTCGCGGGCCTGGTCCAGGTGGTTCAGATAGAGGTGGGCGTCGCCGAAGGTGTGCACGAACTCGCCCGGCTGCAGGCCCACGACCTTGGCGACCATCAGGGTCAGCAGGGCGTAGCTGGCGATGTTGAACGGCACGCCCAGGAAGACGTCGGCGCTGCGCTGGTAGAGCTGGCAGGACAGTTTTCCGTCCGCGACGAAGAACTGGAACAGGCAGTGGCAGGGCGGCAGGGCCATGTCCTCGACGTCGGCCGGGTTCCAGGCCGAGACGATGTGGCGGCGGCTGTTGGGATTGGTCTTCAGGCCCTCGACCAGATTGACGATCTGGTCGATCGAACCGCCGTCCGGGGTGGCCCACGAGCGCCACTGCTTGCCGTAGACGGGGCCAAGCTCGCCGTTCTCGTCGGCCCACTCGTCCCAGATGCGCACGCCGTTGTCCTTGAGCCAGGCGATGTTGGTCTCGCCGCGCAGGAACCACAGCAGCTCGATGATGATCGAGCGCAGGTGCAGCTTCTTGGTGGTCAGGACCGGGAAGCCCTTGGCCAAGTCGAAGCGGATCTGGCGGCCGAAGACGCCCAGCGTGCCGGTGCCGGTGCGGTCGCCGCGCTGCACGCCGTTTTCCAGGATATCGGCGAGCAGGCCGAGATACTGGCGCTCGGGATGGTCGGTGGCGGCTTTCGGGGCGTCGAGAACGGCGGTGATCATGGGGCGCACAATCGCGACGAATCGAGCCCGTGGCCAATCACAAAAACGCCCCGCTCGGCGATCCGGCGGGGCGTTCTAGCTCAGGTGGCGAAGACGCCTATTTCGACGGTTCGAGACCGGTGTTCAGCACCCAGCCGACATTGTCGTTCTCGTCGGCCACTTCCCACCACAGGTCCTGCTTCTTGCCGGTCGGGTAGACGATGGCGCCGGCGGGCAGGGCGCGGATCAGCTTGCCGGCGGCGACCGGCGCAGCGCGCATGTTGACGACGCGGGTGGCCACGAAGGTCTTGGCCGGGGCGTTCTGGGCGGCGGCGGGGCTGTCGCCGACCAGGCCCAGTTCGCCGACCATCTTCGAGTAGCTGTTGATGAAGGCCAGGGTGATGATCCGGCCGATCTCGGTGTCTTCGTAGCCGCCGCCCACGGCGCCGGCGAAGCCGATGCCGCCGCCCGCGCCCCAGCCGATGTCGTTCTTCACGGCGTAGCCTTCCTGTACGGCCACGGTCTCGGTGGTGCGCACGTTGGTCAGCGACAGGACGGTGTTGGCTTCCAGCTTCTTGGTCTTGATGCCGCCGACCAGGGCGCCGGCGCGACCGCCGATCAGGCCGCCGATGGCGCCGGCCACCGCGCCGCCGCCGGCGTTGCTGTCGCTGGCCTGGACCTCGGCCACCAGCACGTAGTCGGCCGCCTTGATCTGGCCCTGGCCGACGTTGGAGCCGCGCTGCAGGCCCAGATTGCCGCCGATGTTGCGCTCGATCTGGGCGGCGTTCAGGCCTGCGCCGCGATCGACGAGGTTGAAGCAGCCCGACTTCTGGACGATGGCCCGCAGCAGCTTCTGCGGCGAGGCGAGGTTGTACTGGGTCCAGCCGCGGGGATCGTCGCCGTCGATGATCGACAGGGTGCCCAGCTTCCGCGTGCAGCGCGGCACTTCGGCGACGGCCTGGGTCTGCGCCTGCTGGGCCTTGCTGGCCTTGGCCTGGGCGAAGGCTTCGGCCGGAACGATCGCGCACAGGACAGCGCCCGCCGCCAGCAGGCTATTCTTCATCGACATGGGAACGAACCCTCCAGAGCCCTCGGAAATTGCGTGCGGACACTACAGTAACGATTGCACGCGCGCCAAGCTCGCCTAACCGGCGAAACCGCCTTCGTCGAGAAAGGCTTGCTCGGCGGGCGTGGTTTCCCGCCCCAGGGCGACGTTGCGGTGGGGGAAGCGGCCGAAGCGAGCGATGATGTCGCGATGGATCAGGGCCCACTTCATCGGCCCCTCGTCGCCGGTGTCGGCCTGCAGGCCCGCGCACAGCTCGATGCACAGCTCCTGGTCGGCCAGGGATTCGGAGTGCTCGAACGGCAGGTAGAAGAAATAGCGCAGCTCGGGCGCGACCTCCTGGTCGAAGCCGGCGGCGATGGCGACGCGGGCCACGGCGCGGGCCTTGCCGTCGGTGGCGAAGCCGTGGCCGCTGCGGCGGTAGAGGTTGCGTGGGAACTGGTCGAGCACGATGACCAGCGCCAGGGCGCCCTCGGGGCTTTCCAGCCAGTCGTCATAGTCGCCGCGCGCGGCCTTGTGGTGGGTGGGTTCGTACTTCAGGCGGATCGCCTCGTCGAACGCGGGGTTCTTCTCGAACCACTTCTTGGGTCCGGCCTGGGTCCAGAAGCCAAGAATGTCCTGGGGCTGCGCGGCCATCGAATCCTCGCTGCGGGTTTCGTTCAATTGCGGTTCATGCGCCGAGCGCGACACTGGAATCAAGGGATGAGCCACGGGCCGGCGCAAGGCCTATTGGAGCTGGAAATGAAACGTCTGATCACCGCCGCCATGATCCTGTCGCTGACGGGCGGCGCGGCGGCGCAGGCCGGGATCGCGGCCGTGGCCGCCCAACAGCAGGAACGGAGCGATCGCGAGGATCGCCCCGCGCGTCCGGATCGCGGTTCGCGCGGCGGCGATCAAGGCGGCCGCGCCCAGCAGGGCGGCGGCGAGCAGGGCGGACGTCCCGACCGGGGCGATCGCCAGGAAGGCGGCTGGCGCGGCGGCGGCCGTGTGAACGACGGCGCGCCCCAGGCCCAGCGTCCGCCCGAGGCCCGTCCGGCCCAGCAGGCGCCCCAGGCTCCCCAGGCCGATCGCGGCGGCGACCGCGGCGGTTGGCAAGGCCGGGGCGATCGTCCCGATCGGGGCGGTCAGGACCGGGGCGGCCAGGATCGCGGCGGCCAAGATCGCGGCGGCCAGGATCGTGGAGACCGCGGCCCCGACCGCAACTACCGTCCCAGCGGCGCGCAGGGCGGCGATCGCCGTCCCGACGACCGGCGTCCCGACCGCAACGACCGTAACGACGACCGCGGCCGTCCCGGCGGCGGCTGGCAGGGCGATCGCGGCGGGTCCCGTCCCGGCGCGCAACGCCCCGGCGACCAGCGCTGGCGCGACCGCGACAACGGCCGTCCGCAGTACGACCAGCGTCGCTGGCGGCCCAGCTACCGTTCGGCCCAGCGCTACCGCGCGCCGGCCTACCGCTATCCGCGCGGCTGGTATTCGTTCCGCTGGAGCTTCGGCGACTATCTGCCGGGCGGCTGGTACGGCAGCTCGTACTATCTCGACTGGTACCGCTACGGCCTGCCGATGCCGCCGATCGGCTGCGAGTGGGTCCGGGTCGGCGGTGACGCCGTCCTGGTCGACGTCTGGTCCGGCCAGGTGCTGAGCGTCTATTACGACCTCTTCTGGTGACAGCCCGACGGGGCTCTTGATCGCCGCCTTCCGGTCTCCGGAGGGCGGCGATTTCGCATTCGGGGCGCGCGCTCGACGAGCGGTGGTGGGCAAGTTCGCGCCCGCGGTCTAAAAACCTGACCGCAGAGGCTTTCGCGACACAGGCTTTTGCCGGCTTCGCCTTGACGAAACGGCAAAAAAACGCTCAAACGCCCGGCCTTTGTCGCTTCGCCGTGCGCGATGCGGCCAGATTGACCAGTCCTGGAGAAGAAATCATGCGCGTCTACTACGACCGCGACGCCGACCTCGCCCGCATCCTGGACCGGAAGATCGCCATCGTAGGCTATGGCAGCCAAGGCCACGCCCACGCCCTCAACCTTCGTGACAGCGGCGCCTCGAACGTCGCCGTCGCCCTGCGCCCGGGTTCGCCCTCGGCCAAGAAGGCCGAAGGCGAAGGCCTGAAGGTCCTGTCGGTGGCCGAAGCCGCCGCCTGGGCCGACCTGATCATGATCCTGGCGCCGGACGAGCACCAGGCCGCGATCTACAAGAACGACATCGCCCCCAACATCCGTGACGGCGCCGCCCTGCTGTTCGCCCACGGCCTGAACGTCCACTTCGGCCTGATCGAGCCGAAGGACACCATCGACGTGCTGATGGTCGCGCCGAAGGGCCCGGGCCACACCGTGCGTGGCGAGTATCAGAAGGGCGGCGGCGTGCCCTGCCTGATCGCGGTGCACCACAACGCCACCGGCAACGCCCACGACCTCGGCCTGGCCTACGCCTCGGCCATCGGCGGCGGCCGCTCGGGCATCATCGAGACCAACTTCCGCGAGGAATGCGAAACCGACCTGTTCGGCGAGCAGGCCGTCCTCTGCGGCGGCACGGTCGAGCTGATCCGCGCCGGCTTCGAAGTGCTGGTCGAGGCCGGCTACGCGCCGGAAATGGCCTATTTCGAGTGCCTGCACGAGCTGAAGCTGATCGTGGACCTGATCTACGAAGGCGGCATCGCCAACATGAACTACTCGATCTCGAACACCGCCGAGTACGGCGAGTACGTCACCGGCCCGCGCGTCGTGACCGCCGAGACCAAGGCTGAGATGAAGCGCGTGCTGGAAGACATCCAGTCGGGCAAGTTCGTCCGTGACTTCATGCTGGAAAACGCCGTCGGCCAGCCGTCCTTCAAGGCGACCCGCCGTCGCGCTTCCGAGCACCAGATCGAGGAAGTCGGCGCGCGCCTCCGCGGCATGATGCCGTGGATCGCCAAGAACAAGCTGGTGGACGTCACCAAGAACTAAGCTTCCGCCTCACGGCTGAAGACGGAAACGGCGGGCTCGCAAGGGCCCGCCGTTTTTCGTTTGGGTCATCATGCAATCATATGGTTGCGGATGTCGCGCGCCGGAGTCATGGTCGGGCAACCAGGAGGTTGCTGAAATGACCGACCGCATCGAGAAGACCATCGTGCTGAACGCGCCGCTCGAGCGCGTCTGGAGCGCCATCGCCGACCACGAGCAGTTCGGGGCCTGGTTCCGGGTCAAGCTGGACGGGCCGTTCGTGGCCGGCGAGGCCTCGACCGGCCACATCACCTATCCGGGCTACGAGCATATCCAGTGGCGGGCGCAGGTCGTGGCCGTCGAGCCGATGCGGCGGCTGGCGTTCCACTGGCGTCCCTACGCGATCGACCCCGAGATCGACTATTCGGGCGAGACCCCGACCCTGGTCGAGTTCCTGCTGACGCCGGAAGGGCAGGGCGTGCGGCTGGACGTGATCGAGAGCGGCTTCGACGCCGTGCCGGCCCATCGCCGCGACGAGGCCTTCCGCATGAACGAGGGCGGCTGGGCCCAGCAGGTCGAGAACATCAAGGCCCATGTCGAGGCTTGAGGCCGGGGCGCCGAACGCCCCCGATCCGGCCGTCGTGTTCGCCGCCCTGGGCGATCCCACCCGCCTGGCCCTGCTGGACCGGCTGAGCGACGGCCGGCCCCGCTCGATCTCGGCCCTGGCCAGCGGCGGCGACATCACCCGCCAGGCCGTGACCAAGCACCTGCGGGTGCTGGAGGGGGCGGGGCTCGTCGCCAGCCTGCGCGAAGGCCGCGAGAGTCGGTTCGCCTATCGCCCCGAGCAGGTGCGTGAGGCGCGGGCCTGGCTCGACACGGTCTCGGCCCGCTGGGACGACGCCCTCGGACGGCTGAAGGCGTTCGTGGAGGGGGTGTAACGCCCCTCTCCCTATGGGAGAGGGAGTACGCCGCCTACCCCAGCACCACCACCGGACCCCAGGCCACCTGATAGCGGTGCGCGCCGCTGGAGAGATGCGGCCGCAGCTGCCAGGCGCCGGGCGGGATGGCGACCGGCTGGGGGCGCTCGACATAGGTCTGGGTCAGCACCTCGCCGCCGGGGTCCGACAGCGAGAACTGGTCGATGCGCGGGCTGGCGCGGGAGAGGGCCGCCGCGATGGCCTCGACCGAGGGCGCGCGCAGCGGGGCGGGGGCGGCCAGGCGGGCCGAGACCTCGGCATAGACGCCGACGGCGATGACCTCAGGCCCGTCGCGCAGGGCGGCGTAGCCGACGTGGGTCAGGCCCGGCGCCAGCAGATTGGCGCGGTGGCCGGGGCTCGACTTCCACTGGCCCATGATCTGGTCGGGACGAACCTGGCCGGAGGCGTTGCGGCGCATGGCGATGTTCTCGGCCGGAGCGCCGACCAGGTCGCGGGCCAGCAGGCCGACGCGGGCGGCGGGGCCAAAGCCCTCGCGCGTAACGTGGTCGTAGAGGCGGGTGCGGGCGATGTCGGCGGCGTGGGCGCGGGCGGCCAGCGCCAGGCCCGGGTCGAAGGTCAGCGGCGGCAGGCGGCGCGCCTGCCGGAAGGCGTCGCCCTGGCCCTGCAGCTCGCGCTCGAAATCGGCGTCGAAGTCGCCGCGCCGGGCGGCCAGCTGGTCGCGCAGGCGGCGCTCGTAGGCCAGCCAGGTCTGGGCCGGGGCGGCTTGCGCAAGCCCAGGCAGGAAGAGGGCCGCGACGCCAAGGCTGAGGACGGTTCGGCGGGGAAGGGCGGTCATCGGGGCGGGCTTTGGCTCCAATACAGTTGACAGGACACGCCGGTCGTCCGCTCTAAGGCCGGATGCGACCTGTCCGTTCCCTTTGGCTGGCCGGCCCCGAGGCCTGGCTCCCCGATGCAGAAGCCCAAGACCTGCGGCGCAAGGCCCTGTGCCTGGACGCCGGCTTCACGGCCTTTTCCGGCGCCCAGCCGGCGCCCGGCGACGAGTTCAGCTCCGAGATCCAGGCCCGCGAACTCTACATGGAGCGCATGGCCCAATTGCGTCGGGCCGATGCGGCGATCGTCAACCTGACCCCCTGGCGCGGGCCGTCCTGCGACGCCGCCACGGCCTTCGAGGCCGGGGTGCTGGCGGGGCTGGGCAAGCCGATCTTCGCCTATCTCAACGTCGAGGACGAAAGCCTGGCCGAATATGTCGACCGGGTCGATGTGCTGGTCGGCGCCGAGCGCGGCGAGGACGGGATCTGGCGCGACGAGGACGGCTGCGTGGTCGAGGACCTGGGCCTGCCCGAAAGCGTCATGCTGTGGGCCGAAGCGCGCCGTCTGTTCGTCATCGTAACGCCCGAGCCGCTGCACGACCTGACCGGGCTGGAGATGTGCCTGCAGGCGCTTCGGCTGTACGCGGAGTAGGGGGAGAGCCCCCTCAGTCGCTCCGCGACAGCTCCCCCAAAAGGGGGAGCATCTGGGCGCTCAAGATCCTCCCCCTCTGGGGGAGGTGGCCCGGAGGGCCGGAGGGGGCTCGCCGCCCCTTGCCCTCCCATCGCGCATCGGCCACCTTCCCGCCCCGTTTCGAAAGGCTCCACCCATGTCGCGTCCCGCGGCCGCGCCGGCTTCCGGGAAGTCGCGCGGCGTCATCGTCTCAGACCTGATCGAACTGCTGCGCCTGGCCGGGCCGGTGGTGCTGTCGCGCCTGGGCATCATGGTGATGGGCCTGACCGACGCCATCGTGGTGGGCCACTATTCGGCAAAGCAGCTGGGCTTCCACGCCATGGCCTGGGCCCCGACCTCGGTGTTCGTCACCGTGACGGTCGGCCTGCTGGCCGGGACCCAGGTGATGGGCTCGCGGGCGCTCGGTGCGGGGCGGCTGCACGAAGCGGGCGCGGTGCTGCGCCGGGGCGTGAAGTATGGCCTGTGGCTGGGCCTGGCCGGCTCGGTGCTGCTGGCCCTGGCCGCGCCGCCGCTGCTGCACCACGTCGGCATCGACGAGGCCCTGGCCGACGGCGCGACCGCGCCGCTGATCGTGTTCTCGCTGTCGCTGACCCCCTATGCGCTGAGCGTGGCGCTGAGCTTCTGGCTGGAGGGCCTGGGCCGGCCGGGGCTGGTGACGGTGACGATGTGGATCGCCAACCTGATCAATCTGGGGGTCAACCTGCTGCTGGTGCCCGGCGTCATGGGGCTGCCGGCGCTGGGCGCTGTCGGCGCGGCCTGGGCGACCTTCGTGGCCCGCACCGCCTTCACGATCATGCTGGCGGTGGTCATCGTCCGCCTGAAGGACGCCCGGGCGCTGGGCGTGTTCGACAAGCCCGCCCTGGATCGCGCCGCCGAGAAGGAGCAGCGCCGGGTCGGCTACGGGGCGGGCACGTCCAACCTGTTCGAGGTCTCGGCCTTCGCCGGCATGAGCCTGGTGGCCGGCTGGCTGGGCGGACTGAACGTCGCGGCCTGGGCGGTGGTGCTGAACGTGGCCGGGGTGATCTTCATGGTCCCGCTGGGCCTGGCCACCGCGACGGCGGTGCAGGTCGCCCGGGCCCACGGCGCGCGTGATCCGGAGGGCATGAGCCGCGCCGGCTGGATCGCGTTCGGCGTCACGGCGGTGTTTTCGCTGGTGGTGGCGCTGCTGCTCTATCCGCTGCGCCACCTGGTGGCCGGCGCCTATACCGCCGATCCCGCCGCCATCGCCCTGATCGCGCCGGCCCTGGTGCTGACCTGCCTGTTCCTGGTGCCCGACGCCGTGCAGGTGGTCTGCGCCCAGGCTCTGCGGGCGCGCGGCGAGGTCTGGATCCCCGCCGGCACCCACATGGTCGCCTACGCCCTGATCATGGGGCCGCTGGCCTGGTGGCTGGCCCTGCCGATGAAGATGGGCGTCAACGGCATCGTCTGGTCGGTGATCGTCACCAGCTTCGCGGCGGCCGCGATGCTGCTGGGGCGGTATCGGATGCTGGATCGCAAGAGCTGATCCTTCTCCCCCTGCGGGAGAAGGTGTCGTCCGAAGGACGACGGATGAGGGGTTTCTCAGACGCAAAACGCCGCGACAGCCGATCAGCCGTCGCGGCGTTTCTGTTCGTGCGACCCCTCACCCGACCCCGCTCTGCGGGGCCACCCTCTCCCGCAAGGGGAGAGGGATCAGATGCTTGCCCCCAGGATCCAGCCTTCCTCGGTCTGGACCTCGTTCACCAGGCTCTCCGGCGCGTCCTTGCCCGGGCCGAACAGGGCGGCCAGCTTCCCGGCCTCGTCGAGCTTGGCGAAGTGTTCGGCCAGGGTGCGCACCTGGGCCAGGTCCTTGATCTCGCCGGGGCCGGGGACGGCCTTGACCAGCGACGGATAGACCTCGGCCACGACCACGTCGACGCCGTCGAGGTCGGCCTCGGTCAGGGCCTTGAAGCCGGTCTCGAACGGCCACACGCGGACGGGCTCGCCGCGGGCGTCCTTCAGGCGGCGCACCGCCGGGATGCCCATGATCGCCTGGCCGCCGACCGAGCCGTTGTAATAGAGCTTCCAGATCGAGTGCGCGCCCCCTCCTTGAATGGAAGATTGGGCGGCCACGTCGGCGTGGCGGAACTCCGGCAGGTCGTCCGGACCATGCTCACGGGTGCGCTTGGGCTGCAGGGTGGTCAGGGCGTCCTTGGGCGGGCAGCCCCAGAAGGGGAACGGCCCGCCGGTCAGGCGGCGGTTGATCTCCGAGCCCACGCCGAAGCGGTTGTTGGTGTTGTCGGCCTTGTCCTTGACCATCTTGTTCAGCTGGTCCCAGACCGCGCGCCAGGGCGTCTCGCCCGGCAGGTTCAGCGCCTGGGAGAAGCCGCGCGGGAAGCCCAGCGGGAAGTCGAAGCCCACCAGCGCACGCTCGCCGCGCTTCTTCAGGTCGTCGAGGATGACGGCGATCTTGGCCTCGGCCTCGTTGCGGGTGGCCGGATTGTAGCTCTCGAAGGTCAGGCGGAAGCGCACGTCGCGCTTGAGCACGCCGATCCAGACGGAATCCGCCCCCGTTGTCGGCTTGGCCGCCGCGCTCCAGTCGACGATCACATAGGCGCTGAAAAGCCGCGACACGGCGAAGGCTCCGTCAAATCCAAACGAAGCGCGCTTCTACTCCCCCGGAGGGCGAGCCGCCAGACGTTGCGAAGCTTGAGTAGCTGTTTCTGGTCGGCCGAAAACAAAAAGCCCCGCCGGTGAGGGCGGGGCTTTTCACATCGGGGCGAAGCGGCTTCAGGCCGCGTTCTGCTCGGCGGTCGCCAGCGGCGCGGCCGGGACCTTGCCGACCTTCCAGCGGACCGGCGGCTCGCAGACCGGGCCGAGGGCGGCGCGGACGATGGCCGGCGGGGTGCGCTCGTCGGGGGTCATGAACAGGCCATTGGCCTTCACCGCCAGGCCCGCGGCCTTGCTGGCGCCCAGCATGGTCAGCGGCACGGCCAGGATCAGGCCGGCCAGGATCGGGGCGGTGGCGGTCAAGAGGTCCGGCGTGAACCAGAACATCGCGGCCAGGCCCAGGCCCGTGGCGCTGATCCAGCCCATGGCGGCGCAGGCTTCCTTGAAGGCGACCTTGTCGGCGTCGCGACGCTGGGCGCTCCAGCCGCCGACGCGGCCGGCCAGGATCTCGACCAGGGCGCGGGTCTGGGTGAACATCAGCATCGGGGCGACCAGGGCCGAGAGCAGCATCTCGACGCCCAGGCCCGCCATCACCCGGCGGCGGCCGCCGAAGCCCTTGATCTCGTGCTTGCGCATGAAGATCAGCGTGGCGCCCATGATCTTGGGGCCGAACAGCAGCACGAAGGTGATGATCATCGCCCAGGCGGTGGCCTGGATCTCGCGCCAGTCGATCAGGGCGTGGGCGGCGGCCTGCAGGTCGGCCATCGTGAAGGCGGCCTTCTTGACCTCGGGCATCAGGGCCCGCGAGATCACGCCGGCCGACAGGGCCACGAACCAGATCGGCGACAGGGCGTAGCTGAGCACGCCGATCACCAGGTGCAGGCGGCTCATCCAGTGCAGGCCCGGCAGGCCGATCAGCGGCACGTGCTGGACGTTGCCCCGGCACCAGCGACGGTCGCGGGTGGCGAAGTCGAGCAGGTTCGAGGGGCTCTCCTCGTACGAGCCTTCCAGGTAGGGGGCCAGGTGCACGGCCCAGCCGCCGCGGCGCAGCAGGGCGCTTTCCAGGGCGTCGTGGCTCATCACCTCGCCGCCGAAGGGCTTGGGGCCGTTCAGCGAGGGCAGGCCGCAGGTCTGGGCGAAGGCCTTGGTGCGGATGATGGCGTTGTGGCCCCAGAACGAGCTTTCCGAACCCGACCACCAGGCCAGGCCCGTCCAGGCCACGCGGCCATAGAGCTTGGTGGCGAACTGCAGGGTGCGGGCGAAGATCGTCTGGCCGTTGATGATCGTCGGCATGGTCTGGATCAGACCCACGCCCGGGTGTCGTTCCATGGCGTCGGCCAGGCGGACCATGGCGTCGCCGGTCATCAGGCTGTCGGCGTCGAGCACCAGCATGTGCTCGTAGTCGCCGCCCCAGCGCGCGACCCAGTCGGCGACGTTGCCGGCCTTGCGGCCCGCGTTGTCGGGGCGGCGGCGATAGAAGGCGTGGCTCGAGGCCTCGCGGCGGAAGCGGGCGAAGCAGGCCTGCTCGGCCAGGGCCACGGCCGCGTCGCGGGTGTCGGAGATGATGAAGATGTCGAAGGCGCGGCTGTTTCCGGTCTCGGCGATCGAGGCGTCCATGGCCCGCAGGCGGGCGAACACCGCCTGGGCGTCCTCGTTGTAGACCGGCATCAGGATGGCCGTGCGGGCGCGCGGCTTGGGCATGGGCTTGCTGCTGTCGATGCCGAGCGGGTCCTTCGGCGTGCGCAGCAGCACCACGAAGCCGGCGACGGCGGTGACGAACCACAGGGCGAGCGCCAGGAACAGCGGGGCCAGCAGGGTCAGGCAGACGGCTTCCAGGCGGGTGACGCCGCCCAGGGCCACGGTGTCGAACGTGGCCTTCCAGCCGGCCGCGCCCATGATGGCGGTGGCGATGAACACCACCCAGCGGCGCATGACCGTTTCCGAACCCGGGGTGCTCACGGCGCGGGCCGCGCCCTGCCAGAAGCCCAGCGGCTGGACCGGCATGGCCAGCGGCGCCTCGGTCGGGATCTCGACCCGGTCGCGCGGAGAGATCACGGTTTCGAAGGCCACCGGGGTCGAGGTGGCCAGGTCGAAGAAGGCGCCGCGTTCGGTCATCGGGTCCGTCTCGGTGGATCCGACCGTGGTCGGACGAAATTCAGAGCCTCGATTCACGCCGAACGCCTTCACGGGACGCCTCCGGTCCGCTAGGGATCGGCTGCGTTCAGGGAGGGGTCTGGCGTTGCACGAAGTCCGGCGGAGGAACCGCCGACGCATCTAGAGTAAAACTTCGATCACGAAATCGCTATCGAAAATGTGATCGATTTCGCAGGTGCGGTGAAAAATCTGTGCAAATGCGCTTAACGGCGCGGCCGGCAATGGGCTTGGAATTGGGTAAGGCTATGAAATTCAATACGGTTCTGGCGTTTCTCGCGGTTGCGAGCCTGGCGGGCTGCGGTCCGGCCCCGAAGGGCGACAGCGCCACGCCGCCCGCCGCCCGACCCGCGCCGCCGATCTCGACCGCGCCCCAGTACGAGACTCAGGGCGTGATCGCCACGGTCGACGGTCAGGTTCTCACGCTCGATCACGACGGCGCGAGCGCCGCGCCCCTGCCGGCCGGCCGGACGACCTTCCAGGCCTATGGCGACGTCCTGGCCGAAGCCCCGCTGGCGCCCGGCGCGCGGGTGACGTTCAAGTTCCGCAAGGTCGCCGAGGGCGAGGGCTGGGAACTGACGGAGATGCGGGGGCGGTAGGAAATCAGAGACCCTCTCCCTGCGGGAGAGGTGTCCGCGAAGCGGACGGAGAGGGGAGTTGCTGATGACTTCCCGACGCCGCGGCAGCTGAGAACGTCCCCCCTCCGGCCCTCCGGGCCACCTCCCCCAGAGGGAGAGGATCTTGATCCTACAGCTTCACCAGCATCTTCCCCAGGTTCTCGCCAGAGAACAGCTTGATGAAGGCTTCGGGCGCGCGGTCGACGCCTTCCAGCACGGTCTCCTTCCAGGTCAGCTTCCCCGAACCGATCCAGTCGGCCATGTCGCGCACGAAGGCGGGGAACAGATCGTAGTGGTTGGAGACGATAAAGCCTTCCAGCCGCAGGCTCTTGCCCACCGCCTGGATGATGTTGGCCGGGCCGGTCGGGCGGCCGGTGTCGTTGTACTGCGAGATCATCCCGCACAGGGCGAAGCGTCCGAACGGCCGGGCCGAGTTCAGGGCGGCTTCCAGGTGCGCGCCGCCGACGTTCTCGAAATAGACGTCGATGCCCTTGGGCGCGACCTTGGCCAACTCCGCCACCACGTCGGGCGTGGCCTTGTAGTCGATCACGTGGTCGACGCCGATCGACTTGAGGAAGGCGACCTTCTCCGGACCGCCGGCCGAGCCGATCACCGTGTGGCCCTTGATCTTGGCGATCTGGCAGACGACCGAGCCCACGGCCCCGGCGGCGGCCGAGACGAAGACGACGTCGCCTTCCTTGAGCGCGGCGACCCGTAGCAGGCCGGCATAGGCGGTCATGCCGGGCATGCCGGCCACGCCCAGGAACGCCTGCGGCGCCATGCCATGGGTGGAAAGCTTCATGATCCCGCCCATCGGCCCGGCGGCGGCCAGGGCTTTCGGATGGGCGTTATAGGCCTCGCGCCAGCCGAACATCGAGCTGACCAGGTCGCCGACCTTGAAGTCCGGATCGTTGGAGGCCGTCACCTCGCCGACCGCGCCGCCTTGCAGGGCCTTGCCCAGCTCGAACGGCGGCACATAGCTCTTCCGGTCGGTCATGCGGCCGCGCATGTAGGGATCGACCGACATGTAGAGGTTCTTGACCTGGATCTCGCCGTCGCCGGGCAGGGGCAGGTCGACGCTGGCCAGCTCGAAGTTCTCGGCGGTAGGCACGCCGACGGGGCGGCTCTTGAGGCGGATCTCACGCGACGTGGTCATGGCGACCTCCCTTATGTTCTGGTTCAAACGAATGTTTAGCGCTGCTCTGCGTCGCCCGCCAAAGCTTTTCGCGGCATCCCGAAGCGGCTAGAGACAGCGCCCATGACCCAAGATGCTCAAGTCAAAACCCTGAAGGCTGGCGTTGTCGGCGCCGGCGTGTTCGGTGGCTACCACGCGAAGAAATACGCCGAGCTGCCGGGCGTCGAGCTGGTCGGCGTGTTCGACATCGACCTGGCGCGCGCGCAGGCCCTGGCCGGCCCGCTGGGGGCTGCGGCCTATGACGACATGGACGCCTTCCTGGCCGCGGTCGACGTCGTCACCGTCGCCACCCCGGCCGTGCACCACGCCAAGGCGGCTCTGGCGGCGCTGAAGGCGGGCAAGCCGGTCTATTCCGAAAAGCCCCTGGCCGTGTCGCCGGAAGACGCCGACGCCCTGATCGCCGCCGCGGCCAAGTCCGGCGTGCCCCTGGCCTGCGGCCACCAGGAGCGGGTGGTGTTCCAGGCCATGGGCCTGCTCGACATCCCCGAGCAGCCGCTGCGCCTGGAAGCGGTGCGTCGCGGCACGCCGTCGGACCGCAATCTCGACGTCTCGGTGGTGCTGGACCTGATGATCCACGACATCGACCTGGCCCTGGCGCTGTGCGCCGCCGACCCGGTGGCCGTCGAAGGCGAGGGCGAGGCCGCGCGCGGCTACGGCCTGGACTGGGTAAAGGTGGAAGCCACCTTCGCGAATGGGTTCACCGCCGTGTTCGACAGCTCGCGCGTGGCGGAAGCCCGCGAGCGGACGATGAAGGTGGTCTACCCCTCGGGCGAGGTCGAGATCGACTTCCTGGCCCGCACCTTCCGCAACACCACCCCGTTCCCGCTGATCGAGGACTTCACCGAGACCCCGGCCGGCAAGGACCCCCTGGGCCAGAGCGTCGCCGGCTTCCTGAAGGCCGTTCGCGGCGAAGCGCCGCGTCCGGTGGTGACGGGCGAAGAAGCCGCCCGGGCGCTGGATCTGGCGCTGGCGGTCGAGCACTCGGTGGATTGAGTTCCATTTACCCCCATCGTCATCCCGGCCGAAGCGTAGCGTAGAGCCGGGACCCAGGGGCCGCCGCACCGCGCCGGCTACCGCGAGGTTGCGGCGTTGTCTGTGTAGCCCAGTCCCCCTAGGTCCCGGATAGCCGCTGCGCGGCTTCCGGGATGACGACGGGGGGGAAACGTGATGGGCCTCAGCCCCTCCGCCCCTTCAGCCCCGCCACCTGCAGCACGCTGGCCACTGCCGCCAGGCCCGCGCCCATAAGCGCCACGCCGGTCCAGCCGCCGAGGTTCCAGGCCGCCGCGGCCGCCGCCGAACCGGCCGCTCCGCCTAGGAACATCCCGCCCATGAACAGGGTGTTCAGCCGCGCCCGGGCCTCGGGCCGCAAGGCGTAGACGAGGTGCTGGTTGGAGATCAGCGCGCCCTGGATGGCGAAGTCGAGCAGCACGACCCCGGCGATCAGGCCGGCGATCGAGATCCAGGTTCCAAACAGGATCCACGAGGCCAGGGTCAGCACGGCTCCGAGCGCGATCGTCAGGTGCGGACCGCGCTTGTCGGCGATGCGGCCGGCGATCGGGGCGGCCAGCACGCCGACCACGCCGACGATCCCGAACAGGCCGGCGACGTCGGCCCCCAGGTGGAAGCGGGCCTGCAGCTGAAGGGCCAGGATGGTCCAGAAGGCGGTGAAGGCGGCGAACAGGCAGGCCTGGGTCAGGGTCGCGCGCCGCAGGGCCGGGAACTCGCGCCACAGTTTGCCCAGCGAGCCGAGCAGGCCGGCATAGGTGAGGTCCGCGTCCGGCTTGCTGCGCGGCAGGGCCAGGGCCATCAGGCCGGCGGCGGCCAGGGCGATCGGCGCGCCCAGCCAGAACATCGCCCGCCAGCCGCCGTGCGCGCCCACGAACCCGGCCAGGGTGCGCGACAGCAGGATGCCGCACAGCAGGCCCGACATCACGACGCCCACGGTCTGGCCGCGCCGCTCGGGCGCCGACAGGTGGGCGGCGAAGGGCACGATCTGCTGGGCCACGGTCGCCCCCGCCCCGACCAGCAGCGAGGCGGCCAGCAGCAGGCCGGTGTTCGGCGCAAGGGCGGCGGCCACGAGGGCCAGGGCCAGCACCAGGAACTGCACAACGATCAGGCCCTTGCGCTCGACCCGGTCGCCAAGCGGCGTCAGCAGGAAGAGGCCGGCGGCGTAGCCCAGCTGGGTGGCGGTCGGCACGAAGGCGGTCAGCGGGCCGGGCAGGTCGCGCTCGATCAGGCCCAGCATCGGCTGGTTGTAATAGATGTTGGCCACGGCCAGGCCCGCGGCGGCCGCCATGGCGAAGGTCAGGCCCTTGCCCAAGGCATGGGCGCCCTTGATACCTGGAGGGGGCGCGTCGGCGGGGAGGGCGGCTGTGCTCATGATCGGCTCCAGGCCGCCCGAAGAAGGGGGAGGGGGCGGCGTTCCGTGTCAGTCGCCCGGCATATAGGCTGCGCCGCGCGGATTTATAGGATGGTCTTGCGCGGTCTGGGCCGTTCGTTTCGCCGCTTTTGTGGTTTGATCGAAGAATCCGCCGGGGCCATTCACGCGGCTCTTCCCGTTTTCCGGAGTTCCGCCTTGACCGACGACCGCACCCACAAAGCGCGCATGCTGGCCGGCGACCTCTATGATCCGCTGGACGCCGAGATCATCGCCGACCAGGAGGCGGCCCTGGCCTGGATGGAGCGCTACAACGCTCCCGGCCAGACCCTGGCCCAGCGCATGGCCCTGCTGAAGGAGCGGTTCGGCAGCGTCGGCCTCGGCGCCAACATCCGCGCGCCGTTCCACTGCGACTACGGCTACAACATCGTGCTGGGCGACGGGGTGTTCATGAACTTCGGCTGCGTGATCCTCGACGTGACCACGGTCACGATCGGCGACCGCTCGATGATCGGCCCGCACGTGAAGATCTTCGCCGCCGATCACCCCCGCGACGCCGAGACCCGCCGTTCGGGACTGGAGTTCGGCCGTCCGGTGACCATCGGCAAGGACGTCTGGATCGGCGGCGGGGCGATCATCGTTCCGGGCGTGACGATCGGCGACGGCGCGGTGATCGGGGCCGGGGCGGTGGTCACCCGCGACGTGCCGGCCGGCGCGACGGCGGTGGGCAATCCGGCCCGCGTGAAGGGCTGACAAAAAGATCAGCCAGGATGTCGGGAACGTCGAGGGCCAAACGTCCTTCGGCCGACACAGCTTAGGGAGCCGCATCATGCGCATGATCTTCGTCAACCTGCCGGTCGCCGACCTCGACCGTTCCAAGGCCTTCTTCGAGGCCCTGGGCTTTTCGATCAATCCACAGTTCACCGACGAGACCGCCGCCTGCGTGGTGGTGTCCGACGTGATCCACGTGATGCTGCTGACCCACGACAAGTTCCGCCAGTTCATCAACGGCGACATCGCCGACGCCTTCAAGGCCACCGAGGTCCTGACCTGCCTGTCGGCCGACAGCCGGGCCGAGGTCGACAGCCTGCTGGCCAACGCCCTGACCAACGGCGGCCGCGAATGGAAGCCGGTCATGGACATGGGCCCGATGTACGGCGCCAGCTTCCAGGACCCCGACGGCCACGTCTGGGAGGTGATGTTCATGGACATGGCGGCGATGGGGCAGGGTGAACCGGCGGCTTAGGAGCGCCTGATCGCCTGTCGGATAGGATTTCAGGATTGAAACTCAGTCGCAGTTGCGTCAATAGCCGGCCCTCTCTTTCAGGGGATGGTCATGCGACTTTGCTTCTCGCGCGCCGCCGCTCGGCGCGCCCTGTTCTCGACGCTCAGCCTGGCGGCGCTGTCGATCGCCGCCGGCGCCCACGCCCAGGCGCCTAAGGCTGACGACGTCGAGCAGGTGGTCGTCACGGCCGCCCGCACCAAGCTGCCGGTCACGGCCCTGCCGCTGACCGTCGACGTGGTGGGCGCCGAGGCCCTGAACCAGCAGGTGGCGATCAGCGGGTCGATCGTCGACGCCCTGTCGACCCTGTCGCCGTCGTTCTCGCCGACCCGCCAGAAGCTGTCGGGCGCGGGCGAGAGCCTGCGCGGCCGCTCGCCGCTCTACGCCATCAACGGCATCCCGCAGTCGACCCCGATCCGCGACGGCTCGCGCGACGGCTACACCATCGACCCGTTCTTCGTGGACCGCGTCGAGCTGATCTACGGCTCCAACGCCCTGCAGGGCATCGGCGCCACCGGCGGCGTGGTCAACCAGGTGACGGTCGGCCCGCCCAAGAACGACGGCGTCTCGGGTCGCACCCTGGTGCAGAGCACGATCGGCCATGACCTGGGCGACAGCGTCGGCGGCAAGGTCGCCGGCCTCCTCGCCTGGCGCGGCGGCGCGTTCGACGCCACCGGCGGCGTGGCCTACGAGACCCGCGGCGCCTTCTACGACGCCGACGGCCGCCGTATCGGCATGGACAACACCCAGGGCGACGTCCAGGATTCCAAGAGCCTGTCGGTGTTCGGCCGCTTCGGCTGGCAGCTGGGCGACAGCACCCGCCTGGACGTGGTCGCCAACCGCTTCGAGCTGAAGGGCGACGGCGACTACGTGACCGTCACCGGCACGGCGCCGGCGGTCACCGACGGCAACAGGCTCGCGCGCCTGCCGACCACCTCGGTGCGCGGCCCGGCGCCCGGCAAGACGGCCGCCAACCGTGTCGAGACCCTGTCGGCCTCGCTGACCAGCGGCGAGGTGCTGGGCGGCGACTTCACCGCCCAGGTGTTCTTCAACCGCTCGCGCGACACCTTCGGCGGCGACCGCAGCGCCACCTTCCAGGACGTCAGCATCGCCCCGTCGGGCACGCTGTTCGACCAGTCGTCGAACCGCTCGCGCAAGCTGGGCGCGCGCCTGAACTACGAGCGCGAAGTGCCGGGCATCCAGGGCCTGACCGCCACCGTCGGCCTCGACGCCATGAACGACCGCACCGAGCAGCTGCTGATCGCCACCGGCCGCGCCTGGGTGCCGCCGACCAAGTTCCAGAGCGTCGCACCCTTCGTCCAGGGCAACTACGCCCTGATGGACGGCAAGCTGCGCCTGGCCGGCGGCCTGCGCTTCGAGAACGTTCAGCTGAAGGTCGACGACTTCACGACCCTGGCCTCGTACGGCTCGCGCAAGGTCGCGGGCGGC
Source organism: Caulobacter sp. GW821-FHT09B11 (assembly GCF_059418205.1). Lineage (NCBI taxonomy): Bacteria > Pseudomonadati > Pseudomonadota > Alphaproteobacteria > Caulobacterales > Caulobacteraceae > Caulobacter > Caulobacter sp. GW821-FHT09B11. Next base: position 23,323 of record NZ_JBWKPK010000029.1, on the reverse strand, counting down.
GATCCGGACTTCAAGTCGACCCTGGCCAACGGCGGGATCGTGCTGGAGCCGGCCTCGGGCCTGCGCCTCTACGCCAGCTACGCCGAGGGCTACACCGTGCCCGACGTCGGCCGGATCCTGCGCAGCATCAACGTCAACGGCGTGGACGTCGACAGCTACCTCAACATCGAGCCGATCGTGTCGAACAACCGCGAGATCGGCGGCGAGTGGAAGCGCGGGCCGTTCGACGCCAGCGTCGCCTATTTCTGGTCGTCGTCGAAGCTGGGCCAACTGCTGGTCAAGAACACCGGCGGCATCTTCGACGTGCAGCGCCAGAAGGTGGCCATCGAGGGGCTGGAGCTGAACGTCAAGGCCAGGACCCCGGTCCCGGGCCTGGGCGTCTCGGCCGGCTACGCCCGCCTGCGCGGCGAGACCGACGCCAATGGCGACGGCAAGCTCGACACCGATCTCGACGGCGCCAACATCTCGCCCGACCGAGTGAACCTGGCGGCCGACTACCGCGCCGGCAAGCTGGCCCTGCGCCTGCAGGTGCAGTCGTACCTGCAACGCGACATGAGCCACGCCCTCGTGAAGGACGACTTCTCGGGCTACACCGTGGTCGACGCCTTCGCCCGCTACGAGCTGCCGGTGGGCGCGCTGTCGCTGGGGGTCCAGAACCTGCTGAACGAGCAGTACATCACCTACAACTCCGACACCGTGCTGCCGGCCAAGGACAAGTTCTACGCCGGCCGCGGCCGCACCGCGACGCTGGGCTGGGAAGCGCGCTTCTGATGAAGACGCTGCGGCTCCTGCATCGCTGGGCCGGCGGCCTGATCGGCCTGCTGCTGGCCGTGCTCGGCTTCACCGGCGCGCTGCTGGTGCACGAGGACGCCTTCCTGCGCGCCACCGTGCCCCACGCCGCCGACACCCAGCGGCAGGACACGGCGACCCTGGCGGCGGCGGCCACGCGGATCTTCGGCGCGGAGGACCGCCCGCGCTCCATCGTCCTGGCGAGCGAGCGCAAGGGTCTGCACAAGCTGTCCTATCCCGGCGAGACCGAGAAGGGCGCCTACGCCGACCAGGACGGCGCGATCGTCCAGGCCTGGACCAGCAACTGGGCGCGGCCGGAAATCTGGCTGTTCGACCTGCACCACCATCTCTTCAACGGCGACGCCGGCGAGATCGTCGGCGGGATCGCCGGGCTGGCGGGGCTAGGCTTCGTAGTCACCGGCCTGATCCTGTGGTGGCCGACCCGGCGGATGTTTCACCTGAGGCTCTGGCCGCGGATGGCCAAGCGGGCGGCCATCGTCCACCACCATCGCGATCTCGGTGTGATCGTGGCGCCGCTGCTGATCCTGTCGCTGGCCACCGGCGCGACCATGAACCTCAAATGGTTCTCGCAGGCTCTGCGCGCGCCGTTCTCCTCGCCCGCGGTGATGGAGAAGGCGGCCGCCGCGCCGAAGATCAAGGGCGGCAAGCTGGCCAGGGACCTCGACTGGGCGATGGTGATCGGCCAGGCCCAGGCCCGCTTCCCGGGCGCCGAGGTGCGCACCATCGGCCTGCCGGCCAAGACCGGCGGCCTGGTCGCCATCCGCCTGCGCCAGCAGGCCGAGTGGCTGCCCAACGGCCGCAGCATGGCCTGGTTCGACCCCGCCACCGGCAAGATGGTCGCCGCGCGCGACGCCCAGGCCATGCCGCTGGGCTCGCGGATCGCCAACGCCGACTTCCCGCTGCACGCGGCCAAGGTCGGCGGCCTGGCCTACCGGCTGGTGATGACCGTCTCGGGCCTGGCCCTGACCCTGCTGGGCACGCTGGCGGTGGTCACCTTCTGGGGCAATCCCTCGGGCCTGCCCAAGCGCCGCAGGAAACCGGCGGCCAAGGCCAAGACGACGCCGGAGCCGGTGACGGCTTAAGGGGGCGAACCCTCGACCTTCACCGCATCCCCCACCGCGATCTCGCCGCCCTCGATGACGCGGGCGGTGAGGCCGCCGCGGCCGCGGACGGCGTTGTAGCCGCCTTCGCCGAGGATCTCGTTCATGCGGCTGCACGGGTGGCAGCCGCCGGTGGCTTCCAGCAGCACGTCGCCGACCCGGAAGCGCTTGTCGGCAAGACCGAGCAGGTTGATCCCCTCGACCACCAGGTTGCGGCGCAGCTCGAAGGGGGAGGCGGGATCCGCCCGGCCCAGGAAGCCGGCGATGGCGGCCAGGTCCTCGGCCTGGATCAGGGTCACCTGGCGCGGACCGCCGGGGCGGCCGGCATAGTGGTCGCCCACGAGGCCGGCCTCGAGCGTGACCTCCGCCCGCTCGACGGCGATCAGGGCTGCGTGGCGAGCCGGGCGCAGGCCGATCCAGGCCAGGCGGCCGGGACGCATCGGTCCTGCGATCAGGCGGCCCAGGGGGCTGTCGGGATTGACGCCCCGCCTGGCCCCCGCCGCCATCAGGCCTTCTCGACGAAGCTGTCGATGACCTTCTTCTCGCCGGCCTTGTCGAAATTGACGGTCAGCTTGTTGCCCTCGATCGAGGCGACCTGGCCGTAGCCGAACTTGACGTGGAACACCCGGTCGCCACGGCTGTAGGCGCTGTTGGTCGGGGCCGAGACGGCCACCAGCCGGCCTTCGCCCTCGATCGGCTTGGACCGCGCCGCCGAGCCGCCGCCGCGCCAGGCCGCGTGGCCGCCGCCCTTTTCGGCGAAGCCGCGCGCCTGCACCCGGTCCTGGGCCCGCTTCCAGCCGGGGCTGTCGTAGCTGCCGCTCTGGAAGGCGCTGACGCCCGGATCGTCCCAGCGCGACGCCGCCGTCTGCTGCATGCCCGGACCGCCGCCGTAATAGCCGGTCTCCGACCCCGCATCGACGTGCTCCAGCGGCAGTTCGTCGACGAAGCGGCTAGGCAGCTGCGAGGTCCAGCGGCCATAGACCTGCCGGTTGGCCACGAAGCTGATGCGGGCCTCCTCGCGGGCGCGGGTGATGCCGACGTAGGCCAGCCGCCGCTCTTCCTCGAGGCCCTTCTCGCCCTTGTCGTCCATGCTGCGCTGGCTGGGGAAGACGCCTTCCTCCCAGCCGGGCAGGAACACCAGCGGGAATTCCAGCCCCTTGGCCGAGTGCAGGGTCATGATCCAGACGGCGTCGCCGGTGGCCTCGCGGTCGAGGTCCATGACCAGCGACACGTGCTCCAGATAGGCCTCCAGGCTGTCGAACTGGCCCATCGACTGGACCAGTTCCTTCAGGTTCTCGAGCCGCGTCTGGCTGGTCGGGCCTTTGTCGAGGCGCAGGGCGTCGGTGTAGCCGCTCTCCTCCAGCACCATCTCCAGCACCCGCTGGTGATGCATGTTCCCGATCTGGGCGCGCCAGCGGTCGAGGTCGCGGATGAAGTTGCTGAGCGCCGTGCGCGTGCGGGCCGGCAGGTCGTCGCTGCCGATGATCACCCGGGCCGCCTCGACGGTGGAGATGCCTTCGCCGCGCGCGATCTGCAGCAGCTTCTGCACCGAGGTGTCGCCGATGCCGCGCTTGGGCGTGTTGACGATACGCTCGAAGGCCAGATCATCGTCGGGCGACTGGATCAGGCGCAGATAGGCGTGGGCGTCGCGGATTTCCGCCCGCTCGAAGAAGCGCGGGCCGCCGACCACCTTGTAGGGGATCTGCAGCATCACGAAGCGCTCTTCGAAGGCGCGCATCTGGAAGGACGCACGGACCAGAATGGCCATCTGGTTGTAGCGGCGGCCGGCCTTCTTGGCCTTCTCGATCTCGTCGGCGACCATCCGGCTTTCGGCCTCGCCGTCCCAGACGCCTGAAACCTTGACCTTCTCGCCGCCGGTCGCCTCGGTCCACAGGGTTTTGCCCAGGCGCCCCTTGTTGGCGGTGATCAGGGTCGAGGCGGCCGCGAGAATGTGCTCGGTCGAACGGTAGTTGCGCTCCAGCCGCACCACCTTGGCGCCGGGGAAGTCGCGCTCGAAGCGCAGGATGTTGTCCACTTCCGCGCCGCGCCAGCCGTAGATCGACTGGTCGTCGTCGCCGACGCAGCAGACGTTCTGGCGGCCCTGGGCCAGTAGGCGCAGCCACAGGTACTGGGCAACGTTGGTGTCCTGGTACTCGTCGACCATCACGTACTGGAAGCGGCGCTGGAAGTCGGCCAGCACGTCGGGATTGCCCGTGAAGATCGTGATGTTGTGCAGCAGCAGGTCGCCGAAGTCGCAGGCGTTCAGGATGCGCAGCCGCTCCTGGTACTGGCGATAGAGGCTGATGCCCTTGCCGTTGGCGAACTCGCCGGCCTCGGACGGCGGCACCTTGTCGGGCGTCCAGCCGCGGTTCTTCCAGGCGTCGATCAGCCCCGACAGGATGCGTGGCGTCCACCGCTTGGCGTCGATATTGGCCGCCTCGATCAACTGCTTGAGCAGCCGCTCGTTATCGTCGGTGTCGATGATCGTGTAGTTCGACTTCAGCCCGACGAGCTCGGCGTGGCGGCGCAGGATCTGGGCGGCCACCGAGTGGAAGGTGCCCAGCCAGCGCAGGCCCTCGGCCTCCGGGCCGATGATATGGGTGATCCGCTCGCGCATCTCGCGCGCGGCCTTGTTGGTGAAGGTGACCGCCAGGATCTCCCACGGCCGGGCGCGGCCGGTGGCGAGAATGTGGGCCAGGCGCGTGGTCAACACCCGGGTCTTGCCGGTGCCGGCCCCGGCCAGCACCAGGACCGGTCCCTCGGTGGTGACGACGGCTTCGTGCTGCTCGGTGTTGAGACCGTTCAGATAGTCGGGCGCGGGACCGCCGCCGCCGGGAGCCTGCGGACGGGCCAGGTCGGAGATACGCGGAGCGGGGAGGTCGCCGAGCGGGTCGGTCGAGTCGAAGCCGGAAGACATGGGAACATATGTAGCACAAAGTTCCTCCGGCTTAAGCCCCGTGGCGCCCGCTTAGGGAACTCCGGTCGCGACGCTCCCGTTGATCCCCAGGGACGGAACAGGAGCAGGAAGAATGGCGGAAGAAACCAAATCGGGCGGGGGAAACGCGGGTCTGGCCTTCATCGTCGGCGCCCTGGTGGTGATCGTCGCCGTGCTGGCCTTCATGATGTTCTCCGGCGGCTTCACGCAGAAGAAGACGGTGGACGTCGACATCTCGGCCTCCGCGCCCAAGCTGCCGGACGCGCCGAAGGTCCCCGAAGCGCCCAAGGCCCCCGGCTAGTGGTATCGGGCTAGACAGAGGAGGCGGGCATGGCTCGCCATCATGAAAATCATCACGAGGGCGCCCAGCACGAAGGAGCATGGAGCGGGGCTGCGATGCTCGCGGTCCTGCTGTTCGTCGCGCTGCTGATCTACGCGGTCTGGAATTCGGGCCTGCTGGCCGTGCGGCCGGACCTGGCGGAACTGCGGTTGCCGAACCTGGCCCCGCCGACCCTGCCGACGCCCAATCCCGAGCCGCTGCCGTCGCCGGTTCCGCGGCCGGGGTAGGGGAGGACCCCCTCCGGCCCTCCGGGCCACCTCCCCCAAAGGGGGAGGATCTGGTCAGCGCGGCCTGGATGCTCCCCCTCTGGGGGAGCTGTCGCGGAGCGACTGAGGGGGCCTAGCCCCCCGCCCGTTCCAGCGCGTACACCCTGCACGCCGAGGCCAGCGGCCGGTCGGCGCGGCCGACGTCGATGCGCTGGATCAGGGCGGCGATGCTGACGGCGTCCTGCTTGGCGATGCGCTCGAGCGCGGCCCAGAACTCGGGCTCCAGCGCCAGCGAGGTGGCGTGGCCCGCGAGGTTCACCGATCGCTTTTTCAGACTGCCCATCGACGTGGGTCCCCAGTGATCGCCTGCACGGCCCTTGAATAAAAATGACGTCGTGTCATCTTTACTCACGTCACGCCGGGAGCATGCCTGATGAACGCAGCCGCGCAAGCCCTTGACGCCGGTTCGGCGCGTCCGCCGCTCGGCGCCCGCGATGCGAGCTTCCGCCTGCAGCCTTTGCGGGCGTTTCGCGCCGTCCGTCGGTTGATCGCCGACAAGGAGGACACGGCCCAGGTGTTCGAGATCATGCGGGCGCTTTCCGGCCGCGCGATCCCCCGCGGCTACGCCCGGCTGCTGAAGACGCCGCAGGGCGGGGCGATCGCCTATCGTCGCGAGGAATTCGCCGATCGGCTGTCCGACGCGGCCTGGCTGGCGCGGTTCGAGCCGGGGACGGTGGGCGCGGCCTATCGCGACTTCATCGCCCCGCGCGGCCTGACCGCCGAGGGGCTGGCCGACGAGAGCCGCAAGGTCGCCGACGCCGACATGGACGCGGCCCATCCGCTGCTGTGGTACGCCCGCCGCCTTCGCGACGTTCACGACGTCTGGCACGTGCTGACCGGCTACGGCACCGACGCTCTGGGCGAGGTCTGCGTCGTGGCCTTCTCCTACGCCCAGACCCGCAGCCTGGGCTTTGCCTTGATCGCCCTGGCCGGGACCCGCGAATTCCGCCGCCTGAAGGACGGCCAGCCCTACGGCCGGGCCGTGCGCGAGGCCTGGCGGGCGGGGCGCAAGGCCGCCTGGCTGCCCGAGGTCGACTATCCGGCCCTGTTCGCCATGCCGCTGGACGAGGCCCGGCGAACCTTGCGCATCGTTCCGCCGACCACCTACGAGGCCATTCCGGCGAACCTGCGCCAGCACTTCCACCGGGTCGTCTGAGCGTTCGCCAACCGCTGCAATTTTTCTTGTACCGCTTGAGCGTGCGGCGTTAGCCTTCCCGCAATCAAAACGGGAGGTTTCGATGTCGCGTCGCCTTTGGTCCGCCGCCTCCATCCTGGCGCTGGCGCTCGTTTCCGCCCCGGCCTGGGCCCAGACCCCGCCGCCGCGGGACGAGCAGGTCGACATCGACGAGATTGTCGTCTCCGGCATGCGGGTGCGCCAGGGCGGCGCCCAGGACATCAACTACTTCCGCGGCGAGGCGCAGGCCCAGCGCATGCCGATGCCCGACACCCTGACGCCCGAGGGGCTGATGGGCGGCTACGACCTGCGGATCCCCGGCAAGGAGGCCTGCGCCCGCGTGCTGTGCGTCACCGGCGAGGCCATGCGCGCCGACCTGCCGCAGTCGCCGGCCGACAAGGTGCTGGTGGGACTGGGCTTCGACAGCGGTATTGACGCCAAGACCTGGAAGCGCGCGCCGCTGAACCTGGTGGCGGTGGTCGACAAGTCCGGCTCGATGCAGGGCGGCCCGCTGATGCGGGTGCGCGAGAGCCTGCACCAGATCCTCGAACAGCTGCGGCCCGGCGACCAGCTGAGCATCGTGCTCTACGGCGACCGCTCCTACCGGCACCTGGAGCCGACGGTGATCGGCGACAAGCGCGCCGCCATCCGCTTGGCCATCGACGCCATCGAGAGCGCGGGCTCCACCAACATGGAGGCGGGCCTCAAGGTCGGCTACGAGACCGCCTTCGCCAGCAAGGACGGCTTCAAGGGCGTCACCCGGGTGATGCTGTTCACCGATGAGCAGCCCAATGTCGGCCGCACGGATGCGGCCAGCTTCATGGGCATGGCCAGGGAGGCCTCGCTCAAGGGGATCGGCCTGACGACCATCGGGGTCGGCACGCAGTTCGACGCGCCGTTGGCGACCAAGGTTTCCAGCGTGCGGGGGGGCAACCTCTATTTCCTGCGCGACAAGGCCGACGTCGAGACCGTGTTCGCGGCCAAGCTCGACACCATGGTCTCGGAACTCGCCTACGACCTGACGCTGACCATCAGGCCGCGCGCCGGCTACCGGATCAGCGGCGTCTACGGCGTGCCGGGCGACGAGTTGAAGTCGGGGCCGGGCGGGGCGGTGTCGATGACCGTGCCGACGGCCTTCCTCAGCAACGAGGGCGGCGGGCTGTTCGTGGCCCTGGCCAAGGGCGCGGCCTTCCTGCCCGAACCGGCGCTGGCCCCCGGTGATCGCCTGCTGGACGTCGATCTGAACTACACGGTCGCCGCCGATGGAGCCGAGGCTCGCCAGGTCCTGGCCGTGGCCGCGCCGGCCGGACAGGCTTCTGATGGCCTGAAGCTGGGCCATCTGCTGCTCGACGAGTTCCAGTCGCTGCACCGCGCCGCCACCCTTCACCACAAGGATGGCGACGAGGAGGGGACCTACCAGGTGCTGAAGGGTTTCGACGGCCGCCTGCGGGCCCAGGCCGATCCGCGCCTGGAGCCGGAGCGCAAGCTGGTGGCCGAGATGCTGACCCGCGCGGCCTTCCTGGCGGGCTATGCCGGCGAGGCGCGGGCCGAGGGACCGGTCAACCTGCTGGGCGCGTGGACGGTGGCGCGCATCGACGGCGAAGGCCAGATCGACATCAAGCGCGGCGACCAGCTGCGCTTCGGCGAGGAGGATCTGGTGGTCAGCCGCCGCCAGCGGGGCGCGCTCAAGGCCGACGAGCCGGAGGGCTACGAGGCCAACGAGGACCAGCTGTCGCTGCCGGAGTCCGAACTGGTCTTCGACTATCGCCTGGCCAAGGACGGCGCGCTGATCCTAAGGCACGACCGGCTGGACCTGCGGGTGGTGCTCAAGCGCACGCCGCGAAAGGTCGAGACGGCGATCACCGGCTGAGGGCGCGGCCCTACAGGTAGCGGGCGAGGGCCGGGTCGGCCGCGACGGCTTCCAGCAGCCAGTCGCGGAAGGCGGCGATCTTGCGCACGCGCCGACGCTCCTCGGGATAGGCCAGCCAATAGCCGCCGCCGTAGCGGGGCGCGATATCGAAGGGCTGGACCAGGCGCCCGGCGGCGATGTCGGGGGCGAAGAAGATCGGCGAGCCCAGGGCCAGGCCCTGGCCGGCGATCGCCGTGGCCACCTCCACCGACTGGGCGTCGGCCGCCAGGCGCGGGGCCTGCGCGCCCTGGGGCGGGGTGACGCCGGCGGCGGCGAACCATACGGCCCATTCGCCCGGCGAGCCGATGCGCGGCGCGTCCAGCAGGTCGGCAGGGCGCTCGAAGCCGCCCATCCGGGCCAGGAAGTCCGGCGAGCAAAGCGGCGTCTGCACGAAGGGCATCAGGAAGTGGGCGGTCAGGCCCGGCCAGTCGCCGTCTCCGGCGCGCAGGGCCAGATCGGCTTCGCCGCGCGTCAGGTCGCGCATGGCCGAGGTGGTGTCGAGGCGCACGGCGATGCGCGGATGGGCCAGCTGGAAGGCGCCCAGGCGCGCCGCCAGCCAATGGCTGGCCAGGCTCTGCATGGTCGTGACGGCCAGCACGCCCTCGTCCGCCTCGATCAGGTCGGCGAAGGCCGAGCGCAGCAGGCCCATGGATTCAGTCGCCGCCCGTGACAGCCGCTCGCCGGCCGGGGTGAGATCGACCTCGCGCACCTTGCGCACGAACAGGGCCTGGCCCAGCCGCTGCTCCAGCGCCTTCACCTGCCAACTGACGGCGGCCTGGGTGACGCCCAGATCGTCGGCGGCGCGCGTGAAGCTCTTCAGCCGGGCGGCGGCTTCGAAGGCGCGGATGGCGCCGAGCGGAACGGATGCGAGGATGTCTGCCATAAGTCTGGCTTATCCATAGCTCAACGAACCGCGTTTGTCGCGCGGCGTGATCGCGCCGATCTTCCTGACATTGAAAGGCGTCAGGAGGCGCGATCATGGAAGAGTTTCACAAGACCCATAAGGAAACCACGTTCGGCTGGGTATGGGCGATCGAACGCCTGATCGCCGCCTGGAAGAGCCAAGCCGCTGCGCCGCCGATACCGACGGCGCCGGTGGTCGGCTGCGACGCCCTGCCCAAGGGCGCGCGCTACCTCGTTCCGCGGTGAGCGTTCAGCGCCGGAAGCGGCGGTAGAGCAGAAAGCCGATGAAGCCTGCCGCCAGGGTCAGGGCCGCTGAGATCGCCGCCCGCCAATGCACCTTGCGGTTCTTTTCGCTCTCGGCCTGCGCCGCCAGCCGCGCCTTCTGGTCTTCGGGCCGCAGCAGCCAGTCCTCGCCGGACTTGGCGCCGAGCAGGACCCGCCGGGGCGCGCCGCCGGCGCCTTCGGCCAGCTCATAATAGCGCACGGTGGCGTAGCGGCCCGCATGATCGCCCACCCGTCCGCCGCCGTTCAGGCAGTCGTCGGCCGTCGCGCCGACCGGCGCGCAGCGCAGGCGCAGGCGGCGGCCATCGACGGTCTCGTAGTCGTAGCCGTCGGCCTGGGGCGTGTCGGTGCGGCTCTTGATCACGCCGATCGTCAGGACGGTCCTGTCGCGGGGCGGCGGCGTCCAGGCCGGATCGAGCGGCGTCGCCCAGGTCCAGATCGTGTTCCAGCCGATGACGGCGACCAGGATCGGGGCGAAGCGGACGGCCAGATCCTGGAACGGCCAGGGAGAGCGGGCCAATCAGTCCTCGCGCTTGGCGCCGTCCAGCGTGCGCGTCAGCTTTTCCGCGCGGGCGGCGTCGAGGGTCTTTTCGGCCTTGGTGCGGCCGAAGCGGGCGCGGTTCTCGGCCGCGACCTGCTTGGCGTCGGTCTTGGCCTTGGCCTTGCGGGCCTGGTTGAGGTTGAGGATCTCGGCCATGCGGTTCGGTCTTGGTGTCTTCAGGGCTTCGGCGCCGGCGCGGCGGCGGGCTTGGGAGCGCGCTTGCCGGCCGGGCGGATGATCAGGGTTTCCTGCAGGTGCAGGCTTTCGCCCTTCTTGATCACATAAGGCGCGCGTCCGGGGAAGACGCAGTTCTGCATCGACAGCGTGTTGCGCAGGATCCAGCGGGTGACCGGCTTGTCATTGGCCTTGCAGCTCAACCCCACGGTCCAGGCCGGAACGCCCGGCGCGGCGGGCCAGGCGAAGCCCATGGCCTTGCCGGCCTCGACCGGCTCGTTCTGCGGCTTCACCTGCTTGCCGCCCGAGCCGAACACCAGGGCGTCGGGGCGAACCAGGCGGATCGAGAAGCCGCCATAGCCCTTGGCGTCGTCGCTGCCGCCCAGGGCCAGGGTGTCGGTGCGGGCGGTGATGGTCGTGTCGAAGTCGATCCGCCGCACGCCGCCCTTCAGCGGATGAACGGTGACCTTGGTGGTCTCGGCGGCGGCGTAGACCACCTCCGGTCCTGAATTGACCAGCCAGTCGGCCTTGATGGTCACGATCCCGCGCCCGACCGCGTCGCCCTCGAAGCCGCGGTCGTGCACGTGGAAGCTCAGGCCCTGCATGAACCAGCCGTCGCCGACGCTTTTGCCGTTCACCAGCACCTGGTGCCAGCTCCAGAACGCGCCCCGCTGATGCAGGTGGTCGGCGGGGCGGTCCTCGGTCAGCACCGTTCCGTCGGGCGCATACAGCGGATGGACGTAGTTGGAGCGGCCCGGCTCCTTGGCCGGGTCCAGCGGCTTGGTGCGATAGACGAGGGCGGTCTTGCCGTCCTCGGTCACGGTTATGGCGTCGTCGCTGAGCGCGGCGTCGATGCGGCCGGCGAAGGCGGGCGAGGCCCCAACCAGAAGGGCGGCGGCGAGCAGGGCGGCTTTCTTCATCAGGAGAGGTCGTCCTTGGTCAGGGCGCGGGCGAGGGCGGGGCGGGCGTTGGCCCGGGCCAGCCAGTCGTCATAGACCGCGTGGGGCGGCAGCATCTGGCGGGCGAACTGCAGCAGGCTGACGAACAGGATGTCGGCCGCCGAGAAATGCTCGCCCAGCAGCCAGGGCTGCTTTTCCAGGGTGGTGCGCAGGCGCTCGTCGAGGGCGGCGTACTGGGCCTTGTCCTGGTCGTCCTGCCGCTTCTTCCAGAGATTGGTCACCGCCGGCTCCAGCACGCCGGCGTAATAGGCCAGCCAGCTGAGATAGGGGCCGCGGTGCGGGTCGCTGATCATGGGGCCCAGGCCTGCGGTCGGGAACTTGTCGGTCAGGTAGAGGGCGATGGCCGCGCTTTCGGTGATCAGCACGTCTTCGTCCAGCAAGGCCGGCACCTGGCCGTGCGGGTGGGGGTTGCGCGGGTCGGGCGCGCCCGTGCCCGTGGTGCTGCGGAAGATGTCGACCTTCTCGATCTTGTAGGGCGCGCCCAGTTCCTCCAGCAGCCAGAGGAAGCGGGTCGAACGCGAGCGGGGCGCGTGAAACAGGGTGAGCATGGCGGCGTCTCCTGGGACCCGTCTCTACAGTGGGCCTTGCCTGCGAACGTATGGCGAACGCGAGGCCGCGGCAATCGGGAAACCAACGGTCGCCCATGGCCGTTGATGCGGTCAGGGCCGCGCTATGACGGCGCGGCCGATGGGAGGACACATCCATGATGGATGCATCTCAAATCCACGAACATCTGGAAGTCGTCGGCTCGGACGGCAAGCACGTCGGCCGGGTCGATCACGTGGTCGGCACGGAGATCGAACTGGCCAAGTTCGACCTCGGCGGCGGCCTCAAGCACCACATGATCCCGCTGTCGTGGGTCGAGTATGTCGACGACGACGCGGTGCACCTGAGCCTCACCCAGGAAGACGCCAAGGCCCGCTGGCGCGAAAAGCACTGAGGGGACGGTGCGTCCTTCGAGGCTCGGCTGCGCCTCGCACCTCAGGATGAGGACGTTGGTTGCACTGAACTCCTCATCCTGAGGCGCCCGCGCAGCGGGCCTCGAAGGACGCAGGGCCTCTCAACGAAAAAGGGGACCAGCCATGGGCCGGTCCCCTTCGATCATACCGCTAGATCCACAATCTAGCGCTCCAACCAACGCCTACTTCACGTTGGCGCAGAAGCGCTGGATGCGTTGGCAGGCGTCTTCCAGCACGTCGTTGCTGGTGGCGTAGCTGATGCGGAAGAACGGCGACAGGCCGAATGCCGCGCCGTGCACGACCGCCACGCCCTCGGCCTCCAGCAGTTCGCCGGCGAAGTCCTCGTCGGTCTCGATGACCTTGCCCGACGGGGCCGTCTTGCCGATCACGCCGGCGCAGGACGGATAGACGTAGAAGGCGCCTTCCGGGGTCGGGCAGTGCAGGCCCTGGGCCTGGTTCAGCATCGACACCACCAGGTCGCGGCGCTCCTGGAACAGCTTGGCGTTCGGCTTGATGAAGTCCTGCGGGCCGTTCAGGGCCTCCAGCGCCGCCCACTGCGAGATCGAGCAGGGGTTGGACGTCGTCTGGCTGATCATCTTGCCCATGGCCTTGATCAGCGCTTCGGGACCGGCGGCGTAGCCGATGCGCCAGCCGGTCATCGAATAGCCCTTCGAGACGCCGTTCATCGTCAGGGTGCGGTCATAGAGCTTGGGCTCGACCTGGGCGATGGTGGTGAACTCGAAGTCGTCGAACACCAGGTGCTCGTACATGTCGTCGGTCAGCACCCAGACCTGCGGGTGGCGCAGCAGCACGTCCGCGATCGCCTGCAGCTCGGCGCGGGTGTAGGCGCCGCCCGAGGGGTTGGACGGGCTGTTGATGATCAGCCACTTGGACTTCGGCGTGATCGCCGCTTCCAGCGCTTGCGGCGTGATCTTGAAGCCGCTCTCGGCGGTGGTCTCGACCGAGACGGGCGTGCCGCCGGCCAGCAGGGTCATGTCGGGATACGACACCCAGTACGGCGCGGGGATGATCACTTCGTCGCCCGGGTTCAGGGTGGCGACCAGGGCGTTGTAGATCACCGGCTTTCCGCCCGGGGCGACGTGCACCTGGCTCGGCTTGTACTCCAGGCCGTTCTCGCGCTTGAACTTGTCGCAGATCGCCTGCTTCAGCGCGGGCATGCCGTCCGGGTCGGTGTACTTGGTGTGGCCGGCCTTGATCGCGGCGATGGCCGCGTCCTTGATGTTGTCCGGGGTGTCGAAGTCCGGTTCGCCGGCCGAAAGGGCGATCACGTCGCGGCCGGCGGCTTTCAGCGCGCGCGCCTTGGCGCTGATGGCGATGGTGGCCGAAGGTGCGATGCGCCGCAGGGCGGCGGACTCGAGCGACATGATCTTGGACTCCCCTGGAAAGGACCGGTTTCAGGATTGCGGCGGTCTTTACGCCCGACCCCTTCGCGGCGCAACGCGAGACCGGACTAAAGCTGTGCTTCTTGCCAGGCTGTGGCGGTCGCGCTACCGCTACCATTCGATAACAAGGGTCCGCCGCGCGTACGGCGGAGCCACGCGTCGGGGGACGTGGTCGGAGCATCCGGCATCCCCCTGGGAAGGAAACGGCCCGCCGACTCGCACAGGCGAGCGGTCACAAGTCACGCCTTTCGGAAGGGGGAACACCTGATGAAGAAGACCATCCTCGGAGCCGCCGTCTCGGCCCTCGCTCTGTCGCTTGTCGCGCCGGTCGCCTCGGCGCGCGACGAGGGGATCATGAAATACGCCCTCAACAAGCCGTCGACGGCCTGGAACGTCTATGGCCCGGGCCAGACCAACGCCTATGTCAAGGACAAGGCCGTGACCGGCGGCGGCGGGGTGCGGGTCGTGGTCGCCACGCCCGACCCGGCGGCGGCCTGGCGGGTCTCGGGCGGCCAGGCGGTCAACGGCAAGATCGCCAAGGGCGACGTCATCACCGTGGCCTTCTGGGCCAAGGCCGAAGCGGTGGAGGGCGGCCCCGCCGCGGCCACCGTCGCCTCGGTGCGCGTCCAGCAGTCCAGCGAGCCATGGGGCGGCATAGTCGAAGGCGGTTCGGTGAAGGTCGATAGCGCCGACTGGAAGATCTACAGCGTCAGCGGCCGCGCCACGATGGACGCCGACAAGGGCGGGGCGGGCGTGGCCCTGCACCTGGGCTCGACCAAGCAGACGATCGTCCTGGGCCCGCTGTTCGTGCTGGACTTCGGCCCGAACTACGATCCGTCGCAGCTGAAGTAGGGGGCGGGCGCTTAGATGCTCCCCCTCTGGGGGAGCTGTCGCGAAGCGACTGAGGGGGTCTGCTCGGCATCGGCCGGCGCTACCCCCTCCGGCCCTCTGGGCCACCTCCCCCAGAGGGGGAGGATCTTCGTCCTAAGTCCGCACCACCTCGACAAACCCTGCCAGGTGCTTCCGAAGCCCCTCGATCGTGCGCTCGTCGGTCAGCGCGCCATCGACGATCTTGGTGTGGGCCTGGCCGACCAGCACGTCGCCCTGCGGCTCGGTGCGGGCGCCGGCGCGGCGGAGGGAAAGGCGCAGGGCGTCCTGGGCGCGGACGGTCCCGGTGATCCCCGGCGAGGCGCCGAACAGGCAGCACGGCTTGCCGGCCAGCGGCGCGGGCTTGCCGCGCGAGGCCCAGTCGACGGCGTTCTTCAGCACGCCGGTGATCCCGCCGTTGTATTCTGGGCAGGCGATGACCAGGCCGTCGGCGGCGCGGATCGCTTCCTTCCAGGCGACGACGGCGGGCGGATCGCCCTCGTCCTCGAGGTCCTGGTCGAAGAACGGCAGGTCGCGCAGCGAGAAGGGCGTGATCGTCACGCCCTCGGGCGCGAGGTCCAGGGCCGCGCGGAGCAGGGCGGTGTTGAGCGAGGCGGCCCGCAGGCTGCCCGAGACGCCGATAAGGTTCATGCGCGATTCCGGAAGGTGAGCGTGGCGCGCACCATGCCCGGCGTCGTCCGGCGGCGGCAAGCTCAGCTGGCGCGGGCGGCGGCGAGGTCGGCCTCGGTCAGGTGAAGCTGGGCGGCGACCTGGCTCCACAGGCGGCCGATCTCCTGGGCCGCGGCGCCGGCCGGCTCCCATTCCAGCACCGAGCGGCCGTGGGCGATCGACTGCTGGAAGGCCGTGCGCGAGCGCAGGCCGACGACGGCCAGCGGCAGGCCGCAGAAGCGCAGGGCCTCGGCCGCCTTGACCACGCTGGACGGCTCGACGCCGCCGCGCTTGGCCGGGGCCTGGTTCAGCACGATCAGGCCGTTCTTGCCCAGGCGGCGCACGGCCTCGGCCGAGCGGGCCACGGCGGCGATGTCGAGAAAGGTCGGGCGGCAGACCAGCAGGCACAGGTCGGCGACGTTGACGGCGGTGACGACGTCGGCGTCGGGCGCGGCGGGCGTGTCGACCACCATCAGGTCGAAGGCTTCGTGCTCGGCGTGGAAGCGGGCCTGGAAAAGCTTGCCGGCGCTGCTTTCCATCAGCACGGGACCGTCGGCGGTCCGGCCGCGCAGCACGTCGGACGCCGAGCGCTGCGGATCGATGTCGGCCAGGATCGTCCGGCGGCCTGCCAGATGAGCGGCGAGCGCCAGGTTGACGGAAAGAGTGGTTTTGCCCGCGCCCCCCTTGCGCGAGATGACGGCCAAGGTCTTCACGTTCGTTTCCTCACTGCGCCCGCGTCCCCCTGCAGGCCTGTGGATAAGTAGCGTTGGTATACGACGTTATCGCAACGTCAAAGTCGTCACGCGGGAATCCGGCCCTTCGGCGCCCGCCGCCGGGGCGAACTTTTCCCGTCGATGCACAGCGGCCACGCTTTTGACGCCATCGGAGCGCTTGACCCGGCGCCGACCATGCGCGAGGCAGGACCCGTGATCATCCGCCGTCTCATCGACTTCTTCACCAACATGGACGCCCGCGCCTGGCGCGCGGTGGCCGTCTCCTTCGTGCTGTTCGGCGGGGTGGGGATCGTCTTCCTGTTCGGCGCCCAGCTTCTGGGCCTCAACGGCGAGACCACGGTCGAGCAGTGGCTGACCGCCGCGCACGGCCCGTGGGCGCTGCCGGCGGCCGTCGGCGCCTTCGCGGCCCTGGCCTTCGTGGGCGTGCCGCAGTTCGTGCTGATCGCCGCGGCGGTGGTCGCCTTCGGTCCCTGGACGGGCTTGGCCTACAGCTGGATCGGCACCCTGGTCTCGTCGCTGGTCGGCTTCTGGGTCGGCCGCTCGTTCGGCGGCAAGATGCTGGCCAGCCTGCCCAGCGACGGCGTGCACAAGTTCATGAAGCTGATCGGCAAGAACGGCTTCCTGGCCAGCCTGATCGTGCGCCTGGTGCCGTCGGCGCCGTTCATCGTCGTCAACATGGCCGCCGGCGTCACGCCGATGAAGGTGCGCGACTTCACGGCCGGCACCGCGATCGGGATCATCCCCAAGATCGCCCTGACCGCCTTCGCCGGAAACACCATCGTCCAGGCCATGCGGGGCGGCGGGATCCAGCACATCGTGCTGCTGGTCATCGCCGCCGCGATCTGGATCGGAGCGGGTTGGGTCGCCCGCAATTGGCTGAAAGCCAAGGAAGAACAAGCCGACACCTAAAGTCGTCAAGGGCATTTCATGCCCCTGGCGCGGCGAAATGCCCGTGTCGCGAGCAAACGGCTTGCTGGATTTGGCGTGGTTCGCTAAACAATCCGTCATGTGCCGCGAACGCGACAATCTCCTTCTCCTTGCGCTGGGGCTTAGCCGCCCCTGGGCGTCCGTCTAGCCGCGCGTACGTATCGTCGCGGCCGGTCGCTCAGGGGATGAACCGCCCTTCAGCCCTCCGGACCTCGCGAAAGACAACTCCATGACCGCCCCGATCACCGCCGCCGTCGATTCCAAGAAAGAGTCCGGCCGCGATAACGTCGTTATCTTCGACACCACCATGCGCGACGGCGAGCAGTCGCCCGGCGCCTCGATGTCGCTGGAAGAAAAGCTGGAACTGGCCAAGATCCTCGAGGAGATGGGGGTCGACATCATCGAGGCCGGCTTCCCGATCGCCTCGAACGGCGACTTCCAGTCGGTCAACGAGATCGCCAAGATCGTCAAGAACTCGACCATCGCCGGCCTGTGCCGCGCCCACCAGGTCGATATCGACCGCTGCGCCGAGGCCCTGCGCCCGACCCAGCGTGGCCGCATCCACGTGGTGATCGCCACCTCCGACCTGCACATGAAGCACAAGCTGCAGATGGAGCCGGACGCCGTCATCGACGTGATCGCCCGCTCGGTGACCCACGCCCGCAACCTGCGCGACGACGTCGAGTGGTCGGCCGAGGACGCCACCCGCAGCGACCGCCAGTTCCTGCGCCGCGCCATCGAGACCGCCATCAAGGCCGGCGCCACGACGATCAACCTGCCCGACACGGTGGGCTACACCTATCCGTCGGAATACGCCGACCTGTTCAACTGGATGGTCAACAACGTCGAGGGCGCCGACAAGGTGATCTTCTCGACCCACTGCCACAACGACCTGGGCCTGGCCGTGGCCAACAGCCTGGCCGGCGTGCAGGGCGGCGCCCGCCAGATCGAGTGCGCCATCAACGGCCTGGGCGAGCGGGCCGGCAACGCTGCGCTGGAAGAAGTGGTGATGGCCCTGAAGGTGCGCGGCGACAAGCTGCCCTTCGAGACCCGCATTGACACCACCCACATCACCCGCGCCAGCCGCTACGTATCGGCCATCACCGGCTTCCCGGTGCAGTACAACAAGGCCATCGTCGGCAAGAACGCCTTCGCGCACGAGAGCGGCATCCACCAGGACGGCATGCTCAAGAACCGCGAGACCTACGAGATCATGACGCCGGAATCGGTGGGCCAGGCCCCGTCGAGCCTGGTCATGGGCAAGCACTCTGGCAGCCACGCCTTCCGCGCCAAGCTGAAGGACCTGGGCTACGAGCTGGGCCAGAACGCCCTGAAGGAGGCCTTCGGCCGCTTCAAGGACCTGGCCGACCGCAAGAAGCACGTCTACGACGACGACATCATCGCCCTGGTCGACGACGCCCTGGCGCGCGGCTCGGAGAAGATCCGCGTCTCGCATCTGCGCGTGGTGGCCGGCACCGAAGGCCAGTCGGCCGAGCTGACCCTGGACGTCGACGGCCAGCCCAAGAGCGCCGAGGCCTCGGGCGACGGTCCGGTGGACGCCGTGTTCAACGCCATCCAGAAGATCGTGCCGCACAGCGCCGCCCTGCGCCTGTTCCAGGTGCACGCGGTCACCGAAGGCACCGACGCCCAGGCCCAGGTCTCGGTGCGCCTGGAAGAGGACGGCCGCATCGCCACCGGCGCGGCCGCCGACACCGACACCCTCACGGCCTCGGCCAAGGCGTACGTCAACGCCCTCAACAACCTCTTCGCCCGCAAGGAGAAGAGCGCGCCGGCGGCCATCGCCAGCGGCTTCTGAGGCTAGTAGAGCCTCACCTGCTTCCTAGCTGACGGGGCAGGGCGGTTTTAGGCCGCCTTGCGCCAGCCCCAGCGTCGCGTCGCCAGGATCTCGGCGGCGAGGTGCGCCTGCGGCTGCACGTCCAGGCCCAGCTGGGCCAGGCCCTCGCACAGCGACAGGCGCTCCTCCGCGTCCACCACGGCGCTCACGTCGATCACCATCACCCCGCCCGGGCGCAGCAGGCCCAGGGTGGAGGCCGCGGTCGCGCGCATGTCGTCGGCCTTGGGGCAGCCCACGACCAGCAGCACGTCGTTGCGCTCGTCGGCGGCCGAGCAGGTGGCCCGGCGGGCGATCTCGACGCGCTGGTAGCCGCGACGCCACAGCTGGCCCATGGCCTCGGCGGCGTCGGGCCCGGTCACGGCGACGAAGCACAGCGGGGTGGACTGGGCGAGCTCGAGCATCCGGTCGAGCGTCGGATCGATCCCCTCGGTCGGGACGCCCAGCAGGAACTGCGCGGCTTGACGAAGCGGGTGGGCGGACATGGTGAACACCTTGTTAGGGAACGCAGCTTAAGTGCGCCAACCCCACTGTTCTGCCGCCGCGCCGCGTCAGGGCGCTATTCGTAAACCCGCCGCCGGCGTAAGGGCGGCATAAAGGAGCCGAACCCATGAGCTCGACCCTGGAAGGCAGCGTCGCCTCGCCGCCGCGTTGGCACGAAATCGCCATGCGCACCATCGAGGCCGGCTTCGACATGTCGTCCGAGGCGCGCATCGGCGAAATGCTTCGCATGCTCGCCGTCGGCCGCAAGGCGCTGCTGGAAATGGGCACGGGCACGGGCCTGGCGACCGCCTGGCTGCTGGACGGCATGGACGAGGACGCCCGCCTGGCCACCGTCGACAACGACCCCGAGGTCCAGGCCGTGGCGCGCGACGTGCTGGGCGAGGACCCGCGCGTCGATTTCGTCACCGAGGACGGCGCGGCCTATCTGGCGGGCCAGAACGACGGCGGCTTCGACCTGATCTTCGCCGACGCCGTGCCGGGCAAGTACGAGAGCCTGGACGACGCCCTGCGCCTGCTGCAGGTCGGCGGCATCTATGTGGTCGACGACATGTCGCCCCAGCCGAACTGGCCCGAGGGCCACCAGGCGCGGGTCGACGACCTGGTGCTGCGCCTGGCCAGCGATCCGCGCCTGGCCATTGTCGGCATGGACTGGGCCTCGGGCGTTCTGGTGGCGGCGAAGAGAGCGGCATGATCTGGATCCCCATCACCATCGGCGCGGCGGCTCTCCAGGTCGCCCGCAACGCGGCGCAGCGTTCGGTGATGGGCGGGGCCGGCCCCTGGGGCGCGACCCTCGTGCGGTTCCTGTTCGGCCTGCCGTTCGCGATCGTCTTCGCCGCGATCGCGTTCCTGGTCACCAAGGACCCGCAGGCGCATCTGACGACGCGCTTCTGGCTGGGCGCCTTCGCCGGCGCCGGCCTGCAGATGGCGGCGACGGCGGCGCTGCTGGTCGCCATGCAGCGCTCGTCCTTCGCCTTGGGCACGGCCATGCAGCAGAGCGGCCTGCCGTTCGCCCTGGTCTGGGGCGCGCTGCTGTTCGGCGACCGCATCAGCGGTCTGCAATGGGCCGGCGGCCTGGTGGCCACGGCCGGCCTGGCCGCCCTGTCCTGGCCGCGCGGTCCGGTGACGATGAAGCGCGGCGCGGCCCTGGCCGGTCTGGGCGCCGGCGCGATGTTCTCGCTCAGCGCCAACTGCTTCCGCCAGGCCTCGCTGACCTTCGATCCGCAGCACCTGGCCTATTCGGCCTTCGTGACGGTGATGGTGGTGCAGGCCATCCAGTCGGTGGCCCTGACGGCGATCCTGCTGATCCGCAATCCCGACGCCGTGGTCGCCGTGCTGGCGGCCTGGCGTAAATCTCTGGGCGCCGGTTTCTGCGGCGCGGCGGCTTCGGGCCTGTGGTTCACGGCCATGGCGCTGTCGCCGGTGGGGCCGGTGAGGGCGGTCGGCGTGGTC
The DNA here is from genome assembly GCF_059418205.1 of Caulobacter sp. GW821-FHT09B11. Classification (NCBI taxonomy): domain Bacteria; kingdom Pseudomonadati; phylum Pseudomonadota; class Alphaproteobacteria; order Caulobacterales; family Caulobacteraceae; genus Caulobacter; species Caulobacter sp. GW821-FHT09B11. The sequence continues at coordinate 2,566 of NZ_JBWKPK010000029.1, read as the reverse complement.
GAAATTCCCTTGGCCGCATTGGCCGGACGCAGGCTGTTCGCCGAGCGTTTGAGCCCGTTTCAGATCCTCGCCGGCGTGGTTACCGCGCTCGGAGTCGTCATGGCGGCGCTCGGCTAGTTTTCGCCACGTTTATGCGTTCCCCCTGCCGCTTCGCTCACGAGTTTGAAACAGGTGAGAAGGCTTGGCGAATAGACCTTGAAATCAACGCTTTCGCGGTGCAAACGGGCGGCGTCTCCCACACTCTTCCGGTGGTTGGACGACGGCGCGGCCCGGCGGCTGCGCTCCCGTCGCCGCAGGAAGGCGCAGGGCAGGACAAGGCGATGATCCGCGTACGCGGGGAATCATGTTGTCCTCTCCCTGATTTGCAGTAGGAGCCTTTTTCTCGTCTGCTCCGCCGTTCCGGTGGAAAAGGCTCCTCGCCCACGGTTTCCGTGGTTTTCGACGTCTCGCCCCTTCTACCCCTCAGTCAGGGTTTTCGATGTTCTCTTCCCTCTTCGGCGTTATCTCGAACGACATCGCCATCGACCTGGGCACGGCCAACACCCTGATCTACCAGAAGGGCAAGGGCATCGTGCTGAACGAGCCGTCGGTCGTGGCGCTGCGCAACGTCGGCGGCCGCAAGATCGTCCACGCCGTGGGCATCGAGGCCAAGCAGATGCTGGGCCGCACGCCGGGCCACATGGAAGCCATCCGCCCGATGCGCGACGGGGTCATCGCCGACTTCGAAGTCGCCGAGGAGATGATCAAGTACTTCATCCGCAAGGTTCACAACCGCAAGGGCTTCGTGAACCCGAAGGTGATCGTGTGCGTGCCGTCGGGCGCCACCGCCGTCGAACGCCGCGCCATCAACGACAGCTGCCTGAACGCCGGCGCCCGCCGCGTCGGCCTGATCGACGAGCCGATGGCCGCCGCCATCGGCGCCGGCCTGCCGATCCACGAGCCGACCGGTTCGATGGTCGTCGACATCGGCGGCGGCACCACCGAGGTGGCCGTGCTGTCGCTGTCGGGCATCGTCTATTCGCGCTCGGTCCGCGTCGGCGGCGACAAGATGGACGAGGCGATCATCAGCTACATGCGTCGCCACCATAACCTGCTGATCGGCGAGACGACCGCCGAGCGCATCAAGAAGGAAATCGGCACCGCCCGCGCGCCGGCCGACGGCGAAGGCCTGTCGATCGACGTCAAGGGCCGCGACCTGATGCAGGGCGTGCCGCGCGAAGTGCGCATCAGCGAAAAGCAGGCCGCCGACGCCCTGGCCGAACCGGTCGGGCAGATCGTCGAAGCCGTGAAGGTGGCCCTGGAAGCCACCCCGCCGGAACTGGCCTCGGACATCGCCGACAAGGGCATCATGCTGACCGGCGGCGGCGCGCTGCTGCGCGGCCTGGACGCCGAGATCCGCGACCACACCGGCCTGCCGGTGACCGTGGCCGACGACCCGCTGTCGTGCGTCGCCCTCGGCTGCGGCAAGGTGCTCGAGCATCCCAAGTGGATGAAGGGCGTCCTCGAGTCGACCCTGGCCTAAGCGTAGTACAATCCGTATCGGCGCCGGGGGGCGCCAGGAGAACAGTTCGTGCCCTTTCGTGAAGGTCCGCTCGGCGACCTGAAAGTGCCGCTCACCTGGACCGCGGCCGTGGCGCTCATCGTCGCGATCGTGATCGCGGTGGCCTTCCTCCTGGCCGACCGGCGCGAGACCCTGCAGCTGCAGGCCTACGGCGTCACCCGCCAGACGGTCGACACGGTGGCCAAGCCGGTCAGCGGCGTCATCGCCGCGCCCGGCCGCTGGACCGGCGTCGGCGTCGGCGCGGTGCGCAACTACTTCTTCGCCGGCTCCGAGAACGCCCGCCTGAAGGCCGAGCTTCAGGAGATGCGGGCCTATCGCGACAAGTATCTGGCGCTCGTCGACGAGAACGACCGCTACAAGTCGCTGCTGGGCCTGAAGACCGATCCGCCGATCCCGATGGTCGCCGCCCGCGTGGTGGCCGACAGCCGCGGCCCCTTCGCCAACACCCGCCTGGCCGACGCCGGCAAGGAAAAGGGCGTGGTGGTCGGCAATCCGGTGATGAACGAGCGCGGCCTGGTCGGCCGCGTGGTCGGCGTCGCGCCCGGCGCCAGCCGCGTGCTGCTGCTGACCGACATCGCCTCGCGCACGCCGGTGATGATCGACCGCACCAACGCCCGCGCCATCCTGACCGGCGACGGCGGCCCCAATCCCAAGCTCGACTACCTGCGCGGCGCCGATCCGATCCAGCCGGGCGACCGGGTCGTCACCTCCGGCGACGGCGGCGTCGTGCCGCGTGGCCTGCCGGTGGGCGCGGCCGTCAAGGGCCTGGACGGCCGCTGGCGGGTGGTGCTGTTCGCCGACAGCACCTCGATCGACTACATCCGCATCCTGCTGTTCAAGGACTTCGCCCAGCTCGCCGACCAGCAGGCCCTGGCCGCCAAGGTGCTGCCGCCGGTGATCACCGAGAACCCCGAAGAGTCGATGCTGGGCCCGGCCAAGCCCCCCGCGCCGGCTCCGGCCGCTGGGACACCGGCTGCGGCGACGCCCGCGCCCGCGGCTCCGAAG